>NZ_JBEXYD010000110.1:0-12922 GCF_040630735.1 Kitasatospora sp. NPDC005748
GTGGGGGGGGCTGGCGGGGGGTGTGGGGGGGGAGGCGGGCAGGGGGGGGGGGCCGGGGGGGGGGGGGCCGGGGGGCGGGGGGGGGGGGGCGCCCCCCCCGCCCGCGCCCGGGCCGCCGGGGCCGCCCCCGCTCAGCGGCCGAGCAGGGCCCTGAGGTCCTTGGCGGCGAGGGCCACCGCGTCGTCGTAGCCGCCGGTGGCCAGGCGGAGCACGAAGGCGACGGCGTCGTCCGGGTGCGGGTCGGTGTAGGGCTCGGCGTTGTAGTCGAGGAAGAGCAGCATCGCCTCGAAGGCGGTGCGCTTGTTCCGGTCGATCAGCGGGTGGTTGCGGGCGAGGCTCTGGCCGAGCGCGGCCGCCTTGGTCCAGAGGTCGGGGTAGGCGTCCGCGCCGAACACGGTCGCCCGCGGGCGGCCGAGCGCCAAGAGCAGCGCGCCCTCGTCGCGGATGTTCTCCGGGCCGCCGGCGAGGTAGCTGACGTCCGCCAGGTCGAGGTACTCGACGTCGTCGCCGGGCCGCTGCCCGGTCACAGGTCCTTCAGCCGCTCAAGCGTCTCCGCGTTGGCCGCGCGGATCCGGGCGACCATGGCGGCCCGGCGCTCCTCCCGGCCGGCGGCCGGCCGCTCGGCCAGCGCCTCGGGCAGCTCGGACTGCCGCACGTCGAAGGCCAGCTCCGCGCGGTCCGGGCCGGACGCCCCGGTCACCCGCACCCGGCCGGCCAGCACCGCCTGGGCCGCCGCCCGGAGCGCGAACTCCAGGGCCTGCCGGGTCCGCGGCGGCAGGTCCGCGGGCAGCCGGACCGGCAGGGACTCCTCCACCGCGTCGTCGTCGCCGGGCACCAGGTCCAGGGGGCGCATGGTCATCTCGTCACTCTCCTTCGGTGCCACCGTATGCCGCGGCCGGGCGGCGGCCCAACGGGTCCTCCGTAAGCGCTCGTAGGGTGGCCTCATCGATCGGACGCGGAAGGGGGCTCGGCGGATGGACGCGGTACGGGTGACGGGGGCGGCGGTGGCCGGGGGGCTGGCGGTGACGGGGGCGCTGCACGCGCTCTGGACGGTGACGCCGTGGCCGGCGCGGTCGCGGCAGGAGTTCGCGGACACCGTGATCGGCACCGGCGAGGGCGTACCGCCGGCGGCGGCCTGCCTGGCGGTGGCGGGGCTGCTGGGCACGGCGGCGTACCTGGTCGGCGCGGAGGCCGGGGCGCTGCCGGCGGTCGGGCCGCGCGGGGTGCGCCGGGCCGGCGTCCGGACGGTCGCGGGGGTCCTGCTGGCGCGCGGGGCGGCCGGGCCGCTGGTCTTCGGCGTGCTGAACGAACGGACGGAGCGCTTCAGGCGGCTGAACGCGCGCTACTACTCGCCGCTCTGCCTGGCGCTCGGCGCCGGGGCGGCGCTGGTCGCGGCGGCGGCCCCGCGGCCCGGGCGGTAGCGGGGTTACCCGCGGCCGGGCCGGCTTGCGTAGGGTGGCGGGGTTCGCCCGCCACAAAATGTTGAGGAGTCCGCTGTGCTGGTGCTGTTGCCGCCCTCGGAGGGCAAGGCCGCGTCCGGGGACGGCGTTCCGGTGGCGCTCGACGCGCTGTCGCTGCCGGGGCTGACGGCGGCGCGGGCCCGGGTGCTGGAGGCCCTGGTCGGCCTCTGCCGGGGGGACGAGGAGGCCGCCGCCGGGGTGCTCGGCCTGAGCCCCGGGCTGCGCGGCGAGGTGGCCCGGAACGCGGGGCTGCCGACGGCCGGTGCGCGGCCCGCCGGCGAGGTGTACACCGGCGTGCTCTTCGACAACCTCGGTCTGGCCACCCTGGACGAGGCCGCGTACGACCGGGCCGCGCGCTCGCTGCTGGTCTTCTCCGGCCTCTGGGGCGCCGTCCGGATCGGGGACCGGATCCCGCCCTACCGCTGCTCGATGGGTGTGAAGCTGCCCGGCCCGGGCGCCCTCGGCCCGTACTGGCGCGCCGCGACGGCGTCCGTGCTGCCGGAGGTGGCCGACGGCCTGGTGCTGGACCTGCGCAGTTCCGCGTACGCGGCGGCCTGGAAGCCGGCCGGTGAGCTGGTGACCCGGACGGCCACCGTGCGGGTGCTCCAGGAGCGCGACGGCAAGCGCTCGGTGGTGAGCCACTTCAACAAGGCCACCAAGGGCCGGCTGGTCCGTGACCTGCTGGTGGCGGGGGCCGAGCCGAAGACGCCCGGCGAACTGGTGGACGCGCTGCTCGGACTGGGGCACCGGGTGGAGGTCGCGGCCGAGGGCACCGCCCGCAAGCCCTGGCAGCTGGACGTGGTGGTCACCGAGGTGCACTGAGCCGCGCCGAACGGCGCCGGCGGCGGGCCCCGGTGGGCCCGCCGCCGGAGGTTCAGCGCAGGTGCCCGGTGTCGTTGAGCAGCCGCACCGAGGCGTTGCCGTCCGCGTAGTACTGGACGGCGCAGAGCGAGGCGGCGGACAGCTCCATCCGGTAGAGCGAGTCCGGCGGGGCGCCGAGCGCCAGCCGCACCAGGGTCTTGATCGGGCTGACGTGCGACACCACCAGGACGGTCCGGCCGTGGTGGCGGGCCAGGATCTTGTCCCGGGCGACGCCGATCCGGTGGGTGAGCGCGGTGAAGCTCTCGCCGCCGCCGGTCGGCTTGGCCTTCGCCGAGCCGAGCCAGGCGTTGAGGTCCTCCGGGTGGCGCTCCTGCACCTCGGCGAAGGTCAGCCCCTCCCAGGCGCCGAAGTCCACCTCGCGCAGGCCGTCCTCGTAGCGGACCTCCAGGCCGAGGCGGGCGGCGACGGTCTCGGCGGTCTGCCGGGTACGGAGCATCGGCGAGCTGACCACGGCCTGGACCGAACCGCGGGAGGCCAGCGCCTCGGCCGCCCGCTCGGCCTGCCAGCGGCCCTTCTCGGAGAGCTCCGGATCGCTGCCGCCGCTGCCGGAGAAGCGCTTCTCCGGGGTGAGGTGGGTCTCGCCGTGGCGGAGCAGGACGAAGGTGGTCGGCGTGCCGAGGTCGGCGGCGGCCGCCCAGCCGGCCTTGGGCGCGGCGGTCTCCAGCGGGGGCTCGTCGGCGACGGCGGGCCGCTCGGCCCCGGCCGCCCTGGGCTCCCACTGCCGGCCGGCCTTGCCCGCGTCCATCGCCTCGTTGGCCAGCCGGTCGGCGTCCTTGTTCCGCTCGCGCGGGATCCAGGTGTACTTGACCTGGCCGCGCGGCAGCACCGCCCGGGCCTCGGCGGCGAGCGGCTGCATGTCGGGGTGCTTGATCTTCCAGCGCCCGGACATCTGCTCGACCACCAGCTTGGAGTCCATCCGGACGTCCACCGAGGCGTCCGGGTCCAGCTCCCGGGCCGCCTTCAGACCGGCGATCAGGCCCTTGTACTCGGCCACGTTGTTGGTCGCGTGGCCGATGAACTCGGCAGCCTCGGCGATGATCAGGCCGGTGTCGCCGTCCCGGACCACCGCGCCGTAGCCGGCCGGCCCCGGGTTGCCCCGGGAGCCTCCGTCGGCCTCGACGACGAACCTGCGCCCCGCCATCGGCTCAGATGCCCGAATCGGCGGTGCGCACCAGGATGCGGCCGCAGTTGTCGCAGCGGACGACCGCGTCCTTGGGCTCGGCCTTGATGGCGTTCAGGTCGGAGACGGCGAACTCGACCCGGCAGCCCTCGCAGCGGCGCTGGTAGAGACGGGCCGCGCCGACGCCGCCCTGCTGCTCGCGCAGCCGGGTGTAGAGCTTCAGCAGGTCGGCCGGAACGACGGCGACGACGGCCTCGCGGTCGCGCTTGACCTTGTCGGCCTCGGCGTCGATCTCGGCGAAGGCGGCGTCCCGGCGGGCCTCGGCCTCGGTCAGCACGACGGTGGAGTGCTCCAGGCGCGCAGTCAGCTCGGTGACCCGGGTCTGGGCGGACTCCAGGCGCTCCATGATCTCCAGGACGACGTCCTCCAGGTCCCCCTGGCGCTTGGCGAGCGAGCCGATCTCGTGCTGGAGGTTCTCCAGGTCCTTCGGCGAGGTGATCGCGCCGGAGTCCAGGCGCTGCTGGTTGCGGGCGGAGCGGCTGCGGACCTGCTCGACGTCCTGCTCGGCCTTGGTCAGCTCGCGGGTGGTGTCGCCCTGCTGGGCCTGGGCGGCCACCACGAGGTCCTTGAGCGCGGTGTGGTCGGCGGTGGCCTTGTCGATCTCGGCGTGCTCGGGCAGGCTGCGACGCCGGTGGGCCAGCTGGTCGAGCTTCGAGTCGATGGCCTGGAGGTCGAGCAGGCGGATCTGGTCGGCGGGCGCGGCGTTCAAGCGGAGAGCTCCTGTGAATCGGGTCAGGCGGTGAAGGACATGGGGGCGTGCGCGGTCCACGGGTCGGTGACCCGGTGGGAGACCTTCGTCTCCACGGCCCAGCCCCGCTGCTCGGCGGCGCCGTGCAGCGCCCGCTCGGCCAGGGTGAGCCAGGGCCACTCGGTGGCCCAGTGCGCGGCGTCGATCAGTGCGACCGGCGCCGCCTCGGCGGCCTCGGACGCCGGGTGGTGGCGCAGGTCGGCGGTGACGTACGCGTCGACACCGGCCTCGCGCGCCTGCGCGAGGAAGCTGTCGCCGGCGCCGCCGCACACCGCGACCCGGCCGATCAGGCGGTCCGGGTCACCGGAGACGCGGACGCCGGCGGCGGTGGCCGGCAGGCCCCCGGCGACCTTGGCGGCGAACGCGGCGAGGGTCAGCGGCGGCTCCAGCAGGCCGATCCGCCCGCTGCCGCGCCGGCCCAGCGGGTCCGTCGGGTCCGGCACCAGCGGGCCGGTGACGCGCAGGCCGACGGCCTCGGCCAGCGCGTCCGAGACGCCCGGGTCGGCGTGGTCGGCGTTGGTGTGCGCCACGTGCAGGGCGATGCCGGCGCGGATCAGCGTGTGCACCACCCGGCCCTTGGGCGTGGTGGCCGCGACGCCGGTGGTGCCGCGCAGGTAGAGGGGATGGTGCGTGACCACGAGGTCGGCGCCCCACTCGACGGCCTCGTCGACCACCGTCTGCACGGGGTCGACGGCGAAGAGCACGCGGCGGACCTCGGCCCGAGGGTCTCCGCAGACCAGGCCGACGGCGTCCCAGGACTCCGCCCACTGCGGCGGATAGATCTCTTCGAGCGCGGTGATGACGTCGGACAGTTTCGGCACCTGTCGAGACTACCGTGCGCGCGGGGGCGCCCGGGCCGCCCGGGGCCCGGCCCGGGGGTCCGCGGCCCGGCGTCAACCTGCGGTTCCGGGCGTTCGAGCGGCCGCCGGGGCGCCGCCGGGGGGCTCTTTCGGAGCGCTCGGGGCGCCCACGGGCGCGGCCGCGGGCCGGGACACGGGCCGTGCGGGCGCCGTGGCCGCCCGGCCACGCGGGGGCACCGCACACATCGGCCGGCTCGCACATATTCGAAACCACACCCAGATCACCCTTACGAGTGAAGTGACCCGCTACGCGTTGAGCCCGTCCGGAAACCGAAAGTAACTTCACTTCTGCGAACGGGAGTTGCCTCGGCCAGGGATCCGGAAGGGCACTCGGCCGGGATGCGGGCCAGGTCGGACCGGCCCGCGGCGGACGCGGCAGGGCCGCGCTCCCGTACTTCCCAGAAACCGATCAGGCCGCCGGCGTGCGTCGCGCGGTGCCGGAGCAGTGGGCACCGGCGGGCGCCGGCCGAGACGAAGGGATGTGAATGCGGATGGGGGCGGGCACATCGCTGCGTACGGCCGGGGGGAACGGATCGGCGGGCCACCGGCCGGATGCGGCCGGCGGGTGGCCGGAGGTGGCGCGGGCGGCACTGGCCGGCGCCGGGGGCCGGGGAGGCGACGGGGACTGGGAGGTCACCGTCGAGGGCTTCTGGTGCACGGCCGGGCCGGCCGCGACGGAACTGGCCGACGAGGGCTGGAAGATCCATGTCAGCGCGGCGTCGGCGGTCGGCCGCGCCGTCCTGACCGCCGTCACCGGGGTACTGGCCGGTGACCCGTGCACCTTCAAGTTCGCCGCCGGACCGGAGCAGCTGCACGAGATCAACTCGCGCAACAGCGACCGGGGTTCGGCGGGCAAGTTCATCACCGTCTATCCGGCGGACGCGGAGCAGTTCCGGCGGCTGGCCGCCGCGCTGCACCGGGCCACCGCCGGCCTGCCCGGGCCGGTGGTGCTCTCCGACCGCCCCTACCGGCCGGGCAGCCGGGTGCACTACCGCTACGGCGCCTTCGCGGCCCGCGCCGAGCTGGGGAACGACGGCGGCTACCGGTCGATGCTGCGCGGACCGGGCGGCGAGCGGGTCGAGGACGTGCGCGGAGCCTCGTACCGCTGCCCGCCGTGGGCGCGCGACCCGCTGGCCGAGGGGCCGGCGGCTCCCCCGCGGGACGGCACGGCGCCGGGGCGCGGACCCGGGGCGACCCGGCCGGCAGCGCCCCGGCGCGGCACCGGCGGGGTGCTGCTGGGCGGACGGTACGCCGTCACCGGGGCGATCCGGCACAGCGCCAAGGGCGGCGTCTTCCTGGGCCGGGACACCGACGGCGGCGCCGAGGTGGTGGTCAAGCAGGCCCGCGCGCACATCGAGGTGGACCGGGCCGGCACCGACGCCCGGGCGGCGCTGCGGCACGAGGCCGCGCTGCTGACGCGGCTGGAGGGGCAGGGCCTGGCGCCGCGACCGGTCGAGCTGATCGAGCAGGACGACTCGCTGTTCCTGGTGCAGGAACGCATCACCGGGCAGCCGCTCGGCAGCTGGGTGGCGGCCCGGCTGCGCCGGGACGGCAGCCCCGACGTGGACTGGGCCGAGGCCGGACCGCTGGCGCACGCCCTGCTCGACCTGGTCGAGCGGGTGCACGGGCTGGGGCTGGTCCTGCGCGACCTCTCCCCCGGCAACGTGCTGGTACGGCCGGACGGGTCGCTGCGGCTGGTCGGCCTGGAGCTCGCCGCCGAGGCGGGCCGGGCGGCGGGCTCGGCCGGCACCCCCGGCTACCGGGCCCCCGAACAGGGGCCGGGGCGCCTCGCCCTGGTCCCGGACTCCTTCGACCCGGCGGGCGCGGGCCGGTCGCGGCGGGACTCGCTCGGCAGGGATTCGCTCGGCAGGGACGCCCTGGGCGCCGGCCGCACCGTCCGGGAGGGCACCTGCGTGGCCGAGCCGGCGGTCGACCTGTACGCGCTCGGCGGGCTGTTCTTCCTGCTCGCCACCGGTCACGACCCGCTGCTGCCCGAGGACCTGCCGCGGGCCCGGCCGGTCGCCGACCGTCTCGGCCGCTGGCTGGCCCTCGCCGCCCGCTCGGGCGCCACCGCGCGGCGGCTCGCGCCGGTGGTGCTCGGGCTGCGGGCGCAGGAGCCGGAGCGGCGCTGGAGCCTCTCCCGGGTGCGGTACGCCCTGACGGGCGCCCCGGACGACCCGGGCGCGGGGAGCACGGCCGCTGCGGGACCGGCGGGCGCGGGCGACGTGACGGGCACGGGCGACGTGACGGGCGCGGGCGACGTGACGGGTGCGGCCGCCGCGCCGGCGGACCGGGGCGCCGCAGCCTCGGCGGACGGCCCGGCGGACGGCCGCACCGGCCCCACCGCCCTGGTCGACCGGGTACTGCACGACGGGCTGCGCCACCTCGCCCTCACCGCCACCCCGCTGCGGCGGGACCGGCTCTGGCCCGCCGTACCCGCCGGGCAGTGGTCCGACCCGTGCAACGTGCAGCACGGCGCCGCCGGCGTCCTCGCCCTGCTCGCCCGGGCCGCCGTGGCGGACGGCCTGCCCGCGGAGGTCCGCGAGGGGTCCCGCCGGACGGCGCGGACGGCCGTCGAGTGGATCGAGCGCCGGTGCGCCGCCGAGCCGGTCGTGCTGCCGGGTCTGCACTTCGGGCGCTCGGGCGCCGCCTGGGCCCTGCTGGACGCCGCCGAGGCGCTGGCCGACGACGCCCTCGCCGGACGCGCCGCCGGGCTCGCCCGCCGGATAGCCGTCGAGTGGCCGAACCCGGACGTGTGCCACGGCGCGGCCGGCGCGGGCTTCCTCCAGCTGCGCTTCGCCGCCGACCCCCGGACGGCCGCACCCGGGGTGGCCGGGGAGTTCCTCGCCCGGGCCGTCCGCTGCGGGCACGGCCTGCTGGCCGCCGCCCGGCCCACGCCGGAGGGGGTGGTCTGGCCGGTGCCGAAGGAGTTCGACTCGGCGCTCGCCGGGATCACCCACCTCGGCTTCGCCCACGGGGTCGCGGGCGTCGGCGCCTTCCTGCTGGCCGCCGCCGGGGCCACCGGCGACCGGGCCCTGCTCGACGGCGCGGCCGAGGCCGGGCGCACGCTCGCCGCCACCGTCCGCCGGGAGCACGGCGGACAGTACGGCGGACAGCACCGCGGGCCGTTCGACGGACCGAACGACGGGTGGTACGGCGAGGCGGCGGTGGCCGGGAACGGTGACCGGGCCGACCTCCGCCCGACGGCCTGGTGGCCACAGGGCGCGGGCGACCCGGAGCACGTCCGGCTGGCGCACTGGTGCAGCGGATCCTCCGGCGCGGGGACGTTCCTGCTCCGGCTCTGGCAGGCCACCGGTGACGAGACCGCGCACGAACTCGCGCTCGCCGCCGGCCGGGCCGTGCTGGCCGGGCGCTGGCACTGCGGCGTCAGCGCCTGCCACGGCCTGGCCGGCAACGGCGAGTACCTGCTGGACCTGGCCGCCGCCACCGGCGAGCCGGAATTCCGCTCCGGGGCTGAGGAGTTGGCCCAGCTGATCGCCGCCAGATCGGCGCTCCGCGACGGGCTGCTGGTGCTGCCCGACGAGACCGGCACCGGCTGCGCGGCCGCGTACGGCACCGGGACGGCGGGCGCGCTGGCCTTCCTGCTGCGCCTGCGGCACGGCGGCCCCCGGCTCTGGGTGGACCCGGTGCCGCCCACCCGGGCCGGCGGACCGCCCCCCGGATCCGACGGGGTGAGCACCTCGTGAACGTGGCCGTCCGCTCCGCGACGCAGGCCCTGCGCCGCCTCGGCTTCACCTTCGCCACCGACGGCAGCCACGCCGCCTGCCTGGCCTCCGCGGCCGACGGCGGCTGGTACGCCGAGAGCTGGTCCCTGCCGGTCTCCGGCCCGGCCGCACCGACCGCCCTGACCCTGCCCGGCAACCGCGCCGAGAGCCTGCGCTGCCAGCTGGTCGCCCTGCCGGACGGTTCGGTGCTGGTCTGCCGGCACGACGGCGAGCGGCACGACCTGGTGACGCTCTCCGCCGCCGCGCCGGGCAGCGAACCGGTCACCGTGGAAAGGCCGTTGGCCACCCTCAGGCGGCCCGGGATGCGGCTGCTGCCGCTCCCCGCGGCCACACCGCCCGACGGCACCCGCACCCCGGTCGCGCTGGCGCTCGGCACCGACACCCGGCCCGGCACCACCGTCTGGCTGGTGTACGCCGACGGCGGCGAGCCCCGGCAGGTCGCCGAGATCCCCGGCCTGCACGGCGGCGGCGTCTGGCTGGACCGCACCGGAACCCTGCTGGCGCTCGACCGGGTCGACGCGGGCGTCGTGCGCACCGTCGTACTGGACCTGCGCACCGGCACGGTCACCCCGCTGCTGGAGATCGGCGAGCGCAGCAACGACCGGCTGGTCCTGTACGACCCGGAGACCCGCTTCGCGATGGTGCGCAGCGACGCCCCCGGCACCGACCGGCTGGGCTGGGGCCTGCTCGGCGGCGGCGAGCCGCTGCGGTTCCCCGAATGCCTGTACGTGGCGGGCATGTTCCTGCGGCCGGTGGCACTGCGCACCACCCCGGACGGGGCCCGGGTGGTCGTCCAGATCGACCACGGCGCCGGCTCCGCGCTGGCCGTGTGGCGGCCGGCCGCCGGGCGGCTGGACCCGCTGCCGGTGCCGCCCGGGCGGCTCGGCGCGGTCGGGCACTGGTCGGACGCGGGGCTGCGCATGCCGTACTCCTCGCCCGAACACCCGGCCGCCCTGGCCACCCTGGACGTGGACACGCTGCTGGCGCACGGTCCGATCGCGGCGGCGCCCGGACCGGTGCCGCTGCCCCTGCAGTTGGCGCCACTCGGCTCCGGTCCGCCCGGCCCCTGGCGGGACGCCGCCCTGCCGTGGCAACCCGGCGGATCGCGGGCCTCCCGCGGCTCACCCGCCGGCTGGCAGCTGGACGGCAGCACCCCGCCGGGCGACGGCGGGCGCTGGCACTCCGCGCAGAGCATCGAACTGGCCGGACCGGCCGGTCCGCTGGAGGCCGTGGTGTACGGCGGGGACGCCTGGCTGAGCAGCCCGCACCTGGTCCTCGCCCTGCACGGCGGCCCGGCCGACGCCTGGCGGCTGGAGTTCGACCCCGCCCTGCAGCGGATGGCGGCCGGCGGCCTGGCCGTGATCGCGCCGAACCAGCGCGGCTCCACCGGCTACGGGGTGGCGCACGCGCTGGCCATCCGCGGCGCCTGGGGCGGGCCGGACCTCGACGACGTCCTGTACCTGCTGGACGGCATCGCCGGCCAGCGCGCCGCCCTCGGCCTGGAGCCACCGGCCCTGTTCGGCGTCAGCTACGGCGCGTTCCTCGCCCTGCTGGCGGCCGCGCACGCGCCCGCCGAGCAGGTCGCGCGCTGCGCGGTGGTCGCACCGTTCCTGTCCGGCGCCCGACTGCTGGCCGAAGCAGCCACCCCGGTCAGGGCGTTGACCACCCGGCTGGGCGGCGGCGAGTCGATCGCCGACGCCCGCGGCCCGCGCGACGTCCTCCAGCTCGCGCACCGGCTCCGCGCACCCCTGCTGATGGTGCACGGCGACCGGGACGAGGTCGTCCCGGTCAGCCAGTCCCGCGCGCTGCGCCACGAGTTGCTGCGGATCGGACGTACCGAGGGCGCCGACTTCCGGTACGTCGAGGCGGCCGGGGCCGGACACGAGGTGCTGGCCGAGGAGGGCGCGGCCGTGCTGCACGAGCTGCTGGCCGGCTTCCTGCGCACCGGTCGGCCGGGCTAGCCGCCCGATCTCACAGACTCCCGGGCCGATGGCCCGGGGCGGTACCCGGGACGGCGGATGGAGGCCGTTCCGGGAACACACCGGGCGCCCGTACCGCTCCCCGGGTGCCCCTCGTGATCTCGATAGGATCCCGCCCGTTCCGGCCGTTAGGGTGGCCGGGGCGCGGGCCGTGATCACCGGCCCTGGCGCGGTCCAGGCGCCCGGTCACGCGCCCGACCGCGTCCGCGGTGCCAGCCGGCGCCGAACCACCCGCCCCTCGCACGGAAGACGATTCTGATGTCCGACACCCTCACCGACACCACCGGACCCGCGATCACCGGGACCGACGCCGACGGGACCACGGCCGAGGACAGCGCGTCGCACGGTCGCCACCGGGGCCCCTCCGCCCCCGACGACAGGCCCGAGGCCGATCCGCACGGCCGCCACCGCCTCGGCCTGGGCGCCGCGCGGGGCTGACGCGGCCCCGCCGTCCTTCGTGACAGGGCCCGCCGCGTGCGCCGGCGGGCCCTGTCACGTCACGGCGGCCTCCCGGGCGGCCCCGGCTCCACCGCCGACGCCCGCGCCGCTCAGTCCAGCGTGACGACCGTGCGCAGCGCCTCGCCGCCCCGCATCTGCGCGACGGCCTCGTTGACGTCCGCCAGCGGGACCCGGTGCGTGACCATGCCCGCGAGGTCGATCCGCCCGGCCCGCCACAGCTCCACCACCAGCGCCATGGTGCGCGGCACGGAGGCACCGCCGTACAGCGAGGGCAGCAGCCGCTTCTCGTTGAAGAAGAGCTCGCCCATGGTGAACTGCGCGCGGTCGTCCTGCGCGCCGGCGCCGATCACCACGACCGCGCCCCCGCGCCGCGCCGCGTCGTACCCGGCCCGGACGGTGGCCGAGCGGCCGACCGCCTCGAAGACGTAGTCGAACCCGCCGCCCGGCAGGGCCTTCGCGGCGGCCTTCAGCTCGTCGGGTGCCAGCGCCTGCGTGGCGCCGAAGGCCAGTGCCCGCTCCCGGCGCGAGGCGACCGGGTCCACCACGGCGATCCGGCCGGCGCCGCAGACCCGGGCGCCCTGCACGGTGGCGATCCCGACGCCGCCCGCGCCGATCACCGCGACGGAGGCCCCGGGCTCGACCCGGGCGGTGTGCACGGCGGCGCCGATGCCGGTGGTCACCCCGCAGCCGATCAGCGCGGCCAGCTCGTAGGGCAGGTCGGCGGGGACGGTGATGACGGCGTCGCGGTCGACCACCACCTCCTCGGCGAACGCGCCGGTGCCGTAGAAGCCGGAGGCCTCCACCGGCGTCCCCGAGACGTCGTCGCCGCCGAACCGGAAGCCCGGCGCGCCGAGCCGGCGCAGGCTCGCGACGCAGAGGTGGCCCCGCCCGCGCTCGCAGTGGGCGCAGCGGCCGCAGGGCGCCATCCAGCAGAGCACGACGCGGTCGCCGACCCGGACGTCGGCCACGCCCTCGCCGACCTCCACCACGTCGCCGGCGCCCTCGTGGCCGGGAACGAACGGCGCGGGCTGCGGCAGGACGCCGCTCATCGCCGACAGGTCCGAGTGGCAGAGGCTGGCGGCCCGCAGGCGGACCCTCACCTTGCCGGGGCCGAAGCCGGTCGCGACCACGTCGTCGCGGACGTCGAGCGTGTCCTGGCCGGTCTTGTGCAGGATGGCTGCGCGCATGGAGCTTGCTCCCGGTTCGCCTCGGTCGGTGGTCGGGGCCGATTCTGGCACGACGCGCCCGGGCGGAGTAGAACACGTTCCATTCGCCCCTGGGCTACCGGCCCGTGACACGGTTGGCCTCCGGCGCCGCGCCCCTGGCATGATCACCCGCCGTGTCCACACCCGTCAGACCCACGCCCACCGGGGCCGCGCCCACCGCCACCGCCCCGGACGCACCCGCCGCCACCGGCGCCGCACCGCAGGACTGCCCGCGCTGCGGCGCCCCCGTCGACGCCGACCCCCGGTTCGCCGTCTGGTGCCCGCAGTGCGAATGGAACCTGTCCCCAGCCCCGGGTTCGGCGGCCCGGACGACGTGCCAGGTCTTCGCCCCGGCCGACCGACCCTGCGGGCCGTACTCCGCACGCAGTAGATGAGTCATGAC
>NZ_JBEXYD010000111.1:0-12800 GCF_040630735.1 Kitasatospora sp. NPDC005748
GCTACCTCGCAGGCCTTCACCTCCGCGCCTCGATGATCTGGATAGACGACCTCGTACGACCGCTCCACTGATCACAACATCACACAGGCCCTAGGACGCCGGGGCCGACCGGGGCGCCGCGGGGCAGCGGTCATCAGAGTGATGTCCAAGTCGCTTTTCAGAAAGGCAAGTTCTCGAAAGTGCTCGGCCAAGGTGTCGAACGAGAACTCCAATGTCTCGAAGATCTCGGGATCGGGCCGGAAGGTGATCACCGTCCTGCTGTCGTCGGCCGTTCCGGTCCGGACGGGTGTCGCCGCGGTGACGGCCCGCTCGTACCGCAGCACCCAGTGGGCGCCGCCCCGTCGCACCTCGGCGGTCAGGCGGCTCGACAGCACGTTGACGACGGACAGTCACACACCCTTGTAGCCGCCGGACAGCGAGTGCCGGTCGGCGGGCTGCACCCCGCAGCCGAGCACGGTCAACCGGTCCTCAAGCGTGGGCCCGTCGCGGTGGCCGGCGCACTTCACCGGGAGGCCCACGCCGTCGGCGGCACCCCGGACGCCGCCGTCGGCGGTGAGGGTGATCTCGACGCGGCTGGCGGTGCCGGTGAGGTTCTCGTCCAGCGCCCGCTCGGCGGCTTCGAACACCACGTGGTGAAGACCGCGTTCGCCGACCGATCCGATGTACATCCCGGGCCGCTTCCGTACAGCGTCAAGGCCCTCCAGGATCACGTCGTGCTGGCGTCGTACGCCTGGGATTCCTCGCTCATGGTGTCCCCTCCGAGGGTGTCCGACAGAGTTTCACCAGCCTAGAAGAAATCGCACGAACGGCCAGGTCGGAGCCGCTGTGGCGGGGCCGTGGGCGGAGCTCTGAGGGGCAATCGGGACTGCCTGGCCGCAACGGGTCCGCGGAGCCTCGGCAGTGCCGCCGCGGCCCTCCGGGGACCGCCCGCGGCACCGTTTCGGGCGGCTGCGGGGTCACGAATTCCAGCAATCCTCCCCACGGCCCCGGCCTGGCGGCGGACGGCGGGCGAAACGTCCGGCTACGGGACGGATCGGGCGGAGCCGGACGGCCGCAGGCGGCCGGCGCGGGCCTCCGCCACGGCGGACGCCTGTTCGTCCGCGGAGACGCGGGACGCGGCGCCGGGCCGGCCGGTCCGCCTACTCCGCGGGGATGTCGAAGCCGGCCGCTCGGAGGTTCCGGGCCTCGACGCTGCCGGGGTCCAGCGGTCGGGCGGCGGTCATGACCACGCGGGCGTTCTCCGGCGTGACGACCTCCAGCTCCACCGTGTTCCACGGGGTGCGCCGCGGCCCCGTCGTGCACCCGGGCAGCAGCGCGGCACACGCGTGCGCGATGTCGTCGACCTGGCTCAGTACGCACGCGAAGCTGACGCTCGTCGCGGGGGTTCCGGCGGGGCGATCGCCCGGGACGAGCAGGGCGTCCTGGAACGCCCAGCGTCGGACGTGGGTGAGCTGTCCGGGGATCGTGAACAGGTCGATGAAGCCGAGCCCCCGGGTCCAGAAGTCCACGGACACCGCGAGGTCGGCTGTCGGCACGGTCACGAACATCTCGAACGCGTTGTAGTGGTCGGTCATGTGGCCATCCTGGGACATGACGTAACGTCAGGGTCAAGCCGGCCTGGAAGCCCCCGCCGCCCGGGTTCGGGACGCGGCGCCGGCCCCGGAGGTTCTCCGATCGCGCGGATCCGGCCGCCGCGCACCGCTCCGTAGGCGTCGGCGGACTTCCGGCACGGGCCGGGGCGAGGGCGCTCCCGGCCCGCGCCGGTCGGGCTCGCGGGGTTCAGCCGGCCAGCTGGGCCTGGAAGACGGCGCGGTTGAAGTAGGCCCTGGCGTCCCGGATGAGGCCGGTCTCGTCCAGTTCGTAGATGTTGATGCCGGACCAGTTGACCGGCCTGCCGTCGAGGGTGACGGCGGCTCCCCGCCAGGAGACGGCGACGTGGTTGCCGAGGGTGTGGGCCTCGGTGGGGGTCAGCCCGAGGAAGGGCTGGAAGGCGGGCAGGACGGCGGCGATGAAGTCGCGGATCGCGGCGCGTCCGAGTATCGGCGGGGTGCCGACGGGGTCGTGGAAGACCCCGTCCTCGGCGAACGCCTTCGCCCAGGTGTCGGCATCGCCCTCCTGGGAGGCGCGGAAGAACTGCAGGATGGCGGGAGGCATGGCCGGGAACGTCATGATGGTCCTTCGTGTCTGGTGCTTGGCTCGTTGCGTCTGCGTCTGGGTCTGCGGCTGCGCCCGCGGCTGCGTGGCCGGGCGCGGCGGTGGTGGCGGTGCCCGCGCCGGGGTGCGGCGGCCGTTCACCGTTGTGGGCCCGTGGGCGTGGCGACGGGCTCCGCGACGGGCGACTTCCCGGGCCGCCGGCGGCGGTCGGTGAGCCGGGCGGTGAGGGCGAGGGCCGCGGCGAGGGCGATGAGTGCGCACACCCCGGGCCAGTCCAGCAGGGCGTAGGCGCGGATGCCGAGCCAGGAGCCGGCGCTGCCGCCGAGGAACGAGCACGTCATGTAGGCGGTGTTGAGCCGGCTGCGGGCCTCGGGGCGTAGCGAGAAGATGCGGGCCTGATTGGCGATCTGGCTGGTTTGCACGGCCAGGTCGAGCAGCAGGAGCCCCAGGGCGACGGCCGCCAGCCCGGCCGCGCCGCCCGCGACACCGGCGGTCAGTGTCAGGGCGGCGGCGAGGATGCCGCCGGTGCACCAGGTGGTCACGCGGTCCGCTCCACGCCGGTCCACCCAGCGGCCGGCGGCCGGGGCGCAGGCCATGCCGGCCGCGCCGATCAGCGCCAGAAGGCCGACGGCCTGGGCGTCCATGTTGTAGTGCGGGCCGGTGAGCAGCAGGGCGAGTGCCGTCCAGGCGGCGCTGAAGGCGCCGAAGAGGGCGGACTGGTGGAGCGCGGAGCGGCGCAGGTGCGGCTCGGCGCGCAGCATTCGCACGGTCTCCGCCAGAAGAGCCGGGTACCGGTCGCGGGTGGCGGGCGCACTCGTGGGCAGGGCCAGGCCGAGGGCGAGGGCGAGCAGCCCCGTGAGCACGGCGGCGGCCAGGTACGGGGCGCGCCAGCCGAGGTGTTCGCCGATCACGCCGCCGAAGGTGCGCGCGAGCAGGATTCCGCCGATGAGGCCGCCCTGGAGGGTGCCGATCACCGAGCCGCGCCGGTCCGGGGCGACCAGGCCCGCGGCCATCGGCAGCAGGAGCTGCGGCACCACCGTGGTCAGGCCGACCGCGACGCCGGAGACCATCAGCGGTGCGGCGGCCGGAGCGAGGCCCGCGGCCAGCAGCGCGCAGGCGGTCACCGCAAGGAGGACGGTGATCAGCGGGCGGCGCGGGAGCCGGTCACCGAGCGGGACGAGGAGGAAGATGCCGGCGGCGTAGCCGAACTGGGTGACCGTTGCCACGCTCGCCGCGGCGGACGGTGTGATGCCCAACCCGCCGGCGATGAGCGGGGTGAGGGCCTGCGGGAAGTAGACGTTCGCCACGCTGACACCGCACGCCAGCGCCATGACCAGTGGCAGTCGCCGCCCGGGCCGCGCGGTGATCGGCGGGACGGGTGGATTGGTTCGGGGCACCGCGACTCCAATCGAACGAACTAGATGGTTCGGAAGCTGGAGTGAGACTCGCAGACCGGTGCCGGATCGTCAAACGAACTGGTTCGTTACTCTCGCTCCATGGCATACGACTCCACGGCGACCAAAGAGCGCATCCTCGCGGCAGCGACCGCCGAGTTCGCCGCCCACGGCGTCGCCGGCGCCCGCGTGGACCGCATCGCTGCCCAGGCCGAGGCCAACAAGCGGGCGATCTACGACTACTTCGGCGACAAGGGCAGGCTCTTCGCCGCCGTCCTCGAACGCCTCATGGCCGACCTCGCCGAGGCGGTCCCGCCCGGGGACGAGGAGCTGCCGTCCTACGCCGAGCGCCTCTTCGACTACCACCGCGCCCACCCCGAGGCTCTGCGTCTGCTGATGTGGGAAGCCCTCGAACTCGGGGACCAGCCCGTTCCCGGCGAACAGGACCGCACCCGGCACTACCAGGACAAGATCGACGCGGCTCGTACCACGGACGGCGACGCCGATCCCCGCACCCGCCTGTTCTTCACCCTCGGCCTGGTCGGCTGGAGCCTGGCCATGCCTCAGCTTCGCCGCATGATCCTCGGTGCGGATCACAGCCTCGACGACCTCCGCCCCGCCATCGCACGCGCCGTCCGGGTGCTGCCCACCGACGACCGCCCCAGCCGGCCGAATCCCGGCAGCACGTAGGACCGGGAGGCGCCTCGGTCGAGGAGCAGGGGAACGCCGGCGGTCGACGACGCGCGGATGCCGCCCGTCAGGGACCCGCGTTCGACGTCCGGGGCCGCCCGGTCCGCCTTCTCTCCGGCCGAGGTGATGGTGTTCGCGCGGGCAGGTCCGGACGCGTGGGCCGGGTGGTCGGGGCGCCGGCACCTTCGGGCGCCGGCACGGACGGTCGCTACCTGGGCTTCTTCCCGTGGGGGCCGTCGTTCTTCCGGCCCTGCTGCTTCTGCTTGCCCTCGCTCCCGCGGCCGGCGGAGGACCGGGCGGGTGCGGCGGGGGGCGCGGGGGCGGCCGGCTGGGCGACGGGAGCGGCGGTCGGCGCGGAGTCGCGGGCCGGGGGCGGCGTGCTCGGAGCGACCTCCGTGGCCGCGGGGGTCGTCGCGGGTGCGGGGGCCATCGAGGGTGCGGGTGCGGTGGGCGGGGGCGCCGAAGGCACCGCGGCGGGGGCCGGGAGCGCCCTCGGCGGGTCGTCGACGAAGGCCGTACTGCCTCCCGCGCCCGCCAGCGCCAGCACGGAGACCGCCAGCAGGAGGACGGGCCGGGGGGCGGCGACGTGCGGCCTCCTCGACGGTCGCGGTAGGACCGCGGTCCCGGCCGCGGCCGGGACCGGCGCGGGCGGCGGTACGGCGAGCAGCCGGGCGCAGGTCGCCGCCGACGGGCGGTGGTCGGGGTCCATGTCGGTCATCCGGCGCAGGACGGCCACCAGGTCCGCGGGCAGGTGGGGCGGGATAGCGGGCGGGCGGTGGAGCCGGGCGGCGGCGGCTTCGATGGGGGCGCCGGTGTACTCGCGGTGCCCGGTCAGGCATTCGATCAGGAGCAGGCCCAGGGCGTATATGTCGGCGGATGCCAGGGCGCCCCGGCCGCGGATCTGCTCCGGGGCCAGGTAGGCCGGGGTCCCGACGATCAGCCCGGTGCAGGTGAGGGCTTCGTCGTCGGCCGATGCCTGCCGGTCGAGGATCCGGGCGACGCCGAAGTCCGCCAGTCGCGGGCGGCCGGCGGCGTCGACGAGCACGTTGGACGGTTTGACGTCCCGGTGGACCACCCCGTGGGCGTGGACGTGGGCGAGGGTCTGCGCCAGGTCCCGCCCCAGGTGTCTGACGTCGGCGGCCGGCAGCGGGCCGGACCGCAGGACCGCTGCCAGGGTGGGGCCTTCCACCAGCTCCAACGCCAGGTAGGGGTGCTCCGCGACGGCGCCGTAGTCGTACACCTCGACCAGGCCGGGATGGCTCAGGCGGGCCAGCATCCGCGCTTCCGTGGCGAAGCGTCGGACGGTGTCGGCCGTCGCGTCCGGGCGGGGGATCTTGAGGGCGACGGCCCGGTTGAGCCGTTCGTCCACGGCCCGCAACACGTCCGCGCCGCCGCCGCGCCCCAGGACCGAGTCCACCCGGTACCGGCCCGCGAACAGTGTCCCGGTGCTCCTGCTGGCCGTCACGGTCATGTCGCTCTCCGATGCTGGATCCTCGCGCCTGCGGGACGCGCCCTCGGTCGCCTACCCGGGGATCCCCTGAGAACACGGGTCGGTTCGGCACCGGTCGCCGGGTCGTATCGCACTGGCCGAGGGCCTGCGCGAGTCCACCGAGTCGTGGGCCGACCTGCTGCGCGACTGCCACCGACGTGGCATGCGCGACCCCGAGCTGGTGGTCGGCTACGGCGCGATGGGGCCATGGAAGGCCCTTCGGGAGGTATTCCCCGCCGCGCGGCATCAGAGGTGCTGGGTTCACAAGGCCCGCAACGTCTCGAACGCCCTGCCGAAGTCCGCGCGGCCGGGCGCGACGAAGGCGATGCAGGAGATCTACAACGCCCAGGACCACGCCCACGCCGAGAAGGCGATCGAGGTGATCGCCAAGACCTACGGCACCAAGTGGCCCAAGGCCGTCGCGAACTCACCGTCGACGCCGAGGAATGGCTGGCCTTCTACGACTTCCCGGCCGAGCACTGGATCCACCGGCGCACCACGAACCCAACCGAGTCCACGTTCTCCACGGTCAAACTCCGCACCAAGGTCACCCGCGGCGCCGGCAGCCGCACTTGCCATGGTCCTCAAGCTCGTCGAGTCAGCTCAGGCCCGCTGGCGCGCGATCACCGGCCCCCACTTGGTGTCCCGGTCCGCGCGGGAGCCCGCTTCGAACGCGGACAACTGGTCGAGCGAGAAGAACAGGCAGCCTGGTGGTCCCCTGGCCGGCTCACGCGTAGAGGTCCAGAAGGGCCTGGATGTAATCCTCCAGCCTGCCGGTCAGCACGATGGGGGTCAGGTCGGTGCGGCCCAGTTCCCGCCAGGGGACGGCGACTTTCTCGGCGTCTGGTGCAAAGGCCAAGGCATCCAGGAGGCGCCAGTACAGATGTGCGGTGCGATCGTCGGTCAGGGAACCGCCCGCCTCGACGTAGCGGTCGGCGAAGCTCATGCCCGCAGGAACGCCGTGGAGCAGGGCCAGGGCGGTCGAGCAGTGGGCCACATCCAGGTCTGCCGGCCCCCAGGAGGTCTCCACCCAGTCGACGACGCCGCTGATCTGCAGGTCGTCGCCCTCACCGTCGAAGAGGATGTTGCCGGGGTGGAAGTCGCGATGCAAGAAGCAGGGCAGATAGTCAGGAGGTTCGCGGCGGATGACGTCCACGGCGCGCTGCCACAGTTCCGGGCGCGCGGTATCCGTGGGCAGGTTCACCTGCTCGGGGCCGGTCCACGCCTGGTAGGCCCGCGGTCGGGTTTCCTCGTTCACCTGCACCTGGTGAATGCGCTGCAGTTGGCGGGCCAGTAGGTCGGCACGCCGGTCCGCCTCCTGGTCGGTCAAGCGAACCGTGCCCGGCAGCAGGGTCATGAGCAAGGAGGGATGGTCGCAGCACTCCGCCGTGGCATCGACGGCCACGATCTGGGCGGCGGGCACATCCGTGTCGTTCAGCAGCCGCTGGATGTTCGCCTCGCGTGTCAGCAGCCCTTCGG
The DNA here is from genome assembly GCF_040630735.1 of Kitasatospora sp. NPDC005748. Classification (NCBI taxonomy): domain Bacteria; kingdom Bacillati; phylum Actinomycetota; class Actinomycetes; order Kitasatosporales; family Streptomycetaceae; genus Kitasatospora; species Kitasatospora sp. NPDC005748. The sequence continues at coordinate 7,207 of NZ_JBEXYD010000111.1, forward strand.
CGTGCCGGAGGTAGAAGGGCTTGACGAAGGACCGAAGCACCAGCGAGCGCCGGCCTCCCGGTCCGCAGATGTCCAGACGGCGCATCTGCGACGTCCATCCCCCACGCAAGCGCACGACATCTTCGATGCGCTCCGACGCGAGCAGTCCCTTCTCTACCCAGGATCGCGTCGCGTCCCAGCCCTCACCGTCGAGATCCACACCAAGGCGCTCGGCGCCCTCACCCACATCCATGGGTGGCAGGCTATCGAACACTCAACGACGCCAGGCCGAGCACCCTCTCACGCAGCGCGGCCGCGAACGCGGACACCGTGAGGCCCTCGGGCCGCCGGCCGGCGGTCCGGGCGAAGTGCAGCGGCGTCGCGCCGTCGCCAGCCGCCTCGACCACCGAGAGCACCGCGACGGCCGCCGCCGCGACCTCCATCCGGTCCAGCGGGGTCCGGGCCCGGCCGGGAGCGGCGAGGTGGCTCTCGACCAGGTCGAGCCCGCGGCCCGGATTGCGACGGTAGCCCCGTACGAGTTCATGGGTGAGCGCTTCGGCGGCCGGGAACTCGCCGCCGTCCGTCTGCGCATCGCCGAGGCCCCCGTAACCCGCTGGGAGATGGCCCTCGGCGTGGGCGACGACATCGAGCGGATCCGGCCCGGGTAGCGGATCGGGTTCGAGACTGAGACGAACATGGGGAGTTTTGCCGACGCCATGGCCTGGCCGGTGCTGACGGGCCCGCTCCTGGAGTTCTGGTGCGGGTTCCAGGGCGGGAACCGGCAGCCCCGACGCACGGAGAGCCTCTTCGGCGGCGCGTTCGAGCGCGTGGCCGATGACGAGCACGGGGCCGACCTCGTGACGTTCGGTGCCAAAGGATCCTCGGTGGTCTGGCTGGGGCGCACGCGAACCGGAGCCGTCGCCTCCGTCGCCGTGGCCTCCGGGTACCACCTGTTCGCCCGGGAGCCTTCGCTCTGAGGGCTCACCGACTGGCAGGCCTTCGGCGAAGGCATACGAAGTCCGGTAAGCGGGACACCGGGCGCAGCGCTGAGGCGGCTTTCGCGCCTGGTGAGGGTGGGTCTGGTGCGGGTGGTTCGGGGGCGTTCACGTTGCCGGTGCGGTTTCAGACGTCGGTGGATGAGGACGTGCTGGCGTAGTTCATCGCTTCCCGGGTGCTGGTTGGTGAGACGCAGTTGTGGCGTGAGGGGTTGGGTCACGCGCGGAAGTGGTTCGAGGAGACCGGTGGGCTTGACGTGCCGTTTTCCGCGCTCGTTGGAGAGAATGTGAATTACCCGCTCGGGAAGTGGCTGTCGGACCGGCGCGGCAAGGACGTGGCCGGTGAGCTGGCGACGTACCGGGTGGAGATGTTGGACGCGCTCGGCATGATCTGGTCCGTGTCGGACGCGCGGTTCGAGACCGGATCGACTGGGCCGGGTCTGTGCGAAGGGCCACAGCGGGTCGCTGGCGGCGCCGGCGCGGGCCTCCATCGGTGGGTACGCGATCGGCACGTGGCTGTCGGAGCTGTGGGCTACCGCGCAGGTGCCGGCCAGGGAACAGGGGGACGCTGTCGCCCGAGCGGCGGCGGGCACTGGAGGAGATCGACCCATGGTGGCCCGGTGTGGCCGATCACCCGGCAACGCGCCTACGCGGCCGCCAGGTCGTGGTGGCTGGAGGCCGACGGCCGGGTCGACTGGACCGCCCTGCCGATGGACACCGCGTTCGACGGCGAGCAGCTCGGCCGGTGGGTGCGGGCGCAGCGGGCCGGCCGACTGGCCCGGCCTGGAGGCCGAGCAGCGGGACCTGCTGGCGGCGATCGGCATCGAGGAGGATCCGGGGCCGGTGGCCGCGAAGGCCGTGGTCGAGGCGAAGCCGACCGTGTCCCGCACCGACCGGTTCGCCCGGGGCATGGCCGCCCTCGCCAAGTTCGTGGAGCGGGAGCGGCATCCCCGGGTACCCTGCCCGCGCAAGGAGCCGGTGGAGACGGTAGAGGACGGTCCGGGCGGGGAGGAGCAGGTGGTGGTGCCGCACGTCGCGCTGGGTACCTGGCTCAACAACCAGAAGCCCCGCCGGGCGAAGCTCACGCCCGGCCAGCTCACCCAGGGTCGTGAGGGACGTGGGCGCCCTGGGGATCTGGGTGGGAATCCGTCGCCGAAGGCTTGGCGCATCGGGGGCGGCGGGGAACAGCCGTTGGGCACCGCATGGTCAGCAGGCGCGTCGTGGACGCTCCACTGGCCCCGGGTCAGAGTCACGCTGTAGCCACCGAAGGTGATGCTCCGCGGCTCCGCGGGCCATCCGATTCCGTCAGTCGGGCGAGCGGTCCTGCCGCAGCGCACTGACAAGCCCGACCCGGGTCGATGGCCTGCCGCCCTGGGCGCACCGTCCGGTCAGGACACTTTGTCGACGGTGGTGTCGTCGGGGTCCAGGCGGCGGCCGTCCGCCGATCGGACTTCGAGCACGCGCAGGCCCTGTCCGTGCCGGCGGTCGACCAGCCGCGAGTGCGGCTCCTCCGGAGCGAAGAAGTTCTGTTCGCCCCATTGCCGCAGCGCCACGATGACGGGGAAGAGGGCGTTGCCCTTCGGGGTCAGGACGTACTCGCGGTAGGCGCTGCCGTCCGAGGCGGGCACGGTGTCGAGGATGCCGCCGGCGACGAGGGCCCGCAGGCGGGCGGTCAGGATGTTCTTCGCCACGCCGAGGCTGCGCTGGAACTCCCCGAAGCGACGGCTCCCGTCGAAGGCGTCCCGCACGATCAGGAGGGACCACCAGTCGCCGATCGCGTCCACCGATCGCGCGACGGGGCAGTCGCTGTCGTCGAAGCGTGTCCTTGCCACCATGCCGTCCTCCCACCATGTCGGTTGCAACATGATACCAACGTCGGATACGGTCCGGATCGGTAGCAAGTTGAAACCAGATAGGGAGAGGGTGTCGAATGCTCGTCGACTGTGAGGCCGGGACGCGGCAGGCCGCGGCCCGCGACGACGGGGGGCCCGCGCCCGCCCTGGCCCGCGGGGTGATCGTCCTGTTCGCCGTGGCCTGCGGGACGGCGGTGGCCAACGTCTACTTCGCCCAACCGCTCCTCGCGACCATCGGCCACGACCTCGCCATGAGTCCGGCACTGGTCGGGGGCGTCGTCACGCTCACCCAGGTCGGCTACGGGGTGGGCCTTCTCCTCCTCGTACCGCTGGGTGACGTCGTCGACCGCAGACGGCTCATCGTCGCCCAACTGCTCCTCCTGGTGGTGGCGCTGGCAGCGGTCGCGCTCGCCCCCACCGCGACGCTCCTGCTCGCGGCGACGGCCGCGATGGGGCTTCTCGCCGTCGTCACCCAGACCCTGGTGGCCTTCGCGGCGTCCCTGGCCTCACCCGACCGCCGGGGAGGGGTCGTCGGTCTCGTGACCAGCGGCGTGGTCATCGGGATCCTGCTCTCCCGCACCGCCGCCGGCCTCGTCGCCGACCTCGCCGGCTGGCGCTCCGTCTACCTCGCCTCGGCGGGGCTGACCGCCCTGCTCGCGCTGGTCCTGCACCTGGTGCTGCCGCGCCGCGGCGCCCTCCCGCCGACCTCCCTGCGGTACGGACAGCTGCTGCGCTCCACGGTCACCCTGTTCGCGCGGGAACGCGTCCTGCGGGTCCGGGCCCTGCTCGGCCTGCTGATCTTCGCCGCCTTCAGCACCCTGTGGAGCAGCGTCGCACTGCCGCTCAGCGACCCGCCGTTCTCCCTCTCCCACACCGCGATCGGGGCTCTCGGACTGGTCGGAGCCGTGGGCGCGCTCGCGGCGACCGCGGCGGGCCGGCTGAACGACCGCGGACTCGCCCGACGGACCACCGGCATCGCCCTGGCGCTGCTCGCCGCCTCCTGGCTGCCGTTGGCCTTCACCCGAAGCTCACTCTGGGCCCTGGTGGTCGGTGTCGTCCTCCTCGACCTCGCGGTGCAGGCGGTCCACGTCACCAACCAGACCCTGATCTACGCGCTGCGGCCGGACGCGGGCAGCCGGTTGATCGGCGGGTACATGGTCTTCTACTCGATCGGCAGCGCCACCGGGGCGATCGCCGCGACCTCCCTCTACGCGGTCGCCGGCTGGGGGGCCGTCTGCACGCTGGGCGCCACGTTCAGCTGCCTCGCGTTCGCGCTCTGGGCGCTCTCCCGTTCCGACACCCCGGCACCCGGCACCTCGGCACCCGGCACGCCCGGGGACGGTGCGCCGGGTGACGGTGCGCCGGGTGACGGTGCGCCGGGGGTTCGCGGCGGCCTCGCCGGCCGGGGTCCTGCCGCCGAGCGGCGGTGACGAGGAGTCCGGTGCCGGCTCGGAAGCGGACGGCGGTCCGGACGGCGTGATGCGCGCCGCCGTCCGCCCCGCCGGGTGATCGGCGCCGGCCGATCAGCGCCGGCCGAGCACCTCGGCCAGGCGACTCACCCCGACCGCGCCCTTGCCCAGCGCGACGGTCCGACGGACGCACCCCTCGGCGGCGCGCATCACGCCGACGCCGATGCCGTGGGCCTCCGCCGTGCGCCCGACGTGAGCCGTCGTGGAGACCCCCGACGTGAGCGGGTTGATCGCACCCGAGCAGGTGCCGCCCTCTTGGGCCCACACGCTCCTGCTACGGGACAGCACCGCAGTCCACGCACGCCAGCAGATCCATCGCCCCCCGGTGCTCGCGTCCCCCCTCTGCCCGACGCTCGGCCCGCCGCCGCACGTACACAGCGCGGTCCCCCGGGCCGTCGAGCGCGTCGGTCAGGGGGGCAGGCCGTCGCGGCCGTGGCGCCACCACACCCCACCGAGCGAGCCGTGGTGGACCTCTACTGTCACCCGATCGGCAGTGGCGAAACGACGCGGCTGGGGGGGTTGCGGCAAGGCTGACGGCGACGCCTCAGCGCCGTCCCGCCCACGACACACGTCGCCTCACGGCCGCGGCGCACACCCGCACCCGCACCCGCACCCGACCGAGGAGACCGTCGTGATCGTCCGTTCCTTCCAAGACCTCGACGACACCGACCGTCACGTGCGCTCAGCGTCGGGGACCTGGCACGCAAGCGCGCGAACACCCCTCACATCCACCAGGACAGCACCACGATGACAACCACTCCGATCTCCGAGCGACCCACCCTCACGGCCCGCCCCAGCACTTGGCGGAAGCCCAGACGCTCGTGGACCACTTGAGCCGATCAGCCCGTGCAGCGCGAGGTCGCCGAACGCCTGCCGCACCGCCTTGTCGAAGCCGCACCCGGGTGCGGCAACCGCTGGAGCTGGTCAGCGGTGGCGACCGTGGGGACGCCGAGCGCGCCGAGGACGTCGGCGCGCAGCGCGTTGGTCGAACCGTTCGGGCTGGCGGCGCCGCGCCGGTACGCGGTCCGTCCCGGCCGGGACGGCTCGACGAGCAGCTCCGGGAACCTGGGCGGCCCCGCGGCGGATGCGGGTTCGGGTCTCGACCGAAGAAACGCGTTCTCCCGGAGCGGCCGTGACCCGCCGCTCGGGGTCGCCCAGCCACACCGGCCCAGCCAGGCGGTCGGCGAACTGAAACGGCCCGGCCTAGGGCACGTATTCGGTCGTGATCAATGGGTTCGAGTGAGGTCCTTGATCCAGATCATCGCGCCACGGAGGTGGAGGCCGGCGAGGTAGCTTTC
>NZ_JBEXYD010000112.1:0-12751 GCF_040630735.1 Kitasatospora sp. NPDC005748
TTTTTTAATTTGTTGTGATAATCATATCGCAGCGGTGGTGTGCCGCTAGGCGGCAACCGAGCGGCACATCACAACGAGGCGAACGCAGTCTGATGCGGCACTAGGAACGGCCGGTACCGGCACGTCCTGATCGTGGTGGGGGAGGCCCGGAGAGCGGTTCACGGCCGCTCCGGACCTCCCCTCCGTCCGTCAGCCGCCGGTGCGGACGCGGGCCGTGGTCGCGGGCGATGGTCGTCGGAGACCCAAGGTCCGGGACGTGACGGAAATGTGTTCGCGTGTGAGGGGTGGTGTCGGGATACGATCACCCGGCCGACCATCGCGCAGCCGCGTCGGGGTCGTCCGTATTCAGATCCTGAGGTGACCGTTGAAGATCCGTCGTTCGCTCGCTACCGCCGTCCTCCTGGCCACGGCCGCCGCGCCCGTCGCCCTGGGCAGCACCCCGGCGTTCGCCGACAGTGCCCCGGCGGGGCAGGAGCAGACGGACCCGGCGGGGACGAAGACGGACGACGAGAACCGGGCGGCGATCGAGAAGCTGCTCGTCTACCCGAACAGCTACCTGCTCACGGCGCCGAGCGAGTACCTGCGCGAGCACGCGGCGGCGGCCCTCGCGGGCACCCCCGAGGACCGGGCGCGCTTCCTCGCGTCGCAGGTGGACCGCATCCGACGGGACGACGCGCGGATCGCGATTTCGCGGATCATGGGCGCCGGCGGTCCGGCCGTGCAGAAGGCCGCCAACGCCGTGTTCCCCCTGGACGACATCGAGGCGTTCCGCGCCTTCCTGAACCACGGCCAGTACGAGGCGCGGGCCGAGGACGAGAATCGCGCCGAGGTGCAGCGGATCCTCGACGACCCGAAGAGCGGGCCGGGTGTGCGCGAGGGCGCCCGGCAGGCGCTCGCGGGGAGCGCCGCGGATGTCGAGCGGTTCCTCACGGTAGGCCTCAAGAAGGCCGGTGAGGACGACGACCGGGTCCTGCTCGGCCAGATCATGGCCGTCGGTGGCCCGGCGGTGCGGGCCGCCGCCGGCGCCGCGCTCGACGGCACCATCGACGACGTCCGTGCCTTCCTCAAGGTCGGCCAGTTCGTCGCCCGGGCCGAGGACGAGAACCGCGCCGAGGTCCGGCGGATCCTCGACGACGCGGGTACCGGCCGTCACGTCCGGGAGGCGGCCGAGAAGGCGCTCGCCGGCAGCGCGGCGGACGTCGAGCGCTTCCTGAAGGCGCAGCTGGAGCCGCTGCGGGAGAGCGACGACCGGATCCGCGTCTCCCAGATCGTCGAGACCGGGACGCCCGAGGTCCGGAAGGCCGGCCTCGCCGCGCTCGAAGGCACCGCCGCGGACGTCCGGGCCTTCCTGGCCGAGGGCCGGTTCACGGCTCGTGCCAAGGACGAGGCCGCCGCGAAGGCCGCCGCCGAGGCCGCCGCGAAGCCCGCCACCGGGGCGGTGCAGAGCACCTCCGGCACCACCCAGCCGGTCCCCGCGGTGGTTCCCGCCGCGGTCACCTCCGGTACGACGGCCACGACGGCCACGACGGCCACCTCGGCCACCTCGGCCACCGCGGCCGTCCGGGGCACCGGTACCGGCACGCTGGCCGCCACCGGCTCGACCGCTCCGCTCGGGGAGCTCACCGCCGCCGCCGGCGCGGCCGTCCTCCTGGGCGCCGGCGCGGTCGTCGCCTCGCGCCGCCGCTCGCAGGCCTGATCCACCCCTCTCGCCGACCGGTGCGCCGCTCGCACCGGTCGGCGAGGTGTTTCCCGGGCCCCGGCCGGGCCGGCCGCACCGGCTGCGCGGACCTACCCCTGGGCGGTGGGGCGGACGACGATGTCGCCCACATCGACCCCGTCCGGCTGCTCGATGGCGAAGGCGATGGCGCGGGCCACCGCGTCCGGCGGGAGGGCGATCTCCATCAGCTTGTCGATCTGGGGCTTCACCGACGGGTCCATGTGCTCCGCGAAGTCCGTGCGGACGGCGCCGGGCGAGACGACGGTGACGCGCAGGCTGTCGCCGGCCTCCTGGCGCAGGCCCTCCGAGACGGTCCGTACGGCGTTCTTCGTCGCCGCGTACACCGACTGGAGCGGCACGATGCGCAGGCCGGCGGTGGACACGGTGTTGACGAAGTGTCCGGAGCCCTGCTCCCGGAAGACCGGCAGGGCCGCGGCGATCCCGTACAGGACGCCCTTGAGGTTGACGTCGATCATCTGCTCCCAGTCCTCGACGCGCAGGTCGTCCAGGCGGGAGATCAGCCCGACCCCGGCGTTGCCGACGAGGACGTCGAGCCTGCCGTACCGGTCGCGGGCCAGCTGGACGAGGCCGGTGAGGTCGCCCTGCCGCGTCACGTCCGTGCGGATCCAGGCGGCCTCGCCGCCGGCCTGTTCGATACGGGCGGCCAGGGCCTCCAGGCGCTCTGTGCGGCGTGCCCCGAGGACCACCTTCGCGCCGCGCGCAGCCAGCAGGAGTGCGGTCGCCTCGCCGATGCCGCTGCCGGCGCCAGTGATCGCCACGACCTTGCCTTCGATTCCCGACATACGGGACCGTCCTTCCGCAACAGGGGAACAGGGGAACAGGGGAACAGGGGGCGGGGGCAGGCCGGGCCGTGCCCTAGAGTTGAAAGTGGAGGGTCCGCCACTTCGCCCAGACTAAGCGGAGGATCCTCCACTTAGCAACGGAGGAGGAAGAGGCCGCCGATGACCCGAGCTTCAGGGCGCCCGCTGAGGGCCGACGCGCAGCGGAACCGGGACAGGATCCTGGCCACCGCGGTGCGCATGTTCACCGAGGAGGGGCTCGACGCGACCTTCGAGCGGATCGCCGCGGAGGCGGGTGTCGGAACCGGCACCTTGTACCGCAACTTCCCGACCAGGGAGGCGCTGGTCGAGGCGGCGTACCGCAACGAGGTGGCCCGGCTCTGCGACGCCGTCCCCGGACTCCTCGCGACCATGCCGCCCGCCGAGGCCCTGCGCGCGTGGACCCGCCGCTTCATCGACTACGCCACCGCCAAGTTCGGCATGGCTGACGCCCTGCGGGCGGTCGTCGCTTCGGGCGGCAATCCCTATGCCGACAGCCGCGAGCTGATCCAGGGCGCCCTCGTTGCCCTGATGGACGCCGCCCGCGCGGCCGGAACGATCCGGTCCGACATCAGCGCGAGCGACATGTTCGCCGCGCTCGCCGGCATCGCCCTCACCTCGGCCGGGCCGGACCAGCGCGAGCAGGCCGAACGCCTCCTCGACCTCACCCTGGACGGACTGAAGGTGGCCCCGGCTCCGCCGTCCGGCGACTGACGGCGAATTCCCAACGCCCCGGGCTCGCGACGGGGTTCATCCCCGGCGGTCCGACGGACGGGTGCCCGGCGGCTGACGCCCGCCGGTGTACCGGCCGGCACCGACGACGAGGCTCCGGCCCCCGGAACGATTCCCGGGGGCCGGAGCCACGTGCCGCAGCGGACCGGCCGGTCCGCCGGTCCAGCTGTCGGGTGCCGCAGGTCAGCCGTTCGCGCAGATCACGTAGACGCTGATGCCCACGCTGCTGCTGCCGGGCTGGCGGCCGATGCCTACCCAGCCGTTGGCGCCGTCCGTCGGGAAGCTGCCGACCAGGACCGCCTCGTTGCCCTGGGCCTCCGCGCCACCGCCGATCGCCCGCTTGCCGGCGGGACAATTGACCGTCCGGCGCTGGAAGTTGCCGACGTTGGCGTTGCCCAGCTTGACCACCTGGTAGCCGTCGATGGCATCGACGGCCTTCACCGATGCCTGGCGCTCCTGCCCGGCGGCGCCGTCGTCGTTCGCCTGCGCGACCCACCCCGTGCCCGCCGCCAGCGCGACCGCCAGCAGTCCGGCTCCCAGCACGTGCGTCCTACGCACCATGGTCGTCTCCCCTTCGGTGGTGGCGGGCCCGCCGGCGGCGGAACCTTCGCCACCAGGGCTATCGGTTCTACCGGGCAGGGGAGTTGAGCCAAACCCCACCTTGGGATGAACACAGAGCGTTCGCGACTTCCCGGCCCCGCGCCGGTGCCCCCGCCGTGCGCGGTGCCGTGCGCCCCCGGCACAGGGGAGCGGCGGACAGCGCGGCGGTGCCGCCTACAGGCGGACCGGCAGGGCGACGAGGCCGCGCACCAGCCGGGAGCGGCGCCAGGAGAGTCGGTCGGGCGGGACGGCCAGCCGCAGGGTCGGGAATCTCTCCAGGAGGACCCGCAGGACGATCTCGATCTCGGCGTGGGCGAGCGGTGCCCCGACGCAGCGGTGGATTCCGTGCCCGAAGGCCAGGTGGCCGGCCGCGTCGGGCCGGTCGAGGTCGAGCCGGTCGGGGTCGGCGAACCGCGCGGGGTCGCGGTTGGCCGCGCCGGGGCAGACGAACACCGGGGAGCCGGCGGGGACTTCGCTGTCGCCCAGGCGCACCGCCTCGGGAGCCCAGCGCCAGGTCGCGATGCTCACCGGCGCGTCGTAGCGCAGCAGTTCGTCGACCGCGGCCGGGATGCGGTGCGGGTCGGCCACCAGGCGTCGCAGGTCGTCCGGGTGCCGGAGCAGCGCGAGGACGGCGTTGCCGATCGCCGCGGTGGTGGTCTCGTGACCGGCCACCAGCAGCAGCACGGCCAGCGACAGCAACTCCTCCTCGCCGAGGCGGCCGGCGTCGCTGTCGCGGACCGCGATCAGCTCGGAGAGCAGCGAACCGTCCGGCCCGGACCGCTTGGTGGCGATCAGCTCCGCCAGGTAGTCGGCCAGCGCGTGCGAGGCCGAGTCGATCCGCTCGTGGTCGCCGGTGGCGAACAGGTCGGTGGACCAGCCGCGGACGGCCGGGCGGTCCTCCGGTGGGACGCCCAGGAGTTGGCAGATGACGGTGACCGGGAGGGGCCCGGCGAGGTCCTCGACGAGGTCGACCTCGCTACCGGCTGCCCAGCGGTCGACGAGTTCTTCGGCGAGTGAGCGGACGTACGGGCGGAGTCCGTCGACCACGGCGGTGGTGAACGCCCTGGTGACCAGGCGGCGGAGCCGGGTGTGCTCCGGGGGATCGGTGGCGAGCATGGTGCGGGCGACGGCCGGGTGCAGGGACCGCTCGGACGGCTTGTCGGCGAAGTACGCGCCGGTGTCCTTCGACAGCGGGGCGGTGAGGGCCTGGCGGGCCGCGTGGTAGCCGGTGACGACGGTCGCGGTGCCGGGGCCGCCGCCCTCCATCGTGATGCGCAGGACCGGTGCGGCCTCGCGCAGGGCGGCGTAGGTGGGGTAGCGGTCGCGGTAGAACGCCGGATCGGCGAAGGGGGAGGCCATGTCGGTCCCTGGGCGGTGTCGAGCGGGCCGCCGCCGGGCGGCGGCGACGGAGCGGACGGTGTCGGAGGTGGCGCACTGCTGGGCTACCGGTCGTGGCCGGACGGCCTCGGCTCGGATGCTACCCGCGCGGGCGCCGCCGCCGGTCGGCCGCCGGCCGGGACGGCCCCGACGCGGGGCCCCGTGGAATGCACAGCCGTCGGACCGGTCTCGTAGAGTGGCGGAAGCGGCGGGGGCCGTGCGACACGGGGGATTGCGAGGCGCCTTGAACGCTGAGGGGACGCGGATCGCCGACCGGTACCGGTTGGAGGTACTGCTCGGGCGCGGCGGGATGGGCGAGGTCTGGCGGGCCCACGATCCCCGGCTGGACCGCGGGGTCGCGATCAAGTTCCTCGCCCCGCAGTCGGCGGCCGGCGCGGTGGCCGCGCAGCGGTTCCATCGCGAGGCGCAGGTCACCGCGCGGTTCCAGCACCCGGGCATCACCCAGATCTTCGACAGCGGCGAACAGGGCGGCCGGCTCTACCTGGTGATGGAACTGCTCCGGGGCCGCGACCTCGGGGAGGTCCTGCACGGGCGGCCGTCGGGGCTGCCCGTCGACGAGGCGGTGGAGCTGACCGCGCAACTCGCGGGCGCCCTGTCCTACGCGCACCGGCTGGGCATCGTCCACCGGGACGTCAAACCCGCCAACCTCATGCTGCTCCCCGACGGCACGCTCAAGGTGTGCGACTTCGGACTCGCCGGGTACGTCCGGGCCGACTCGGGTCTCACCCGGGAGGGCAGCGTGATGGGCACGCCCGAGTACATGGCCCCCGAGCAGTGGCGCAGTCCCCGGGTCGACGGACGGGCCGATCTCTACGCGCTGGGCTGTGTGCTCTTCGCGCTGCTCACCGGACGGCCGCCGTTCCCGGCGCGCGGCGGCCTCTGGACCCTGATGGTCCAGCACCTCCAGACCCCGGCCCCGCGTCTCGCCCCGCTGCGGCCGGAGGTCCCCGACGAGCTCGACGAGCTGGTCGCGGAGCTGCTCGCCAAGGATCCGGCGGACCGCCCGGCCGACGCGGGAGCCGTCGTGGCGCGGCTCCGGGCGGTCGGCCGCCGCCCGTCCGCGCCGGAGCCGCGGACGCCCGTCGTTCCGGCCGCCGTTCCCGCCGCAGTACCCGCCGCAGTACCCACCGCTGTTCCCGCCGTGGTGCACTCCGGCGGTCTCGGGCTGGAGCTGCACCGCAACGAGTTCCTCGCCCCGGGCGCCACGGAGGCGCACACGATCCTGACGGTGACCGGCCCGAGCGGGGCCGCCGACCGTGCGGCGGCCGGCGTGCCCCGCGCGCTCGTCCTCCTGGTCGGACTGTCGCCGGAGCTGCCCGAGGCGGACTTCCGGGCGGTCGGGGCGGCGGTCGCGGCCGTCATCGACGGCCTGGACGAGGACGCCTCCTTCGCCGTCGTCGCGGGGTCGGCGTACGCGCGGATGCTCTACCCCGACACCCAGCGGCTGGTCCGGGCGACCGCGGCCGCCAAGGCCGGGGCGCGGGCGGCGCTGGCCGGGCTGGAGCCGGTCGGCGCGGCGGCGTTCGGCCGCTGGATCCGGCTGGCCGACCGCCTGTTCGCCGGCCACGCCGACGCGGCGCGCACCGCGATCCTGCTGACCGACCTGGAGGCGGCGGCCGAGAGCGCCGACGACCTGGCCGCCGCCCTCGCCTCCTGCGCGGGCCGCTTCCCGTGCCACGCCCGGGGCATCGGCGAGCGGTGGTCGGTGGCCCAGGTCCGGTCCGTCACCTCCGCGTTGGGAGGCACCCTCGACATCGTGCCCGCCCCCGCGTCGCCCACGGGGACACCGGGCCTCCAGCGGGAGCTGGCCTCCCTGGTGGACCGGACCCGCCGGGCCGGGCTGCGCGACCTCGCCCTGCGGATCACCACGTACGACGGTGGCGGGGTGCGTTACCTCAAGCAGGTCTCCCCGCAGTTCGAGGACCTGTCGGAGCGCGGGCAGCCCGTCGGCCCCGGGGTCACCGAGTACCCCGTCGACATCGCCGACGACGAGTCGCTCGACTTCCACCTCTGTGTCGGACTACGGCCCGGGCTGGAGGGGGAGGAGGTCGTCGCGGCCGAGCTGGAGATCGTCCAGCTCCCCCCGACGGGTGACGGCCGGACCCTCGTCCGGGCCCGGATGCCGGTCCACCCGGTCGGTGATCCCGCCCGGCCGGGCCCCGAACCGGTCGCGGTGGACCGGGAGGCGCTCCTGCGCGCCATCGGGGAGGGGCTCCGGGCCGACGGCCGTTCGCGGCCGGCCGAGGGCTGATCAGCGGGCCCCGGGCGGCGCGACCCGGCGGGCCGCGACGGCTCAGCCGGCCTCGGCCGGGAGCCGGCCCGCCGCGACCGCCTCGACCAGCGCCCGGTGGTCCCGCTCGTTCCGGTCCGCGTACGCCTCGGCGAACTCCACCAGGGCCCGGTCGAAGGCGTCCCGCTTCCCCAGGTAGGCGGCGATGGCGATGCGGTCGCCCGACCGGGCGTGCGCCCGGGCCAGCGTGGCGCCGCACAGTTCGCCGAAGGCCCGCATGCCGCGCGGCACCATCCGCTCGGCCACGACGATGCCCTTCCAGTCGCGGAGCTGACGGATGTAGAAGTCCCGCCGCCTGCCGTCGATGCCCTCGACCCGCTCCCAGCCCAGGAAGATGTCGCTGGTGGCCTGCATCAGCCGCTGGCCGGAGACCACCCGCTCGCCCTGGTTGTCGTACCGGCTCGCGCCGACGTACGGCGCCAGCACCGATTCGCCGGCCTCCTTGGCCTGGAGGAACAGCGGGTCCTCGCCGTCCCGGCCGAGCAGCAGGAAGATCCAGCACCGGGTGCCGACGCTGCCGACACCGACGACCTTGCGGGCCGCGTCCACCAGCCGGAACGCCGAGAGCAGGGTGCGCCGGTCGGCGGCCATGGTGCTCGCGTAACGCCGCACCAAGCCGTGGAACAGCTCCATCAGCGCGGTCCGCTCCACCTCCGGCAGGAGGTCGGCGATCGGGACGAGCAGCGGCGGGTCGGCGGCGATCCGGACCAGGCCGTCCGTCACCTCGGTGAGCTTGCCGAAGGCCTGGAGGCTGTCGCGGGTGCGGGCCTTCGACATCGCCTCGTCGAGCCCCCGGCGGGCCCGTTTGGAGACCCGGCCCACCGCCAGCTCCCGCAGCCGCTGCGAGTCCAGCTGGGCGTACCAGACATCCAGGTTGCGCATCCCCGCGAACCGCCGCATCGCCTCCCGGTACGAGCGGACCGCCGTGGCGACGATGTCGGCGCGCTGCGCCCCGTCGAAGTCGTTCGCCCGGCCCGCGATCACCAGGCTCGACGCCAGCCGCTTCACGTCCCACTCCCACGGGCCGGGCAGCGTCTCGTCGAAGTCGTTGATGTCGAAGACCAGCCGCCGCTCCGGCGAGGCGAGCAGCCGGAAGTTCAGCATGTGGGCGTCGCCGCAGAGCTGGACCCGGATGCCCGAGTCGGGGGTGCCCGCGAGGTCGGACGCCATGACCGCGGCCGCGCCCCGGTAGAAACGGAACGGGGACTCGGCCATCCGGGCGTACCGGATCGGCACCAGCTCCGGCACGCGCAGCGCCGACTGGGCCGCCAGGATCGTGAGCGGGTCGGGCCGCTCCGGGCCCGGCCGGTACTCGGCGTGGGCGGAACGCGGTGTCGTCCGGCGTGCCGCCCGACCGGCCGCCGCCCGCTCCTCGGGGGTCGCGCGCCGCACGGGACGCGCCTGGTCCTGGCCCATCCGGTCCTCCTGTCCGACCGCGGCCGCGCTCCCGGCCGCCCACCTGCGGAGGAGCGCCGGCCTGCCCCCCCCGGGGGAGGGAGGCAGGCGTGGCGGCCCTGCTCCGATCATGGCCGCCCCGGGCCGATCCGGCTCGCGGTGAGCCGGATCGGCGTCCGGCCCGTGCCGAACGTGGCCCGGCCGGGTCAGACCGCCGAGTACCAGACCTGGGCGCCGGTCCCGTTGCAGGTCCACAGGTTCAGCGGAACGCCCTGGACGGCGGTGGACTGCGGGTCGTCCAGGCACTTCCCGGACGCGGGGTTCAGCAGGTAGCCGGTCGGCGACGGCAGCCACTGCTGCGCCGTGGAACCCGAGCACGGCGCGAGCAGGACCGCGCTGCCGGCGGTCCCGGCGGTGCCCGCGTCCAGGCAGGCGCCGGTGGAGACCCGGAGCGTGCCGTCCTTGACCAGCTGCCAGTTCTGCTGCGGGGTGGCGGCGCACGTGTGGAGACTGACCGAGGTGCTGTTCTCCGCCCCGCCGCTCAGGCAGTAGGTGGTCGCCTTGTTGGTGAAGGCGCTCCAGATCGGCTGCCCGCTGTACGGGTACCGCCAGTCCTGGCCGCCCGCGCCGCAGCTCCAGAGGACCAGCTGGGTGCCGTTGGCGGTCGACGCCCCGGGGTCGGCCAGGCACTTGCCGGACTGCGGGTTGAGCAGGCCCTTGGCGTTCTGGGTCCAGACCTGGGAGCCGGTGCCGTTGCAGGGGTAGAGCTGGACGGGCGTCCCGTCGGTGCGTCCGCCGCCGGTCACGTCGAGGCACTTGCCGAGCGCCTTGACCGTGCCGTCGTTGCCGACCGTCCAGGTCTGCCCCGGCGTGGTGGCGCAGTCCCAGATGTCCACGGGCATGCTGTAGCCGGTGGGGTCGGCCGCGTTGTTCCCGGCGTCGAGGCACTTGCCGGGCAGGCCCGAGGTCACGTTCCCGGTCGGTAGGCCGGTGGCCGGCTGGTAGGAGAAGGAGTTGGTGGCCAGCCCGGCGCCGCCGTTCCAGATCTCGAAGCCCGCCTGTACGGAGCAGAGCTGCCCGTCGGCGGGGACGTAGCCGCGCACCACGGCGTCGGCGGTGATCGTGCGCAGGTTCAGGGCGTAGGCGTAGTTGCTCGAACCGGCGAGCAGGTAGCTGATGACCTGCTTGCCGGTGGCGTTCTGGTACTGGTAGACCTGGTACGTCCGGCCGCCGAGGGTGACCTGCTGGGCGGCGGTGCCGAGGGGGACGGGACCGCCCTGCCGGTCGAGCCAGATCATCAGCTCGTGCGAGGTGGTCGGACCGCATCCGCCGGCCGTGTCCGCGTACCAGAGGTCGTAGGCGGCGTTGTACTGGCCCGCGACATGGGTGGTGGTCTTCCAGGTGGTCAGGGTGTCGCCCAGGGTGGCCACCGGGGCGGGGAGTTCACCGGGCCGCGGTACGTACTCGATCCGGGTGTACGCGCCCGGGGCGCCCGGGCTGCTGTTGGTGGCGTTGGTGAGCGCGCTGGAGGTGACGGTGAAGTTCGCGCCGCCGTCACTGCTCATGCAGACCTCGGCGGAGGAGTTCCACTCGTCCGGCATGATCCGGTAGCGGCCGTCGCCCACCAGCGCCGAGCCGAACGGCCCGGTGGTGGAGCTGCACAGCGCGACCGCCGGGCTCGCCGCGGCCGCTCCGGCCAGTGCCCCCTGCAGCCCGCCGACCAGCGCGAGCGCCACGACGACGGCGCGGGCCCGCCGCCGGAACACGCCGCCGCCCGGCCGCCGGCCATGGTGATGAAGCCTCAAGTCCGTTCCCCCTCGTGAGTGCCGGGTCCGCCCGACGGATCAGACTGTAGTGCGAGCCCGGCCCCCGGCCGGTGACCGCGTTCCCGCGGCGGAACGCGCTGGCGCGGCAGCGGGTCGACGGCCGGGCCCGGTGTGGAGTGCCGCGCATCCACCCCGGGCCGGGGGTCAGAGGCGGACGATCACGAGCGCTGTGTCGTCGGTCGCGCCGCCGGGCGGGAGCAGCTCGGTGAGGACGAGGTCGGCGAGGGCGTCGGGATCGAACCGGCGGTGGCGGATGAGCGCGTCGGCGAGCCGGTTCAGGCCGGTGTCGATGTCCTCGCGCCGCCGTTCGACGAGGCCGTCGGTGTAGAGGACGAGCGTGTCGCCGTGGGTGAAGCCGGCGACGGCCTGGGGCCGGGCCTGGTGCTCGGGGCGGGCGCCGAGCGGCGGGTCGGTGGCCCGGTCGAGGAACTCGACGGTGCCCTCGCCGTGCAGCAGGACGGGCGGCGGGTGGCCCGCGCTGCTGTAGGTGACGGTGTGGGCGTCGCAGTCGATGAAGGCCGTGGCGACGGTGGTGGATTCGGCGCCGTCGACGAAGCGGGCGTAGAGGCCCAGGACCTCCAGCGCCTGGGCGGGCCCGACGGCGACCCGGGAGGCCGCGCTGAGGGCGCTGCGGAGCTGGCCCATGACGCCCGCCGCGGTGAGGCCGTGGCCCACCACGTCGCCGACGGCGACCGCCACGCGGTTGGCCGGCAGCTCGACGAGGTCGTACCAGTCGCCGCACACGTTCAGCGCCCCGACGGCGGGCCGGTAGCGGACCGCGGCGAGGTGGTGCTCAAGCGGTCGGGGGCCCGGGAGCATGGCCTCCTGGAGCGCGAGCGCGACCTCCCGTTCGCGGTCGTGGGCCTCGCGCAGGCGCTCGTTGACCTCCTGCAGTTCGCGCGCGCGGGTGTAGAGCTCCGCCTCCAGGACGCGGGCGCGGTTGCCCTCGGGCATACCGTGGGCCCGGATGAGTTCGGTGATCTCCTCCACCCGGTGGACGAGCAGCACCACTTCGCCGCCCGGGGCCAGGACGGGAGCGTTGACCGGGCTCCAGTAGCGCTCCTCCCACTCGTCGGCTCTGCCGGCGGACTGCACGTCGTAGCGCTGGAGGGCCATGGTGTCGCGTTCGCCGCTCGCCAGGACCCGCTGCAGGGAGACCCCTAGGTTGCGGCTGCCGGTGGCGTCCGGATCGTTCGGATTGTCGGGGAAGACGTCGAAGAGGTACCGGCCGACGAGCTGCTCGCGGGTACGGCCGGACATCCGTACGAAGTCCTCGTTGACGTCGACGTACACCAGGTCCGGGGTGAGGAGGGCGACCATGCCGGGCAGGGCCTGGAACACCGCGCGGTAGTCGACGGCCGGGAGGCTCATGGCTCCGCACGGGGGCCGGGTGCGGAGCCGTCAGCCTCCCGGCCCACCCGTCCGAGGAGGGCTCCGATGGACCCGCCGCGGCCGTGGCAGCCCGTGACGGACCGGCTCCGCCGGTCGAGTTCCTGGTCCATCGCATGCCTCCGACAGCTGTGGCACTCCCCCTGCCACCATCAGTGATTCGGGCACGCCACGCCAGCCGGGCCGGGCGGCCCCTGTGGCGGCTGCCCGCCGTCGGGGCAACGCTGGAGGGGAAGGCCGGGCGGGGAACCACCCGGCACCCACGCCCGACGGGGGCGACCAGGTCGCTGATGACCACGGAGCGTGACCCTCGGCACCGAGGAGTCGATGTGGACCAGAACTCCGGACCTGACGCCGCCCAGCGGGTGGATCCGGCCCTCGTCGCCCGGCGGATCGATGACCGCCGTCGCCAGCTCGGGCTGACCGAGGAGGCGCTGGCCCGGCAGACCGCGATGGCGCCCCGCTACCTGCGGCACCTGATGGAGGCCGGCCCCGCCTTCGACCCGGCCGCCTTCGTCAGGATCGCCGCCGTGCTGCGGACCACCTACGGCGAGCTGCTGTCCGG
>NZ_JBEXYD010000113.1:0-12163 GCF_040630735.1 Kitasatospora sp. NPDC005748
CCTTGCCGACCTCGGCGACGGTCTGGAACACCGGCAGCGGCGTCCAGGTACCGCGGTCCAGGCGGGCGTGCAGGCCGTCCGGTCACAACGAGGCGAACGCAGTCTGATGCGGCACTAGTCACGCCAGGCAGGTACCTGGCCAGGTACTCGACGTTGCGTCGGTTCGATCCCAGGCCACCGATGCTGAGTTCGGTGCGATCCCCGTTCAGCTCCGGTGCGTCCGCGGCAACGAGAGTGAACGCACACCCTGACTCCTCCGCGAGCATCGCCAGTTCGATGATCGCGTAGACGTCACCGTGCTCGGTGACGGCGGCCATCTGCCAGTGGCCGTTCAGTATGACGACGCACGGTACACCGGGCCGCAGACCGAGCAGTGCCCGCTTCCGGTGCAGGACGCGAGCGGCACTGACACGCTTCCAGGCCCAGACGGACCCGCCGCTGACGACGCTCGTGACCAGCCCGATCACGACATTCAGCACTGCATCCGACACGGAGCCCCCGCCCTCGTCGTAGCAACATGACCTGATGGTCGGTTGGTCAGCCTACTGATCAACGACCCGTCACGCGTGATGATTCGGCGGCTCACGACGCGTCGGCAACTGCGTGTTCAGCGTCCGCCGTCAGCTCCTCGCCGAGAATCGGGCACCGGGATCACCGGGGCCGGCTCGACCGTCCCTCGCGGAGCTTCGCCAGGGGCGGCACACGACGCCATGACCGCATCGCAGATCCGGCATGCGTCCCGGTGAACCGGCCTTTCACGGACGCGCGGCCGGAACCATTGTTCGCGAATCCTCATCACCGCCGGCGAGGATCAGCTCAGCCATCGCAAGCAAGCCCCGGAAGACCCCGAGTCCCTCCCGGTACTCCGCCGAGCGCGTCAGCAGCGCGACGGCCGCACGGAGCTCCGGGAGGCAGTCCAGGAGAACGTCGGCGTGGCCTGGGCCGGGCACGCCACCGTTCTTGAGGTAGGTCGTGACGCAGCCGGCCATGTCGAGATCCAGGTACGCCAGATCGTGTCTGTCGTCGAACGGCACATCGGGGAACGGCCCGGGGTGGTGCGCGGCCCACAGGAGGGCCACCTCACTGACGATCGCCCGATGCCGGTCGGGCCCGGGAGGCGGGATAAAGGTGGTCGCGAAGCGGTCCTCCCGCACACCCTCACCACTGGCGGCAGCACGCCCGCAGCGGGCCGCTTTCGGGCCGATGGCAGGAGCGGCCCCCGCGCCGAAGGCCCGGCGCGGCGGGCGGCTCCTGGCGGCGGGAACAGCCAGGCATCCCGGTCTGGCTCCTGACCAACCTCTGGCTCGACCACCGCTTACACCCCGCACCGCGAAGACCCGGGCACCGACGTGGCGGTAAGTGGGGGTGCACGGCCGCGGGCCCCTGCTCACCGGCCCCGCACGAAGGACCGGTGCAGCGGCCACAGGGCCGGCTGCTCCCGACGGGCCGGAACGCGCGGCGTCAGAGCAGGCGAGGCTCCCCACGAGCGGCTCGTGAGGCGCCTCAAGGGATCAGTCCGAGCCCGCGCTCCCAAACCGCTCCACCGCCTGTCTCAACCCCCCGCCAACAGGGTCTTCCATCCCTCAGCCTTCACGACGCCTCACCTTCCTCCGACAAGCACCGGATCGGCCGACCTGGCGCCCGCCGACCCACCTGCCCCCACGGAGAAACCGAGGTAACGCCCCCTCAGCTCAAGCCGCCCCCGTACCGCCCCAGAGCAGCCGACCTGGGCGGGAACGCCCACCACGGCCAGGACGACGGCCAGGAGCAGCAGGCCGGGTGGCGGCCCGGAACGGGCACGGGAACGGCGGGCGCGTGACCACCTGACCACCCATCCGGCGGTGGCCCGGACCCGGACCAGCCTGATCTTCGAGCAGATACCCGGGCGCCGGTACCTCTCCCCCGACCGGTGACCGTGGGCCACGGGGGCGACCCGCGGGTGATCCGGGTCAGCGCGGGCGTCGGCCGGATCGCGCGGGTGCTCGTCCCCGACGGGAGCGGCGGCCTGCGGGAGGCCGACGAGCACTACGGCGGACCCGGCGCGCTGACCGGACCCGGCCGAGGGTCGGTGCGGCGTGCCGGACCGGTGCCACGGCGGGCGCCCGGGTCAGTTCTGGCCGCGCGAAGCCGACTTGACGGTCGAGCAGGGCGTGCTGCGATAGTGGCCGGGTGCGCGTCAGCCTCCTCGGACCTCTGGTGCTGGACACCGGCGACGGCCCGGTCCCGGTGGGCGGCCCGCGGCTGCGCGCGCTGCTGGTCCGGCTGGCGCTGGACGCCGGGCGCGCCGTCCGCCCGGCGGTCCTGGCCGAGGCCCTGTGGGCCGGGACTCCCCCGGCCGACCCGGCGAACGCCCTTCAGTCGCTGGCCTCCCGGTTGCGACGTGTCCTCGGCGACCCCGGGCTGTTGACCCTCGAACCGGCCGGCTACCGGCTGGCCGTCGCGGCGGAGGCCGTGGACACCGTCCGGTTCGCCCACCTCGCCCGCACCGGGGGGCGCCTGCTGGCCGGGGGCCGGCCCGCCGAGGCGGCCACCGCCCTGCGGGAGGCGATGGGCCTCTGGCAGGGCCCGGCCCTGGCCGACGTGCGCGAGGCACCGTTCGCCGGTGCCGAGGCCGAGCGGCTCGAACGGGCCCGGCTGGCCGCCCTGGAGGACCGGATCGAGGCCGATCTCGCGCTCGGCACCGGGCTCGGCCTGGTCGCCGAGCTGGAGTCGCTGACGGCGGACCACCCGCTGCGCGAACGGCTGCACGCCCAGCTGATCCGCGCCCTCGCCGCCGACGGCCGGGGCGCCGAGGCACTGGCCGCCCACCAACGGCTGCGCGGCCGGCTGGCCGAGGCCTTCGGCAGCGACCCCGGGCCGGACGTGGAGGCCGCCCACCTCGCCGTACTGCGCGGCGAGGTGGGCCGCCCGCAGCCCGACCGGGCACGCACCGACCCGACCCGGACCGACCTGGCGCGGACCTACCGCCCAGGGACCGACCCGACGGGGACCGACCGCCCAGGGACCGACCGGGCGCCGGCGCGGGGCAACCTGGACGCGCCGCTGACCAGCTTCGTCGGCCGCCGGGAGGACGTCCGCCGGGTGGTCGGACTGCTCGACCGGGCCCGGCTGGTCACCCTGGTCGGGCCCGGCGGGTCCGGCAAGACCCGGCTCGCCGTCACCGCCGGGCGGCAGCTCACCCCGGCGGGCGGCGTCTGGCTGGTCGCCCTGGCCCCGGTCGGGGCGGAGGACGTGGCCCGGGCGGTCCTCGACGTCCTGCGGCTGCGCCAGGCCGGTCCGCTCCGGCGCACCCCGGCGGCGGCCCGCCCGGCCCGGGCCCCCGGCTCCGGCGACGCCACGCAGATCCTCGACCACCTGGTCGAAGTGCTGGCGGACGAAGAGACCGTGCTGCTGCTGGACAACTGCGAGCACGTGCTGGAGGCCGCAGCGAGGCTCGCCGAGACCCTGCTCGGCCGTTGCCCACGGCTGCGGATCCTCGCCACCGGCCGGGAGGCCCTGCGGATCGGCGGCGAGACCCTGCACCCCGTCCTCCCGCTCGAACTGCCCCCGCCGGGCGCGCCGGCCGGACAGGCCGGCACCTGCGCCGCGGTCCGGCTCTTCCGGGACCGGGCCGCCGCGGTCCTGCCCGGCTTCACCCCGGACGCCCGCTCCCTGGCCGCGGCGGTCGAGATCTGCCGACGCCTGGACGGCCTGCCGCTGGCGATCGAACTGGCCGCGGCACGCCTGCGCACGCTGCCGATCGAGGTGGTGACGGCCCGGCTGGACGACAGGTTCCGGCTGCTCACCGGAGGCAGCCGCACCGCGCTGCCCCGCCACCGGACCCTGCGGGCCGTGGTGGCCTGGAGCTGGGACCTACTGGACGCCGACGAGCGGGCGCTCCTCGAACGGCTGGCGGTGGTGCCCGGCAGCTTCACGGAGGACGCGGCGCAGGCGGTCGGCGGGCTCGGCCGCCAGGACGACGGCGACCCCGGCACCCACGGCACCCATGGCGGCGACCTCGCCGACGCCGCCGACCGGACCGACGACGTCCGGGAGTCGCTCGCGGCCCTGGTCGACAAGTCCCTGCTGCATCCCGTCCGGACCGCCGAGCCGGGCGAGCCGCGCTACGGGATGCTGGAGACCGTCAGGGAGTACGGCGTGGAGCGGCTCGCCCACCGCGCGGAGGCCGATGCCGCCCGCCGGCGCTACCTCGCCTTCCTGCTCGACCTGGCCGAGTCCGCGGAGCCCCGGCTGCGCACCCGCGACCAACTGCGGTGGCTGGCCCGGCTGTCCGCCGAACGCGACAACCTGCTGGCCGCGGTCCGCTGGGCAATCGACGCCGGGGACGCCGCCACGGCGGTCCGCTTCGGGGCCGCGCTCGGCTGGTTCTGGTCCCTGCGGGGCAATCCCCCGGAGTCTCTGGACCTGCTCGGCCGGGTGCTGGAGGTGCCCGGGCCGGTCGATCCGGCGGCCCACAGGCTGGTACGCGTGGCCCACGCGCTCGGTGTCGTGGAGGTCGGTGCGCCGCACGAGGCCGAGGCCGCCCTCGGGCGGATCCGGCAGGCCGTCGAGGGCGTCGGACCCGGCGCCCACCCTCTGCTGGAGCTGGCCCGGCTGGCCACCGCCGTGACCGCGCCCGGGGCCCGCACGGACACCGGCGGCGCGGACGCGCCGGACACCCCGGACGGCGCGACCACCCCGGACGGCGGGGGGCGGGATCCCTGGAGCCGGTCCTTCGCCCTGACGGTCCGCGGCAGGCGTGCCCTGCACGCCGGGGACACCCCCCGCGCGACGGCGCTGCTCACCCGCGCGCTGGCCGGCTTCGAGGAGCTCGGCGAGCGCTGGGGCCTGGCGAGCACGCTGAGCGCCCTCGGCTCGCTCCGGCGACGGTCCGGCGACACGGCCACCGCGCTGGCGCTGAACGCACGGGCCACCCGGTACTTCCGGGAGCTCGGCATGCGGGAGTACACCGTCGAGAACGACGTGGAGGCCGCCCTGACCCGCGCCCGCGCCGGGGACGTCGCGGGCGGGCGGCGGCAGTTGGAGAGCCTGCGCGACCAGGTGGCACCCACCGGGTCGGCGGAACTGTGGGCTCTGGTGCACCTGGGCCTGGCCCGCCTGGAGTGGCAGGCCGGACGGCCCGGGCGGGCCCGGGCGCACGCACGGGCCGCACCGGCCGGACCGGCCTGCGAGCAGGCGCCCCCGGCGCACCTGACCGCCCTGCTGCGGGCCGTGCTCGCCCAGGCGGACGCGGCCGACGGACTCCCCGACGAGGCGGTGCGCCGGCTCGACCACCCGGCGGTGCACCTGGTGCTGAGCTGGGACACCCCGGTCGCGGCGGGGCTCGCCGTGGTGGCCGCCGACATCGAACTCGCCCGCGCCCGGCCGGCCGGCGCCGCCCGGCTGCTCGGCGCGGCCACAGCCCTGCGCGGCACGGACGAGCCCGGTGACGAGGACGTGCGCAGGATCGCCCGGCGGGCCGCCGCCGCCCTGGGGGCCGCCGGATTCGCCGCGGCGCACGCCGAGGGCGCGGCGATGTCGCGGTGCCGGGCCCGGGGCCTGGTCTCCGCCCTCGTCACCGCGCCCGGCTCCGCACCGGGCCGCCCCGGTCAGCCGGCCTGAGCCGGGACGGGCAACGGCGTGGCCCCGTCGGCCGGGCGCCCGCCGGCCGCACCCAGGCCGGCGACGATCCCGCTGGCCGGGCCTCCGGCGACCGGGGCCGTGCCGGCCGGCACGGGCGTGCCGAACATGGCACAGACCACCGCGACGTGCAGGGCCCGGTCGGCCTCGACGAGTCCCGGGTCGGCCTCGAACTCGTAGAGCAGCTCCGTCGGCACGAGTACGGTGGCGGTGCGGCTGCCGGTGCCGTCCGTGATGGTGCTGCTGGAGTAGCCGGTGATCCCGCCGTCGTGCGCCCAGACGGTGCCGCAGGGGGTGGCGCCGGTCTCGATGCCGAGGCCGTAGCCGGGCCCGTCCACCGGGTTCTCCGGGTCCATCGGGACGGTGGTGCGCATCTCGGCGAGCTGGGCCGGGGGCAGCAGCCGGCCGGACATCAGCGCGCTGTGGAAGCGGGCCCAGTCCTGCGCGGTGGAGACCACCGCCCCGGCCGCCCCGCCCCAGCTCGGGTCATGGGCGGAGACGTCCACGTGACCGTCGTGGCGCGGTCCGGCGACGTCCCTGAACGCGGCCGGCACGCCCGGCGGCATGTGGGAGGGGTCCGGTTCGTAGCCGTGGGCGTGCCGGCCGAGCCAGGCCGGGCCGGTGGCGAGATAGGTGTGACGCAGGCCCAGCGGCCGGGCGATCCGGTCCCGGACCAGGTCGGCCGGGCTCTGCCCGGTGACCTGTTCGAGCACGGCGCCGACGGCGGCGTAGCCGGTGTTGCTGTACGACCACCGCGCGCCGGGCGCGAACAGCGGCTCGTGCCGCACCCCGACGGCGAGCAGGTCCGCCGAGGTCCACCGCCGCGGGTCCCTGCCCAGGATCGACGGCAGGAGCGCGCCGTCCTCGGTGTAGTCGAACAGGCCGCTGGTGTGGTTCAGCAGCATCCGCAGCGTGATCGCCCCGCCGTCCGGCACCCGGCCCGGCAGCCACCGTTGCACCGGGTCGTCCAGAGTGAGCCTGCCCTCGGCGGCCAGTTGGAGTACCAGCGTGGCCATCATGGTCTTGGTGTTGGAGCCCATCCGGAACTCGTCCCCGGCGTCGAGCCGGTGGCCCCGCGCCGCCCACGGGGCCTGCTCGACGATCTCGACCGGCCGGCCGCGGCCGTCGTCCACCCGCACGATCACTCCCGGCGCCCCGGCCGCCACCAGGGTCCGCGCCAGCTGCGAGAGCCGGGCCCGCAGTGCGCCGTCGCCCTCGGCCGTGTCCGGTCCGGACCGTACGGCGGAGGGGGCGGATACCGCGACCGCGGAGCCCACCGTCCCCGTCACCAGACACGAAGCGGCCACGACAGCCGTCAGCAGCCGGCGGCGGCGGCGTGACCGGACCGCACGAGCCGGCGAAGAAACCTGATGGGGCATGGGAGCGCTCCTCTGATCGGTACCGACCTGGACGCCCCCAGCCTCCGCCCCTCCGCTGGCAAACCGCGCACAGCACGCTGGCAGACAACCCGCACCAGCCACCACCACCGCGGCTGGGCGCCGGGAACCCCACACCCCGAACACCACGAACGCCCCGACGGCCGCCGGGGCGCCGGGCCGGAAGGTCGGGTCGGCTTCGCCTCCGGTGCGGTTGGCCGGGCCGTCCAGGGTGCCGCCGGCGGTGAGGTAGGCGAGCAGGCGGGCGGTAGGAGCGGTTCCAGTCCGGCTCAATGCGCCACATCGCGTCGAGCGCGGTCAGCCGCGCGTCCTGGGCGGCCGTGAGCTTGGTGTTCCTACGCTGCCGTCCGACCCAGGCGCCGACCGCGTGGCCGTCAAGCTTCTCGGCCGCCGGGATCGCCAGCGGGCATGCGCGAAGCCGCGGTCCCAGGAGCGGGCGTGCTTGTCCCAGATCATGCCGAGCTGGTCGAGTTCGTGGATCCGCACGAAGGCGAGCAGGCTGGCGCCCTTGAGGTAGCGCTGCCGGTCGAGCCAGGAGATCAGAGCGCCGTCGCGGCTCTTGTCCGTTGGGTCGAGGTGGTGGTGCCCGGTATGGAACGCGTCGGCCAGCTGATACATGCGCTGCCACTCGGTGGCGCGCGGGTCGAAGGCGCGCAGCTTCACCGTCTGCAGGATCTGCGCGGCGTGCTCGCGGGCGTTGATCCGCAGCCACTCCACCGGCGACTCCTGCGGGGCCGGCTGCTCGGCGTGACTGGCCTCGCCGGTCTCCTCGCCCCCTTCGACTCGGTGATGGTGTCCTGGTCCTTGTCGCCGACCCGCTTGGTGCGCAGTTCGGTGATTCGGCCGACGACGCGGGCGTCGTGGGCGGCCAGAGCCCGCAGGACGCGCCAGATGGTGCGGAACGAGGTGGCCTCGATCTCGTCGTCGGCCTCGGTCCTGACCGCCTCCCCGGCGTCGTGGATCTCGGCGGGGCCGGCGGTGGCCGCGGCGTCGCCGATCTCGGGGGTGGGGACGTAGACGGGGATGATGACCCAGGAGACCTTGCCCTGTCGGTAGGACTGGCGCAGGGCCCGGCCGACCGCCTGGACGACGTCGATGACACTCGACCTCGGGTCCGCGAAGACGATGGCGCCGACGGCGGCGATGTCGATGCCCTCGTTCAGCAGGCGCGAGCTGCAGATGACGTAGCACTCCTCGCCCTCCTCGCCGGGCCGCTCGCCGGTGGAGGCCGAGAAGCGGGCGAATGCCGTACGGCGCTCCGAGAGCCGGTCGGATCCCGCGACGGCGAGCGCGGTCACGCGCTCGGGCCGGTCCGCGTCCCGGGAGGAGCTCGGCGGTGGCGTTCATGGCGGTGGCGTTCATGGTGGCGGCGAACTCGCGGGCGGCGAACTCGCGGGCGGCGGCGACGCGGGAGTGGAAGGTGATGACGCGGCGCAGTTGGAGGTCGGCGACGGCGCGCAGCACGGCGATCTGCAGGGCGAGGCGCAGGAGTTCTTCGTTGGAGCGTTGGGAGCGGAGGTCGGCGATGGCGGGGGAGGTTGAGGAGTTCGCGCAGGTCCTCGTCGGTGACGACGGGGACCAGGACGCGGTACTCGGCCAGGAATCCGTGGTCGATGCCTTGACCGAGGGTCCAGGTGTAGACGGTTTCGCCGTAGATGCGGGTGTCCGTCATGGAGCAGAGCGCGGGCAGCTGGTCAGCGCCCTGGCCGCTGTCGGCGTCGGCGGTGAGGTCGGCCAGGCTCGCCGAACACGGCGTCGAGGGAGCGTAGGGCGGGTTGCCCCGGTCTCCGTTGGTGGGTGGGGCGGCCCGGCAGCATTGGCCGTGATGGTCACGGAGTCCGCCGGCCGAGTACCGACGGTACTGGTGACGAGACCATCTGACCCGGTTCGGCCGGCCGCGGAGCGCCCGATGGCGAATCCGAAGGACGCCGTCGGGCGACAGCAGGCCCACCCGCGCGCCGGTCGCCTCTCCGACCCACTGGGAGGAGGTTGGGGGCGGGGTGCGGGCGGGTGATCTCCGGGCCGTAGGTTGGGCGGATGCTGGAGGGAACGCCGGATTCGGCGCGGGTGCGGGGGAAGCGGGGCCGGGGTCGGCACGCCGCTGCGAAGTCGGGCAAGGCGAAGGGCGGGCTGCTGCGCTCCTCGATGCTGATGGCGGCGGGAACGATGGCGTCCCGGGCGACCGGGCTGATCAGACAGGTGCTGCAGGCCGGGGCGCTGGGGACCGGGCTGCTGGCCACGACCTACAACCAGGCCAACGTCGTACCGGCGAGCCTCTACTTCCTGCTCATCGGAGGAGCACTGAACTCGGTCCTGGTACCGCAGTTGGTCCGCGCCCGAATCGACCAGCCGGACGGCGGACGGGCATTCGAGCAACGCCTGGTCACCCTGACGATGTGCGTGCTCGGCGTCGGCACCTGCCTCGCCGTGTGGGCCGCCCCGCAGATCATCAGCCTCTACCAGAGCGACTCCCCCGACAATCACGCCGCCTTCGAGCTGACCGTCGTCTTCGCCCGGTTCCTGCTCCCGCAGATCTTCTTCTACGGCCTGTTCAGCATCCTGGGACAGGTGCTCAACGCCCGGAACAAGTTCGGCGCCATGATGTGGACCCCGGTCCTCAACAACATCGTCCTGATCACCATGTTCGGCGTCTACCTCGGCCTCATGACCGCACCCGAGCAGGTCCAGGACATCACCCCCACCGAAGTGACGCTGCTCGGCGCCGGCACCACGCTCGCCCTCGCCCTCCAGGCGCTCGCCCTGATCCCCTTCGTCCGCGCTGCGGGCTTCCGCTTCCGCCCCCGCTTCGACTGGCGCGGCACCGGCCTGCGCAAAAGCGTCGGCGCCGCCCGCTGGACGTTGCTGTTCGTGCTGGCCAACCTGGCCGCCGCCACCGTAGTGACCCGCTACGCCTCGGCGGCGGACACCACGCTGCCCAACGACGGCGTCGGCTTCTCCGCCTACACCTACGCGCAGACGATCTGGATGCTGCCGCAGTCCATCGTGACGGTCTCGCTGGTGACCGCTCTGCTGCCACGGATGAGCCGAGCAGTCGCCGAACAGCGCCTGGACGACATGAGAGCCGACCTGTCGGGCGCCCTGCGGGTGAGCGGTGTCGTCATCGTCCCCGCCGCGTTCCTCTTCCTCGCCTTCGGACCACAGACCGCACAGCTCCTCTTCGCCCACGGCGCCGCGGACGCGGCATCAGCCCGGCCGCTCGGGAACATGCTCCAGGCCTTCGGCCTGGGCCTGATCCCGTTCTCCGCGCAGTACCTCCTCCTGCGCGGCTTCTACGCCTTCGAGGACACCCGCACACCGTTCTGGATGGCCCTCTGGATCAGCGCCGCGAACATCCTCCTCGCCACCGCCTGCCACCTATGGCTGCCCGCGCGCTGGGCTGTCACCGCAATGGCGGCCTCCTACACGGTCTCCTACGCCGTCGGACTGCTCATCACGGCCACGCTGCTGCGCCGGCGCCTCAACGGGCACCTCGACGGCAGGAGAGTCCTGCACACCTACGGCCGGCTGACAACCGCCGCCGCGGCCGCCGCGGGCACCGGCTGGCTGGCAGCGCACTACTGTTCCGCCGCGCTCGCACCGACCACCCGGACAACGGTCCTGAGCCTGGCAGCCGGCGGCGTTGCCATGCTGCTCATCTTCGTCGGCCTGGCCCGGCTCCTGAAGATCAGCGAACTGCGGAGCCTGCCCGGGCTGGGATGACCCGGCCAGGCCCTGCTCCCGCATGCTCCGGCGGACACCACCCTCCCGGGACGGGTACGGGGTGGAGCCATCGGCCCCACCCCGAACCTGCGGCAGTCGTCAGAGGCCTGCCTCATTGCCCCAGCCGGCTGATGTCTTTGGTGTCCCGTCAGCCGGCCAGGCGCAGCTGCCCGTCGATACGGTGTTCGAGGGCGAGCAGCTCGGCCGCTGGGTCCTCGCGCAGCGCACCGGCCTGCCCGGCCTGGAGGCCGATCAGCGGGGCCTCCTGTCGGCGATCGACATCGAGGCCGACCCGGCCCTGGTGGCCGCGAAGGAGGCCGCCGAGGCGAAGCGGGCGGTGTCGCGCGGGGACCGGTTCCAGCAGGGCCGGGCGGCGCTCGCGGCGTTCGTCGGGCGTGAGGCGCATGCCCGGGCACCCCGGGCGCACACGGAGGTGCTGGAGGCCGCGGAGCGGCCGGACGGGAGCGGGGAGGTGGAGGCCGAAGTGGTCGTCGCGCTGGGCGCCTGCGTCAACAACCAGCCAGCCCGCCGAGGGAAGTTGACGCCCGGCCAGCTCGCGCAGCTCGCCGAGCACGGCGTGGTGTGGGCGTAGAGATATAGCGCCGCCCGCGGTGGGCGATCAACTCGGGTCCGAGTACTGCCAGACGCCCGCGAGTGGGGCCTTGGGGCGGCGGCACGGGCGCGTCGGCCGGGCCTGGTCGCGTGGGGTCAGATAATGGTGGAGATGCGCAGGAGGACGTCGTGCAGTGACGGACAGCTTCTTCGGCATCGGTGTACTGATCCGCGGTGGGGACGACGGTGTTGAAGTCGTGGCCGTGCTCGGCCGGCAGGGAACGCCGGCTCAGGACAGGGGTGAGTGCGTTGGCGGCGCCGGCGCGGAACCAGGCGAAGTGGCCGTGGGTACGGGCCAGGGTGATCGCGAGAGCGGCGATGGCCTCGCGCAGGC
Source organism: Kitasatospora sp. NPDC005748 (assembly GCF_040630735.1). Lineage (NCBI taxonomy): Bacteria > Bacillati > Actinomycetota > Actinomycetes > Kitasatosporales > Streptomycetaceae > Kitasatospora > Kitasatospora sp. NPDC005748. The sequence continues at coordinate 11,683 of NZ_JBEXYD010000113.1, forward strand.
CTTCCAGGCGCATGGTCTCGGGAAGGCTGTGACGGTCGGCGAGGATGTCGACGGCTACGGTGAGGGCGTCGGCGGCTTTGCGGGCCAGGAGCCGGTCCCCCGCCTTGATCACCCGCGCGCCGTCATGGATCTCGCGCTCGGCATCCTCGGTCAGGGCGGCGACAGTCGTCTGGATGTTCACAGGCCCTAAGTGGTCGACTCCGGAAGTCGTTCGGGGGTTGACTCCTGAGCCGGCGCTGGGTGTGTCCGTTGGTCCGCCGTCGGGCCGGTGAGATGAGGTGGCAGGCATAGTCGACGGGCGGCAGGCAGGTGGGAGATCCTGCCTCTGCGACGATGGCTGAGTGCCTTAGCTTGGCGTTTATCCTCGTCGGCCTTGATGTTCCTTCATCGAGTCTGCTCGTTTGGCCGTCTTGCCGACGTTGTGGTGTGGGGCCCGTTGCTTGTTCTTCGAGCCGGGAGGCCGTCCCGGGCCTGGCCGGGA
>NZ_JBEXYD010000114.1:0-11924 GCF_040630735.1 Kitasatospora sp. NPDC005748
GGAACGGACACTTCCTTCGGACCGCCTTCCAGCGGGCCCTCCGGGCGCTTCGTTCTTTCGTGTTTCCAGCTTACCAGATGTTTTCCGCTCCGTTTTCCGGAGTTTCATTCATCCGACCCTTGCTGGGAAGGTCCGCTTTTCTGCGGCGACCTCCACATTAGCTTATTCCGGGACTGGCCCGAAATTCCCCGCTCCCACCGTTCGACGAAAACGCCGAGCGACCCAAGTTAATGGGCGACGAGTGAGAGTTGGACTTGCCGATTGCGATGGCCGCTCGGCCGACCCCCGGCTGCCTCTCGGCCCGCCGTGTGTCCGCCCGCTTCAGCGACTCGTCCAACACTAGGCCAGTCGGAGAAGGACGTCAAACACCGGAGGGCCGGATCTGTCCAGATCCGGCCCTCCATGCTCAAAACCGCAGGTCAGCGGTGGTGCTTTTTCAGCCGGCCGCAACCAACTCGATGGCGGCCAGGTTGCGCTTGCCACGCCGCAGGACGAGCCAGCGGCCGTGCAGCAGATCGGCCTCGGCCGGCACCGCCTCCTCGTCCGTCACCTTGACGTTGTTGAGGTACGCGCCGCCCTCCTTGATCGTCCGGCGGGCGGCCGAGCGGCTCGGCGCCAGGCCGACGGCGACCAACAGGTCGACCACCGGCTGGAGTTCGGCCACCTCGGCCCTCGGCACCTCGGCCAGCGCGGCGGCCAGGGTCGGCGCCTCCAGGTCGGCGAGGTCACCCTGGCCGAAGAGCGCCTTGGATGCGGCGACCGCGCGGTCGTACTGCTCGGCGCCGTGCACCAGGGTGGTCAGTTCCTCGGCGAGTGCGCGCTGGGCGAGACGGGCGGCGGGGCGCTCAGCGGTCTCGCGCTCCAGCTCCTCGATCTCCTCCTTCGAGCGGAAGCTGAAGATCCGCAGGAAGGTGGAGACGTCCCGGTCGTCCGCGTTCAGCCAGAACTGGTAGAAGGCGTACGGGGTGGTGAGCTCGGGGTCGAGCCAGACCGTGCCCGACTCCGTCTTCCCGAACTTGGTGCCGTCCGCCTTGACGATCAGCGGAGTGGCCAGCGCGTGCACGGACTTGGCCTCGGCCTTGCGGATGAGGTCCGTGCCGGCGGTCAGGTTGCCCCACTGGTCGCTGCCTCCGGTCTGCAGCGTGCAGCCGTAGCGGCGGTTCAGCTCCAGGTAGTCCATGCCCTGGAGGATCTGGTAGCTGAACTCGGTGTAGCTGATGCCCGCGTCGGAGTTGAGCCGCCGCGAGACGGCCTCCTTGGCGATCATGTTGTTGACGCGGAAGTACTTGCCCACGTCGCGCAGCAGGCCGATGGCCGACATCCCGGAGGTCCAGTCCAGGTTGTTGACCATGCGCGCCGCGTACGGGCCCTCGAAGTCGAGGAAGCGCGAGATCTGGCCACGCAGGCGGTCGACCCAGCCGGCCACCGTCTCGGGGTCGTTCAGGACGCGCTCGGCGGTCGGCTTGGGGTCGCCGATCAGGCCGGTGGCGCCGCCGACCAGGCCCAGCGGGAGGTTTCCCGCCTGCTGGATGCGGCGCATGGTCAGGATCTGCACCAGGTTCCCGAGGTGCAGGCTGGGGGCCGTCGGGTCGAAGCCGCAATAGAACGTGACCGGGCCGTCCGCGAACGCCTTGCGCAGTGCGTCCTCGTCGGTGGACAGGGCGATCAGCCCACGCCACCGCAGCTCGTCGACGATGTCCGTCACGGTCACGCTTCTCCTTGGATCGGGCGTCCGCCCGGTACGGACCCGGTTCGGTCGGGCCCCGGTACGGAACGGCTCCAGCGTGGTAGAGCCTACGCGGTCCCGGCCATCGGGTTTTCGCCGAGGCGTCCGACCGGGCGGCTTCCCGCAGCGCTCCCGCGGGCCGCGCGGACTCCCGGCGGAACGCTCCCCCTCCCCTGCCCCACCCCTCACCTCCACCGGAAATTCCGTTGTTCGTCGGCCCGGGGCCCCTTCAGAGTGGTCCCACCGCCGTGCGGCGGCAGTGACGTGTGTGGAGACGGTCGTGCCGCCGTGGCACGCCCGGGGAAAGGGTGTGCCGAGGTGCGCAACACGCTGGTTCTGAACGCGAGCTACGAGCCCCTGACGACGGTGTCGCTCCAGCGCGCCGTAGTCCTGGTGCTCCAGGACAAGGCCGTGGTGGAGCAGGCCCATCCGCTGCGGAGCATCCGCGGTACGGGCGTCTCCGTCCCGGTGCCCCGGGTGATCAGACTGCAACGCTACGTGCGGGTGCCGTTCCGACAACAGGCTCCGTGGTCCCGCCGCGGTGTCCTCGTCCGGGACCAGCACCTGTGCGCCTACTGCGGGCGCCGGGCCACCACCGTGGACCACTTGCAGCCCCGCTCCCGCGGCGGGGCCGACAGCTGGCTGAACACGGTGGCCGCCTGTGCCGAGGACAACCAGCTCAAGGCCGACCGGACGCCGGAGCAGGCGGGGATGAAGCTGCTGCGCAAGCCGTTCGTCCCGACCCCGCAGGCAACCCTGATGATGGCGCTCGGCCTGCGCGGCTCGGACCTCCGGGACCTGGCGGACTGGCTGCCTGCCCCGGTGACCGCCTCCGCCGCGTAGCCGCCCCGGCCGCACGGCCACCCCGACCGCCCCGGCCGTGAAGGGCTGAGCCCCGGCCCCGAAGGGCGCTGGGCCCCGGACGGCCGGGGCTCAGCCCTTGGCCTGGTACCCGGCCGCTATCCCGAAGTTGGCCGAGTGCTCGGGCACCGCGACGACCCGGCCACCGCCGATCAGGACGCGGCCGGAGACCAGCAGCGAGCCGGTGCCCTGCGGGAAGTTGCCGCCGACCGTCTCCTGGCCGCCGGCGAGTGCGAAGCGGCTGAGGTGGGCGGGCTGTTCGAGACGTTCGTCGGCGGCGAGCACCAGCGCGCCGCCGTCCACACCGACGGCCCGGGCGACGCCCTTCTCGGCGGCGGCCGCCTTCCAGCGCTGCTTGCCGCTGTCCAGGTCGTACCCGACGACGGAGATCGCACCGCCGCCGTTCGCCGGGGCCAGCGTGGTGACCATCGTCCGGTCCTGGAAGAAGACACCGGGGGTGGCCGAAAACGTCCCGTGGGCGGCGTCCAGCCTGCCCTCGCCGGCGGCGACCGGTATCTCGGCGGCCGGGTCGCCGGCCGGGCCCCAGGCGAACACCTTGTCGTCCTCCGGCCTGGCCCCCGTGGTCAGCACCACGGAGGGCTCGGCGGAGAGCACCGTGACCGTCTTCGGCTGGTTGTTGAGGCCGCGCCACCAGCTCACCTTGCCGTCGGCGGTGTTCAGCGAGACGGCCTGGTCGACGGGGGTGGAGTCGGCGCAGGAGCTCGCCACCATGACGGTCTTGCCGGTGACTCCACCGGAGAGGGTGCAGAACTTGCCCTGGCCGGTGTACTGCCAGACGTCCGTGCCGTCGGCCGACTCCCAGGCGACCACGTGGTCGTCGCCGACCGCGATCACCTTGTCCTCGGTGACGCCGACCCGCGCGGTGTAGCCGCCCTTCGCATCGGAGAGCGGCTTGCTCCACGCCGTCCGACCGGTCCTGCTGTCGACGGCGGCCACCACGGTGCACGGGCTCTTCGGGTCCGGCTGGCTCCGGAACAGCACGGCGCCCAGACCGGCCTGGTTGACGCCCGCCGAGAGCCCGCAGGGGGCGGCCCCGGCCACCGGGGGCTGAACCGACCAGGTCGGCCTGCCGGCCGCCAGGTCGTAGGCGTGGACGCCGGTGGCATCGGCCCGCACCACCGCGTCGGCCAGCAGCCAGCTGCCGACCAGCGTGTCGTCGGTGCCCGGCTGGAGTGCGGCGGCGGGCTGGGCCGACCAGGCCTTGGCGTGGGCGACGGTGAAGCCCGGTTCTCCCCCGGGGGCGGCCGTGCCGCCGCCCTGCGCACCGACCATCACGGCCGCCGCCACCAGGACGCCGAGCGCCGCCACCCCGGCGCCGGTCCGGACCATCAGGGCCCGCCGGCCGGGGGCGTGGTCGGCGGAGACCACCGCATCGGCCGCGGCCCGGGCCTTGGACCCGAAGCCGGCGGACCGCTTCCCGGCCTCCCGCGCGTCCGCGTCCGCGCGCACGTCCACCGCGGCGCCACGCCGCCGCCCGGTCGACCGGGGGCCACCACCGGCGGGCTTCGACGCGACGACGGCGGCCGGGGCGGGCTCGGGCTCGTCAACCGGCCCGGGCTCGCCGACCGGCTCGGGCTCGGGTTCAGACTCGGGCTCGGGCCGCACATAGCCGTCGGTGGAGTACGCGGCACCCGGCGGGGCGTACAGCTCCTCACCGGTCGGTTGCTGCGGGACGGCGTACGGGGCGTACTGCTGCTGCCCGTAGTCGCCGTACGGGTAGGACGGCTGGTGCTGCCCGCCCTGGCCGTACCCGGTCTGGGGGTACTCCGCGTATCCGGCCTGCGGATAGCCCGTATGCGGATAGCCGGCCTCCGGGTAGCCGGGCTGCGGGTAGCCCGTCTGCGGGTACACCGCCTGCGGGTACGCGGTCTGCGGGTAGCCGCCCTGCCCGTGGCCGTGCGGCAGGTGGCCGTCGGCCGGGTGGCCGGTACCGCCGTCGTACCCGTGGCCGCCCTGCCACTGCTGCTGGTCCGGGTAAGCCGTCTGCCAGTCCTGCTGCGGGTACCACGGCTGCTGTGCGGCGTCTCCGAGGGGATCCTGCGCCATCCGTTCCGTCCCTCCCGACCGCCGGCAATGCGGCAGTCAGCATCTCACGCCGCCCGGAGCGCCTCCTTCCGACCTCGACGGGGCCGGAAGGAGGCCCTCTGAGGCACCACGAGGCCGGTGCGGCACGGGTGCGGGCAGGTGCGGGACAGGCTCGGGAGGCGTCAGGCGGACTCGGCCCGCAGGGCGGCGTCGATGCGGGCGGCCAGGGTGACGTCCAGCGAGGTGAGGCCACCCGCGCTGTGGGTGAAGAGCGCGAAGTGCAGCGTCCGCCAGCGGATGTCGATGTCCGGGTGGTGGTCCAGCGCCTCCGCCTGCTCCGCGACCGCGACGACCACCCGGATTGCCGCCGGGAAGTCCGCCGCGTCGGCGGTGCGGACGATGCTGTCGCCGTCCCGGCTCCACTCCGGCAGGTCGGCCAGGGCGGCCGTGATCTCGTCCTCCGTCAGACGCGCTCTGCTGCTCATCGAACCGCTCCCGGGTGTCGGGGGTGACTGGTGAAGGGTCAGGCCCTCCGGCGCGGACGGGGCACCAGTTCGCCGCCGCAGTTGGGGCAGGTGGCGGCCATGGCCTCGGCACAGTCCGGACAGAAGGTGCACTCGTAGGAGCATAGGGACGCCGGGCCGTCCGCCGTCAGCGACACCGCGCACCGTTCGCAGGTGTCGCGCATCTCCAGAGCCATGGCTTCCTCCCCATCGCATTCCGGGACCACGTCGAACAAGTCAGACAGCTCGGGCAGGTCGAGAAGCACCGCGGCGACCGGCGGACCGTCAGCTGACGAGCAGCTTGGTGACGGCCACCAGGCCGACCACCACGATCACCCCGCGCAGCGCCGGCGGCGGCAGCTTGCGCCCGACCTTGGCACCGAGCAGGCCACCGCAGAGCGAGCCGACGGCGATCAGCCCGGCGGCGGCCCAGTTGATGGTCGAGGTGAAGAGGAAGAACACCGCGGCGACGCCGTTGACGATCATCGCCAGCGCGTTCTTCACCCCGTTGATCCGCTGCAGGTCCTCCTGGAGCAGCATGCCCATCAGGGCCAGCAGCAGGACGCCCTGCGCGGCACCGAAGTAGCCGCCGTAGATGCCGGTCAGGAAGACGCCGGCGAGCAGCGCCAGGCCGCCGTCGGGGTCGCCGCCGGGCCGGCGCCGGGCGGCGACCGCCTTGGCCACCCGGGGCTGGATCACCACCAGGACGAGGGCCAGCAGGATCAGCACCGGCACGATGGTGTCGAAGGCGCTGCTCGGCAGCTCGATCAGCAGCACGGCGCCGACCAGGCCGCCGAGGAGGGCGGCGATGCCGAGGCGGACCAGTCGGCGGCCCTGGTCGGCCAGTTCCCGCCGGTAGCCGATCACACCGCTGAGCGAGCCGGGCACCAGGCCGAAGGCGTTGGAGACGTTGGCGGTGACCGGCGGGATGCCGACGGCGAGCAGCACCGGGAAGGTGATCAGGGTCCCGGAGCCGACGATCACATTGATCATCCCCGCGCCGACACCCGCCACCAGGACGGCGATCGCCTCCCAGAGCGTCATGGGCCACCTCTCGTCTCGGACCTGTCCGAGGCGATCATGCCGGACGGCGGGGTGCCGCTACCAGGGTCCGCCCACGATTCGGGACGTACACCACACGCCCGTTCACCGGAGCCGACGGACGCACGACGGGCGCACGACGGAGGCCGGGCGGGCGCACGACGGAGGCCGGGCGGGCGCACCACGGAGGCCGGGCGGAGGCGGAGCAGGCCGAGGGCCCGCCACCCGTGCCAGACGGATGGCGGGCCCTCGGCGCCGCGTGGGACGGGCTCAGCTCACTCCGGGTCGATCTTCCGGTACTCGCGGGCCGGGTCCACCCGGGGGCGCGCGGCGCCCTTGGTGTCGGTGTCCAGCGGGCGCGGACCGGCCGCCGGGTCGAGCGGGACCTGGGTCGCGGCCGGGGCCGGGGCGCTGGGGGCGGCGGCCGCACCGCCGTTGATGCCGCCGTTGCCGGCCAGGCCGGTGAAGGCGCCGCCGAGGCCCTTGAGCGCGTCGCCGACCTCGCTGGGAATGATCCACAGCTTGTTGGAGTCGCCCTTGGCGAGCTCGGGCAGGGTCTGCAGGTACTGGTAGGCGAGCAGCTTCTGGTCGGCGTCGCCGTCGTGGATCGCCTCGAAGACGGTGCGGATCGCGGCGGCCTCACCGTCGGCGCGCAGCACCGCGGCCTGCGCCTCACCCTCGGCCTTGAGCACCTCGGCCTGCTTCTCACCCTCGGCCCGCAGGATCTGGGCCTGCCGGGCGCCCTCGGCGGTGAGGATCGCGGCGCGCTTGTCACGGTCGGCGCGCATCTGCTTCTCCATCGAGTCCTGGATGGAGGTCGGCGGCTCGATCGCCTTCAGCTCGACGCGGTTGACGCGGATGCCCCACTTGCCGGTGGCCTCGTCCAGGACGCCGCGCAGACCGGCGTTGATCACCTCGCGGGAGGTCAGCGTCGACTCCAGGTCCATCGAGCCGATGATGTTGCGCAGCGTGGTGACGGTCAGCTGCTCGATCGCCTGGATGTAGCTGGCGACCTCGTAGGTGGCGGCCCGGGCGTCGGTGACCTGGTAGTAGATCACCGTGTCGATGTTGACCACCAGGTTGTCCTGGGTGATCACCGGCTGCGGCGGGAAGGGCACGACCTGCTCGCGCAGGTCGATGCGGTTGCGGACCCGGTCGATGAACGGGACGACGATGTTCAGTCCCGCGTTGAGCGTCCGGGTGTAGCGGCCGAAGCGCTCCACGATCGCGGCGCTGGCCTGCGGGATGACCTGAATCGTCTTGATCAGCGCGATGAATGCCACCACGACCAGGACGACCAGGACGATAAGGACGGGTTCCACGGACTCTCCCCTAGACGACCAGGGCGGTCGCGCCCTGGATTTCGACGACGTCGACCTGCTGCCCCGGCTCGTACACGCTGCCGGGGTTGAGCGCGCGGGCCGACCAGATCTCGCCCTTGAGCTTGATCCGCCCGCCCTCCCCGTCGACTCTTTCCGCGACGATCGCGGTGGCGCCCGGAAGCGCCTCGATGCCCATCCTGATCTGCGGGCCCTTCCTGAGCTGCCGGTACGCGATCGGGCGGACCACGACCAGCAGGGCGACCGAGACCACGACGAAGGTCAGGACCTGGACCACCGCCCCGGCGCCGAGCCCCGCGACACCAGCCGCGGCGAGCGCGCCGACCGCGAACATCGCGAACTCCGGCATCGCGGTGACGACCAGGGGTATGCCGAGGCCGACGGCGGCCAGGAGCCACCAGATCCAGCTGTCCACGTGTCCATCCTAGGGAGCGAAGGGCCTTCGAGGCGGACAGTTCCCGCAGGTGGAGGGGCGGAAACCGGTCGCACGTGCGACCGGCTCCAGTTCAGTGGAGTTCAGCCGGATTCCCCGGGCTCCGGCCGGGGCCCGCGGGAGGCCGGCGCACGGCCCGGCGCGGGCCTCAGCCGAGCGGCAGGCCCTGCGCGGACCAGCGGTCGCCGTGGCGCTCCAGGGTCAGCGGCAGGCCGAAGCACCTGGAGAGGTTGCGCGCCGTCAGCTCGGTGTCGATCGGGCCGGCGGTGAGCACCTTGCCCTGGCGGATCATCAGCACGTGGGTGAAGCCCGGCGCGATCTCCTCCACGTGGTGGGTGACCATGGCCATGGCCGGGGCGAACTCGTCCTGGGCGAGCGCGCCGAGGCGGCGCACCAGGTCCTCGCGGCCGCCGAGGTCCAGTCCGGCGGCGGGCTCGTCCAGCAGCAGCAGCTCGGGGTCGGTCATCAGGGCGCGGGCGATCAGGGTGCGCTTCTTCTCGCCCTCGGAGAGGGTGCCGAACTTGCGCTCGGTCAGCCCGGCCATGCCGAGGCGGTCCAGCAGGGCGAGCGCGCGGGACTCGTCCGCCTGCTCGTACTTCTCCTGCCAGCTGACCGTCATGCCGTAGGCGGCGGTGAGCACGGTCTGCAGCACGCTCTGGCCGGCGGGCAGCTTGTCGAACATGGCGGCGCCGGCCAGGCCGATCCGGGAGCGCAGCTCGAAGACGTCGACCTCGCCGAGCTTCTCGCCGAGGACGGACACCTTGCCGGTGGTCGGGAAGAGGTACGTGGAGGCGATCTGCAGCAGGGTCGTCTTCCCGGCGCCGTTGGGGCCGAGGATGACCCAGCGCTCGCCCTCGGAGATGGACCACGAGACCTGGTCGACCAGCGCGCGCTCCTCCCGGACCACGGATACGTCCACCAGCTCCAGCACGTCGCTCATGCCTATGCCTTCCCCAAAACAGAAATTCGGCCGTCGGTGCGGGCGGGCAGCCTACTCCGGCGGCCGGTGGGCACGGAGTGGGTGCGCCGCACGCGCATGGGCAAACCTACGCCACGCGGATGACCGCCGATTCCGTAGGCTGGCCGGATGCTCGCGACTCCTGCCGACAATCCGTACGAAGAGCCCCGTTCGGGGCGGCTGGCCGCTTGGGGCAACGCCCTGTTGGCCGGTCTGGTACCGCCCGACGACGCCGCCTCGGCGGTGCTGGGCAGTGACGAGAGCCACCGGGTGACCGGACTGCCGGGCGACGAGCCGGGCGAGCGGCACGGGCTCACCTGGGCGCTGGGGCGGCTGAGGGTGCTGGGGGTGCGGGGGCTTCGGCTGGCCCTGCCGTCCGCCGGCCACCCGCTCGGGCTGACCGGTCCGGCGCCGTTCAACGCCCGGGCGCTGGGCGCGGGCGAGGCCGTGCTGGCGGTCGGAGCGCCGCTCGGGCTGGTGCCGGAGATCGAGGTGTTCGGGCCGGTCGGGGACCGCTCGGCGATGGTGCTCTGGCGCTGCTCGGAGGTGAACGACGCGCCCCCGGCCGACGTGCCGTCGCTGCACGAGGCGGAGCGCGAGCTGGCGGACGGGCTGCGGGAGGCGACGGCGATGCTGGCCCGGCTGGACGTGGCCGGGGCCGGACCGGAGGCGCTGCGGGCGCTGGAGGCGTACCGGCGGCGGGGGCACGTCGAGCTGCTCGCCCCGGGGTACCCGCCGCGTGCCGTCCGGGTGCTGGAGTCGGCCCGGCAGGTGACGGCGCTGCTGGCGATCGCCTCGGGTGGGCACGGCGCGGCGGTCAGCGCCTCGGAGATGGCCTCCCGCCAGGCGGTGCTGGACCCCCTGCGGCGGACCGCCCGGCGGGCCCAGGTGGCGGCGTACAACGCGCTGGTCGACGAGAAGGGCTGATTTCCGCCCCCGTCCCGGCCGTGCCGGCCGCTACGCCTCACGGGCCTCGCCGTGCCGGACGGCCCAGAGCGCCGCCTGGGTGCGGTCGGCGAGGTCCAGCTTCATCAGGATGTTGGAGACGTGCGTCTTCACCGTCTTCTCCGACAGGTGCAGGCTCCGCGCGATCTCCCGGTTGGAGCGCCCGTCGGCGATGTGGCCGAGCACCTCGCGCTCGCGCTCGGTGAGGGTGGCGCCGCGGCCCTGCGGCTGGCGGGGGCCGTCGTCGGCGAGCAGCGCCTCCGCGAGCTCGGGCTGGAGCAGCACGTGGCCGGCGTGGACCGAGCGGATCGCCCCGGCCAGCGCCTCCGGGTCGACGTCCTTGTACACGTACCCGGCGGCGCCGGCCCGCAGCGCGGGGACCATGGTGCGGTGCTCGGTGAAGCTGGTGACGATCAGGATCCGGGCCCGGCTGCCCTCGCCCTTGAGCGTGCGCAGCGCCTCGATGCCGTCGACGCCGGGCATCTTGAGGTCCATCAGGACGACGTCGGGGTCGAGCTCCCGGGCCCGGTCGACGCCTTCGGCGCCGTCGGCGGCCTCGCCGACCACCTCGATGTCGTCCTGGACCTCCAGGAAGGTGCGCAGACCGCGGCGGACCACCTGGTGGTCGTCGACCAGCAGGACGCGGATCGCTGGCGTGGTGTCAGGCACCGGGGACCTCCATCTCGACGACCGTCCCCTTCCCGGGGGCCGAGTCCAGGGTGAGCGTGCCGCCGACGGCGGCGGCGCGGTCGCGCATCGAGGCCAGGCCGAGGTGGCGGCCGGCCCGGCGGACCGACTCGGGGTCGAAGCCCCGGCCGTCGTCGCGCACCCGCAGGACGGCGCCGCGCGCGGACGTGCCGGTCAGGGTGACGGTGACGCTGCGGGCGTCGGAGTGGCGCAGCGCGTTGTGCAGGGCCTCCTGCGCGATCCGCAGCAGGGCCGCCTCCTGGGCCGGCGGCAGGGCGCGGACGCCTTCGGCGGCGAAGGCGACGTCGGCGCTGTGGGCGCGGTCGAGGACCTGTACCTGCGAGGCGAGGGTGGCGCTGAGGCCGTCCTCCTCCAGGGCGGCGGGGCGCAGCTCGACCACGACGGCGCGCAGCTCGTCGGCGGCCTCGGCGGCGAGTTTGGCGACCTCGGCGAGTTCGGCGCGGGCCCGGGCCGGGTCGCGGTCGACGAGCTTGGCGGCGGCCTTGGCGGTGAGGCGCAGCGAGAAGAGCTTCTGCGAGACGGCGTCGTGCAGGTCGTGGGCGATCCGGGCGCGCTCGCCGGCCAGGGTCAGCTCGCGGCTGCGCTCGTAGAGGCGGGCGTTGGAGAGGGCGAGGGCGGCGTGCGCGGCGAGGATCCGCAGCAGTTCCTCGTCGTGGTCGGTGAAGCCGCCGCCACCGCGCTTGTTGGCGAGGAAGATCACGCCCATCACGTGCGGCTCGTCCTCGGCGGCGTCGGTGTCGAGGACGGGCATCCCGAGGAAGGCGTCCATCTCGGGGTGGGCGGCGGGCCAGCCGCCGAAGGCGGGGGCCTCGCGGACGTCGGCGAGCCGGATGGGGCCGGTCTCGTGCAGCATCTCGGCGAGGACGCCGTGCTGGCGGGGCAGCGGGCCGATGGCCCGCCACTGCTCGTCGGTGACGCCGTCGACGACGAACTGGGCGAAGCCGCCGTGGTCGTCGGGCACGCCGAGGGCGGCGTACTCGGCGCCGAGCAGGCCGCGGGCGGAGGCGGTGATCCGCCGCAGCACCTCGCGGACCTCCAGGTGGCGGCTCATCGCGAGCAGGGCCTGGCTGATGGCCTCGATCCCGGCCAGGCAGGGCTCGCAGGCGGGCAGCGGGCCGGCGGCCGGCGGGCCGACCGGGATCCGGTCGACGGGCAGCAGGCCGGCCGGCGGCCGGCGGTCACTGGGCGCGGTGGGCATACGGCCAAACTACCGCCGCCGGGGCGGCCTCCGCGTCGGTCCACGGGCGCGCGGGGAGCAGGTCCACGGACCTAGGTGTTCTGTCCCGTGAGGTTGGGGATGCGGCTGGCGGGTGGCTTGCCTGCGAGTGCGGTGTGTCCGCGGTGGTGATTGTAGGTGTGGAGC
>NZ_JBEXYD010000115.1:0-11503 GCF_040630735.1 Kitasatospora sp. NPDC005748
CTACCGCCCGCCCCCCCCCCCCGGGGGCCCCCCCCGGGCGCCCGCGCGGCCCGCCACCGCTCCCCGACCCTGCCGTGGGGCACCGGTGTTGATCGGCCGGCGGGCCGGCGCTGCCGCGCACGCCGGGCGGCGGCCGTACGGGGCGGGGGCGGGGCCGGTTCACCGACGGGGGCGGTTTCCGCGGCCGGGGGCGGTTCGTGCCCGTTCGGACACGGGGCGGTTGCGCCCGTGCGCAGGAGTTGGCGCCGCGCGCTGCCCTTTCGCCCGACGGTCTGGACGGGCCCGACGGCCGCGATCGAGCATCTGGTGATCCATCGTCACCTCGCCGCCCCGTCAGCGGCGTTGCCACCGGCTGCCGATCACCGTGGAGGACCGCCGTGCAGCACCGTTCCCGCCCCACCCCCAAGGCGCTCGGCGCGGGCGCCGCCCTGAGCCTGGCGCTGGCGCTCACCCTGAGCGCCGCACCGGCCCTGGCCGCGCCCCCGGGCCCGGGGGCCGAACGCGATCCCGTCCCCGCCCTGGTGGCCGGGGAGGGCACCGCCGCCCCTCAGCTGGTGACCGGACTGGCGGAGGCCGCGCCCGGCGGCGCGGGCGAGGCGGCACGGGCCCACCTCGCGGCCCACCCCGACCGCTACCGGATCGACCCGGCGCAGCTGACCGAGCTCGCCGTCGAGCGGACCGCCGCGGACCGCCGCACCGTCAGGTTCCAGCAGTACCACGGCGGCATACCGGTCCTCGGCGGGCAGTACCTGGTACGCCTGGTGGGCGACGGAGCCGGTCAGCGGGTGGAGTCGGCCGGCGGCAAGTACTTCACCGGGCTGACCGCGCCGACCACCGCCGCCGTCCCGGCCGCGACCCTGCGCCGACTGGCACTCGACTCGCTGACCGACCAGCGCGCCCGGACCGCGGCCACCGCCGAGGACCGCGGCCCCGTCGTCCTGCCCGGCGGCGCCGGGCGCCTCGCCCAGCACTTCACCGTACGCTCCACCGACCCGGCGACCGGGGGCCCGCTGGTCCGCGAGGTCTACGTGGACGCCACCCGCGGCGTGGTCGCCCTCGCCCATGACGCCCGGAGCCCGTACCGGGCGGCGGACGCCGGTACCGGTGCCGCCCGTGGCGCGGCAGCGGCCGCCGCACCCACCGGGCCGTCCGGTGAACCCGCCACCGGCAGCGCGCCCGACCTCCTCGGCCGCACCGTGCCGGTCAGCATCGCCCGTCAGTCCGACGGCAGTTACCGGCTCGTCGACCTCACCCGGCCCGCCACCATCTCCACCTACGACGGGACCGGCCGCGACTACCGCGAGTTCGGCCGGCTGCCCGCCGACGCCCTCCCGGTCGCCTCCCCCGGCCCCGACTTCCCGGCCGCCACCGGTACCAGCGGCGCCACCGACGCCCACGTCAACGCCGGTACGGTGTACGACTTCTACCGCGACCGGCTCGGCCGGGACGGCCTGGACGGCAAGGGCAGCCCGATCACCTCCGTGGTGAACGTGAGCAACGGCGGCAGGCCCTTCCCGAACGCCTCCTGGGACGGGCAGAAGATGGTCTACGGCAACGGCGACGCCACGCACCGCCAGTTCGCCGCCGCCCTGGACGTGGCCGGCCACGAGATGACCCACGGCGTCATCCAGCACACCGCCGACCTGGAGTACTCCGGGCAGTCCGGGGCGATGAACGAGGCGCTGGCCGACTACTTCGGCAACGCCATCGAGGTCACCGCCCGCGGCATCGCGATGACCGACCCCGGGGCCGCGCTTCTCGGCGAGAGCCTCTGCCTCACCGGCACCCCCGAGGCCTGCGCGGGCCGTCGGCTCGACGACCGCCGCACCACCGTGGACGACTACCTCGGCGCCGGGCTCGAACTCGACAGCGGCGGCGTGCACCTCAACTCCACCATCTTCGGCGGCGCCCTGTGGGACCTCCGCCGCACCCTCGACCCGCTCACCGCCGACCGGCTCGTCTACCGCGCCCTCGCCGAATTCCTCACCCCGCTGGACGACTTCGTCGACGGCCGCAACGCCGTCCTGGCCGCCGGCCGCTCGCTCGGCCTCGGCCGGGCCGAACTCCGCACGGTCGCCGCCGCGTTCGACGCGCACGGGATCCGCGCCGGCTGGCAGAGCCGGGTCCGTACGGACAGCCGCCCGCTGCTGCGCGGCGCCATGGCCCCGACCGGGCCGGCCGCGGGCGGGGGCCACTGGGTGATGGGCAGCACCAGCGGCCCCGTCGGAGGAGCCGTCCCCCTCTACACCGGCTCCACCACCGCACCCTCCACCCCGACCCGGCTCAGCCCGGAGGACGAGCGGATCCACGGCTGGGCCGCCACCGACGGCACCTCCGCCGCCTGGCTGGCGATCGGACTGGACGACACCGGCACCTGGGGCACCGAGGTGCTGACCCGCTCGCTGTCCGGCGGCCCGGTCCGCAGCCTCTTCAAGTCCTCGGCCCAGTCGCCCGTCAGCGTCCAGGTCTCCGGCACGGACATCGCCTTCGTGCTGACCGACGGCGACACCGGCCGCAGCCGGGCGATGCTCTCCCACGACGGCGCCCCGCCGGTGGAACTCCCGCTGCCCGAGGGCCACGACCTGGTGCCGTACACGAGTTCCTCCCTCTCCCTCAGGAACGGCCTGCTCGGCTGGCTCGAAACCTGGACGACCGGCGAGTCGACCGTCCAGGCCCCGACCGTCTACTCGATCGCCGCCGGCCGGACCACCGCCCAGTACCCGGTGAGCACCGCCAACGGCGCCGAGGCCCCGTTCCTCGACTCCCCGACGCTCGCCGGCGACCGGCTGCTCTGGACGCAGACCGCGCCCGGGCACCCCGGCGGCGGGGCCATCCGCTCCGGCGCGCTGAACGGCTCGGGCGTCGGCGAGCTGCTGCCGGCCGGCTCGCCGCTCGCCCCGGCCGACCTGGCGATCACCGCCACCGACCGGGCCGTCACCTTCCAGCAGCGCGGCGACAAGCCGGCCGACGGCTGGTCCAACGCCGCGCTGCCGAAGCTGTACCAGCTCCCCGTCACCGGCGGCACCCCCGTGCGCGTCTCCTGCAACCGGGGCACCCAGTTCCACCCCGCCGCCGACCAGGGCAACCGGGTCGTCTGGCTCGACGCCACCACCGGCGGCAGCGACCTCGTGACCCGCGACCGGCCCGCCGCCGCCTGCTGACCCGACCCGCCGTCCACACCGCTGCGCCGTTCGCCCCTATCCCCGGGGCGAACGGCGCAGCGGCGTGTAGACCGGAAATCCTTCGGCGCCGGACGGTGAGAGACCGTCATTTGAGGCAGTGAAGACCGGAAGATTTCCCGTCTCGCCTCGGTTGTCGCCCCGTCATCGGCCGACCGGAGCACCGGCGAGGACGCCCGCAGCATCGCCCCGGCGTGACCTGCGGAGCAACGGACACGGCGTCGGACCGCCCCCGACGGGCGACGACGGGTGGACGGCTTCCGCCGGACCGGCGGAGACATCCGGTCCGCCGCCCGTAGGCTGGGGCCCGCGGCGCCGTCGGGGGGCGGAGCGTGCCGCGCACAGAGTCGACCGAGGAGCCGAGCATGGACAGGCGCAGGGTGGTCGTGACCGGGGCGACCTTCCCGGACCAGGTGGTACGGAAGCTGGAAGCCGGCGGGTTCGCCGTCGAGTCGCTCCCCGGCGACCTGGACGAGGACAAGGTGGTCCAGGCGCTGCACGGCGCCTGGGGCTACGTACTGGGCGGGTCGGAGGTGATGTCCGCGCGCGCGTGGGACCGGCTGCCGGACCTCGCGGTGGCCTGCTTCATGGGCACCGGCTACGGCTCCTTCATGGAACTGCCCGAGGGTGCTTCGCCGACCCGGTTCTGCTACACCCCGCACGCCAACGCGGTGGCCGTCGCGGAGTTCACCGTCGCTCAGATGCTCGACCTGGTCCGCGGGGTGACCCGCCGGGTGACGGGCGTGCGGGCGGGGCTGTGGAGCGAGGACGCGACGCCCTCGCTGGTCGGCGCCCGACTCGGGGTGGCCGGCATGGGCCACATCGGCCGCGAGGTGGCCCGGATGGCGCACGCCGCGTTCGGCATGGAGGTCCTGTACTGGAACCGCACGCACCGCCCGGAGCTCGACGGGCTGCCCTACACGGCGGTCGCCTCCCTGGACGACCTGTTCGAGGCCGCCGAGGTCGTGACCCTGCACTTCCCCCACCAGCCGGGCGTCAACGACGGCGTGATCGGCGCACGGCAGTTGACGGCGCTGGGCCCCGACGGCTTCCTGATCAACACCGCCCGCGCCGCCCTCGTCGACCCCGACGCCCTGCGCACCGCGCTCGCCGAGGGCCTGATCGCCGGCGCGGCCTTCGACGGCTACTACACCGAACCGACGCCGGACCCGGCCGAGGACCCGTACGGACTGCTGGAGTTCGTCCCGGACCGGCTGCTGGTCACACCCCACTGCGCCTACCTCAGCACCCAGGCCGTCCGGCGCATGGCCGACATGGCCGCGGAGAACCTGCTCTCCGTCGCCCGGGGCGACGAACCCCGCTACCCCGCCACGGCCGGGTAGCGCGCCGCGCCGTGCGGACGGGACGCGGCGGGCAGGTGGCCGGTCCCGGGCGCGGGATGCCTTCGACGACCCCGGTGACGGTCCACCCTCGCCCGCCGCGGACCGGGCCGCCGGCTCGCGGCGACACCCGGACCGCGGCGGGCTCCTCCCCGGCCCCTAGCGAACGACCTCGTAGCTCAGCGCCGGGAACGGGAAGTCGGCCCAGTGCAGGCTGCCCAGCACGTAGGACAGGTCGCTCGGCTTGCCGGGCAGGCCGGTCCGGCAGTCGGCGGTGAAGTAGACCCTGATGTTCACCTCGGTGAAGTCCACCGCGGACAGTGCGGGGGACGGCAGCGCGCGGCAGCCGGTGCTGCCGGTGTCGACCGGGAACCTGGTGCCCGTCAGGTCGGCTCCGGTGGCGAAGTAGGCCACCGGGGCGTGCGGGAGTTCGACGGCAGCGGCGGGCTGGGCGAGAGCTCCGCCCAGCAGCAGGGCGGCCGCGGTGGCGGCGACGGCGGTGAGGCGCTTCAGGTGGACGGTCATCGCGGGACTCCTCCTCGAAAGGTCTTCCTACGGTGCGGTCAAGCTCATTGCATCTTCAACTACGCCTGCCACCCGTGCCAAGACCACCCGGGAACCAGCCCTCCCCCCAACGCCGGTAGGCGGCCGCGGCGATGAGCACACCCGGTGCCCACCGCCGCGGCCGCCTACCGGCGCCACGCGCCGGGGGTCACCGCAACGTGGGCAGCGAGGCGTAGCAGTGGAACATGTCCTTGGTGGCCGAGACCATGACGTCACCGGTCCGCGGGCCGACGACGCCGTCCTGGTCCAGGCTCGCCCACCGCTGGATGGCCACGATCGCCCCGTAGGTGTCCGGCCCAAAGGAGCCGTCCACCGCGATCTCGTGGTAGCCGGTCTGGTACTGCAGCGAGTTGGAGGTCTGCTGCACGCACTTCACGCTGGCGTACGTGTTGCTCTTGCCGTAGCCGACCCAGAGGGAGCCGGAGTTGGGCACCGCGTGTGCGCTGCCGCCCATCACACCGACGGTGAGCAGGGCCGCGGCAGCGGAGACGAGCGCGCCGCGCCGCTTCAGGGAGATGCTGTTCAAGGGAACCCCAGATTCTTCGAGATACGGGCTGTGTGTCGGATGTCCGGCGGTGCGGTCGGCGCGGCGGCGGCCGGGCCGTTCCCCGAATGGTCGCCGCTGACCGGCCGTCATGCCGCCGAGCGCCGCCGAGGCCGGGACGCATGGCGCCGAGCGCCGTCCCCCGTAATCCGACACCGGCGGGCTGCCACCGGGCATGAAGATCATCCTAGGCCCGCTCGCACCCCCCGTAGGGTGATCGGAGGACAGGCGGACCGGATTCACGCGGCGTCCCATGCTCGTCTCATCGCGCTGACCTGGCACTTGGGACGCCGGACGGGCCCGCGACGAAGACGTCTCCATATGTGCCCGGACCGGTCCGGGTGCCCCCTGGAGCCGGTCCCCCGGAGCCCGACCAGTTTCGGCTGCCGGATCGCGCTCGCCGTCGGACCGCTCGATCCGCAGGTCGGGAAGCACGAGACTGTCGAGCGTTGCTCGGCGGGCGGCTCCGGGGAGGCACCGCGGCCGGTCGGGGCCGCCCCGGGGCTGGGTCACTTCCGCCAGAACAGGTGGTGCGTCACACCGCTGGAGCTGGGCACGACGTCCAGGTGGAAGCGGTCGAGCAGCTCGTCGGGGGACTCCCAGAGCCGCAGGCCGGACCCGAGCTTCAGCGGCGAGACCGCCACGTGCAGGGTGTCGACGAGGTCGGCGTCGAGGAACTCCCGGACGGTGGTGACTCCCCCGCCGAGCCGGACGTCCTTGCCCTGCGCCGCCTCCCGCGCCTGCTCCAGGACCGTGGCCGGGTCGCCGTCGACGAAGTGGAACGTGGTGTCGGAGAGCGTGAACGACGGCCGCGTGTGGTGGGTCATGACGAACACCGGGGTGCGGAACGGCGGCTCGTCACCCCACCAGCCGCGCCACTCGTGGTCCTGCCAGGGCCCGCGCTGGGGCCCGAACTTGTTGCGGCCCATGATCTCGGCCCCGATGTTGCGGGGGTAGTCGCGGGTGAAGTAGTCGTCGAGACCCCGGCTGCCCCCGGGGTCGGTGCGCATCGGCCAGCTCGCCGTCGCGCCGGCCCAGGAGAACAGCCGCTCGGGGTGGTCGAAGCCGAACGGGCGCTCGAAGCTCTGGTCCTCGCCGGCCGCGACGCCGTCACTCGAGACGACGAAGTTCTGGACTCTCAGCAGTTGCGTCATGTGTGTTCCTCCAGTGGTTCCTGCCGGACGACGACGGTGCGGCTCCCGGGCGCGGGACAGACACGGCGGCAGTCTTGCAGGCGCCACCGACAATCGCGCCGAACCGCACCGGTCGGCGGCGGGCCGCTGCGGCTGCCCGGCTCACCCGAGGACCAGCGGCACCTTCGTCCCCGGTGCCCCGTGCGCCCCGAGTGCCGTCCGCTCGGCCGGGGTCGCGACCCGCCGCCCGGTGCCGACCAGCAGCGCGTCCGCGTCCGCGAACGAGGCCGGGAACGCTCCTCCGGCGATCCGCTCCAGCAACCGACGCGCCCCGGCCAGCCCCTCGGCGGGCGGGCCCGGCAGGTGCGGCAGGTGAGCGACCAGATCGAGGTGGTGCAGCGTCCACTCCAGCACGTAGGCGTCCAGGTAGTCACCGGCGGTCAGCACCTGCCCCTGGGTGGCCACCCGCAGCCGCGGATCGGCGAGTTCGGCGGCGCGCCCCGCCGCGGAGCCGACGTCGTCGAGGTGGAGGCGGAGCAGCCCCGGGTCCCCGTAGGCGGCGGCCAGCCGGACGGTCAGCGCGTCCAACGGGTCCTGGCCGTCGGGCGGTTCGGCGGACACCTGCCAGTACGACGCCGCGTCCCGGGTCGGCTCCGCGGGGGACGGGGTGACCAGGGTGATCAGTACGTCCTGGGCGTCGATCACCAGATGGCACACCAAGTCCCGCACCAGCCACCCGGCACAACCCGACGGCTCGGCGAAGTCCTCCTCCGCGAGCCCGTCCACCGCGGCCCGCAGCGCCGCCCATGACCGTCCGAAGAGATCCACGCCCGCAAGCTACCACCGCCCCCGCCCGGGCCGCCGGAACCGGCGACGGGTGGAGCGGGAGCGGGCCGACCGCCTGCCCGCGCACCCGCGGCGAAGCCTTCTCGGCGCGGAATGCGGCGGCGGTGCCCTACTCGGTCGGTGTCCTACTCGGTCCAGACGAGCACGGCCTGCCGGTAGCGGGCCGCCGTCCGGAGGAAGTCGGCGAGGGCCCGGTAGTGGCCGGAGGCGAGGTGCGGAGCGTCCTCCTCCGTCCAGCCGGCGGGCAGCGCGACAGCGGCGGCGAGTTCCGCCGGGTCGACCCCGTCGACCAGGGCGCCGGGGGACAAAGCCGTGAGCGCGTCCGCGCCGGCGCGGACCTGTTCGGGGGTCAGGTAGCGCGGCGGGCCGTAGCCCCGGTCCCCCGCGGCGGGGAGCTCGTCCTCCCCGTGGACGACGTCGACCGGAGGGCGTGGCGGCGGAGCAGGAGCCGAGTACGTGCCCGGCTCGTCCGGTCTCGTGCAGCCGCTCCCGGGCGGCCGCCCCGCCCCCGTCGAGCTCGGCGACCCGTGCCCGCGCCCGGTCCGGCTCGGCCGCCGCGGGCCGCAACTGGTCGGCGCTCAGCCGGAGACTGCGACCGTTCATTCCTATGGCCCTGAGCCTGGAGCCTGACGGTTCGGCGTCCCTGCGGGGAGAGCGGGCGGTCGCGGTGGATGGCCTGCACCCGCGTCAACTCCTTGGCGATGCGGCGGTCGTGGGACAGTCGTGGTGATGGGGTGGCAGGCACACGACGTTCAGGACCGGCTCCTCGTCGTCCACGATCTCGAAGGTGAAGACGGCGCCGGAGGGTTCGGCCTCGACCGAGCGCTGACCCTCGAAGGTGAGTGCCGGGTACCGCCGCCAAGGACAACCGGCCCGGTCCAGGGCGGCGATGACGTCGGTGTAGTACGGCTGTCCGGGAAGGGCCGGTCGGCCGGCCAGTGCGGGTGGGAGGTCGATGACTTCCCGCCAGGTCTGGAGGCAGACGAGCACGACGGCTCCGCAGCGGCACACCGCCAGTTCCAAGTCCCCGTAGCCGACCAGTCGGGGCCACTCGTTAAGGTGCCCGACGGCGCCCACCCACGGCTCGCCGTACTCTGCGATCACGGAGGCCAGGGACACCCCGTTCGCGACCGGCCCCAGGTACCCGGTCCGCGCCAGGCCGGTCAGAACATCGAGTATCTCCACGACGGCGGAGCCTGCCACCTGCGGCGATGGCTGTCCAACCGGTTGACCGGCCCCGGACGGCCGCGCCCGACCCGGAGCGAACGGCCGAGCAGTTCCCCACACGGGAGGCTCGTGAACGCAGGCCCACCGCAAGGGGTCGACCCGCAGCCGGTGGACGCGGTGGTGACGCCGACTCGGCGACCTCCGTGTTCCCGATTCCCGGATGCCGGCCGATCCTCGTGGACTCCCGAACCGGATTCTGCGGGTTCTCCTCGCTCGCGGAGCGGGAGAGGTGGCGGGTCGCCGGCCGATCGTTCGGCGCAGGCCGACGCAGACGGCCAACGATGCGGCGACGGCAGGCCGTTCAGGCGGTGGGCGCGGTGGAGGTCAGCCGAGCCAGACGATGTCGAGGACGTACAGGCGCTCGGCCAGGCGGTTGACGGAGTAGACCAGGCTGAGCTGGCCGACGGAGGCGCAGCGCAGGTCCTCGCCTTCGAGGTCGGTGGCGTCCCACTGCGGCCATCCCCAGGGGGTGCAGGAGGCGATGTCGAGCAGGTCGCGGACCGTCAGCCGCGCGTGCCGGGGCAGGTCGACGAAGGTCTTGGCCGCCTGCGGGGACAGGCGGGCCGGCCAGACCCGGTCGGTCACGGGTTCGTCCCGGTGAGTTCGGCGAGGTCGATGCCGTCCTCGTCGTCCAGGCCGGCGGCGGCGAACGCGTCGACCGCCGGTGCGCTGTCCAGGCGGAACCGCCAGGTGCGCACCACCTCGTGCAACGGGGAGAGGTCGTAGGTCTGGCGGGAGTCCTCCAGCGCCTTCGCCCAGTCCCGCTCGAACGCCGGCAGCCACCGGGCGGACCGCTCGGGCGGCTCGGCGTGGATGCGGACGAGCAGTTGGGCGGCGGCGCGAGGCGCCGGGGCCGACGGCGGGGCGGGCAGGTGGTCGGGCTGGGCGCTCAAGAGGTCCTCCACTTCGTCGTCGGTCACGGTACGGCAATCGGTGGGCGCGAGGGCGGGGCCGCTACCGGATTCCCTCCTGGTTGGCCGATTCGCGTGTGTCCCGAGCCGTCGGTCCGGCCTGCCCCGGGTCCGGCGGTCCGGGGCGTGCTCCTCCGCCCCGGTGCCCCAGAGGGGGCGCCGCCACGTCGAGTTGCCCCGCGCCGTACGGGTCGCGAGTCCGCGCCCCTGCCCCGCCGCCCGGGGGCCCGGCGCGGACGCGACAACCCCCGTGCCGCTGCTGCCGCTCACGAATCTCACCCACCGGACCGCTGACACCCGCACCGCCGCGGCGGCGGCGGACCGCACCGTCGGGGTGTGCGGCGACTCTTCGGCGGCGTACGCCCCTCCACCGTGTCGGATGCTTCCGGCAGCGGTCGCCACTCGACCGACCTTTCGGGCAACACCGTTCCAGCCAAAGGGAGATGGGGCGCGGACAGGGGTGCCGTTCAAGGACCGCGTCGGGTGCCGGGAACCCTGGTCGGCCTCCTCCGCCAACACCCGCCCGCCCTCCGCGCGTTCGCTTCCACACCGGGTTCCACCGAGGTCGGGCCACGCACCGTCGGCACCCCGTGCGATGGAACATTCCGCAATCCTCGTACACCCCGCCCGGCTAGCCGTACATTCACTGCACGACCGGTGACGGACTACGCGTAGGAGTGGTTGTGGGAAACGGGAACACTTTCGGTACGGACAGCGGTGTGGGATCGACGATTTCGCTGTTGGAGGGGAGACTGCCCGCAGTGCGGGACCGGCTCGCCCGGGCGGAGCAGGAACTCGCCGCCGCCAGGGCCGAGGAGGAGGCGGTGGCCAAGGCGCTGGCGGGCCTGCGAGGGCTCGCCGGCGTGTCGATCGGTGCCGGGGGCGAGTCGGGCGCCCCCGAGGCGCAGCCGGTTTCGGCCGAGGCACCGCAGGAGGAGGCCGCGGCGACGGAGCCGACCCCGGCGGCACCGGCTCCGGCGGAGGCGCCCGCTGCCCCGGCCACGCCTGCCGCTCCGGAGGCGTCCACCGCTCCGACGGCGAAGGCGCGGAGCAGGAAGCCGGCAGCCGCCAAGAAGGCGGTGGCGGCGAAGAGTGCCGCGTCCGATGCGGAGCAGGCGGCGCCGTCGTCGGCCCCCGGCAAGAAGCGGACCGCGACGAAGGCGGCGGCCAAGGACAGCGGGCCCAAGCCCACGGTGAAGCGGACGCCTGCCAAGAAGGCCACGTCGACTCCGGCGGCGGCCCCCGCCAAGAAGGCGGCCCCGGCTCCGGCGACCACCGCCAAGAAGGCCGCACCGGCGGCGGCCCCGGCCAAGAAGGCCGCACCGGCTCCGGCGACCGCCACCGAGGGCAAGACCGCCTCGACGGACCGCCGGCGCCAGGTGGCGGACGCGGACACCGTGGTGGCGGTGCTCGCGAAGGCCGAGGCCCCGCTGCGCGCCCGCGAGGTCACCGAACTGCTGGGCCTGGAAACGCACGAGGGCAACATCAACACGATCCGCACCAGGCTGGAGCGTCTCGCCAAGGCCGGCCGCGCGCAGCGGCCCGAGCGCGGCCTCTACACGGCCGTCGCCGGGGCGAAGGCCTGACCGCCGGACGGGGGCGTGCAGCGGTCGACTCCGGTGCACGCCCCCGTCGATGACGTCCGTCGGGCGGCCGGGGCCGGGGCGCGGGGCCCCGGCCCCCCCCGCCGGGGCGGCCACGCAACCGCTGTACACAACACCACAAAAAGCAAAAAACAGAATTCCTTGTTTGGGATTAA
>NZ_JBEXYD010000116.1:0-10858 GCF_040630735.1 Kitasatospora sp. NPDC005748
ATGTTCGTGGAGTTCTCGCGGCAGCGGGGGTTGTCGAGGGACGGTCGGTGTCGTTCCTTCTCGGTGGATGCCGAGGGGTTCGGTATGGCCGAGGGTGTCGGTGTCCTGTTGGTGGAGCGGCTTTCGGACGCGGTGCGCAACGGGCATCCGGTGCTGGCGGTGGTGCGGGGCAGTGCGGTGAACCAGGACGGTGCGTCGAACGGTCTGACGGCGCCGAACGGTCCGTCGCAGCAGCGGGTGATCCGGCAGGCGCTGGCGAACGCCGGACTGTCGGCGCGGGATGTGGACGCCGTCGAGGCCCACGGCACGGGCACCACCCTGGGCGACCCGATCGAGGCGCAGGCCCTGCTGGCCACCTACGGTCAGGACCGCGCCGGGGGAGCACCGCTCTGGCTGGGCTCGGTGAAGTCGAACATCGGGCACACCCAGGCGGCGGCGGGTGTGGCGGGTGTGATCAAGATGGTGTCGGCGATGCGGGCGGGTGTGCTGCCCAGGACGCTGCACGCCGACCAGCCCTCGCCGCACATCGACTGGTCCTCGGGCGCGGTGGAGTTGCTGTCGGAGGCCCGGGAGTGGGGCTCGTCGGTGGAGCGGCCGCGTCGGGCGGCTGTCTCCTCCTTCGGGATCAGCGGGACCAACGCGCATGTGGTGCTGGAGCAGGCGCCCGTGGAGGAGCCGTCGGCCGCGTCGTCGGGGCCGGGGGTGGCGCCGCTGGTCGTCTCCGCGCGGGGCGGGTCGGCGTTGCGCGCGCAGGCGGCGCGGTTGGCCGACTGGTGGGAGGCGCGGGACGACCTGGGTGTGCCGGATGTGGCCTATTCGCTGGCCTCGGGGCGTGCGCGGCTGGAGCGCCGGGCCGTCGTCGTCGCGGAGGACCGGGCCGAGGCGCTGCTCGGTCTGCGCGCCGTGGGCGGGGCCGCGCCGGTAGCGGGGGTCGTCGAGGGCACGGCCGACCTGCCGAATGACGCGGGGGTGGTGTTCGTCTTCCCGGGTCAGGGAGCGCAGTGGGTAGGCATGGGCCGGGAGTTGGTGGATTCCTCGCCGGTGTTCGCGGCGCGGCTGGCGGAGTGCGCGCGGGCGTTGCGGCCGTTCGTCGACTGGGACGTGCTCGATGTGCTGCGGGGCGTGCCCGGCGCGCCGTCGCTGGAGCGGGTGGATGTGGTCCAGCCGGTCTCCTTCGCGGTGATGGTCGCGCTGGCCGAGCTGTGGCGTTCCTACGGTGTGGAGCCGTCGGCGGTCGTCGGCCATTCACAGGGGGAGATCGCGGCCGCCTGTGTGGCGGGTGCGCTCCCCTTGGTGGACGCGGCGCGGGTCGTGGCCTTGCGCAGCCAGGTGATCGCGGACGCACTCGCGGGGCTGGGCGGGATGGTGTCGCTGGCGCTGAGCCCGGTCGGGGCGGGGGAGTTGGTGGCTGCCGCGGAGGGCCGGTTGTCGGTGGCGGCGGTGAACGGGCCCGGCTCGGTGGTGGTGTCGGGGGAGCCGGCGGCGTTGGAGGGGCTGCTGGCGGACTGTGAGGCGCGGGGCGTGCGGGCGCGCCGGATCCCGGTCGACTACGCCTCGCACTCCGCGCAGGTCGAGACCGTCCGGGGCCGACTGCTCGACGTCCTGGGCGAGGTCACCGCCCGGTCGGCGGAGGTGCCGTTCTACTCGTCCGTGACCGGCGGCCGGGTGGACACGACGATGCTGGACGCGGAGTACTGGTACCGGAACCTGCGGGAACCGGTGGCGTTCGCGGCGGCCGTGCGGGCCTGTGCGGCCGACGAGTTCCGGGCGTTCGTCGAGAGCAGCGCGCACCCGGTGCTGAGCCTGGCCGTCGAGGAGACGTTGGAGGAGCACGGCGGAGAAGCCGTGGTGGTCGGGTCGTTGCGGCGGAACGAGGGTGGGCTTGAGCGTTTCCTCGCGTCGGTGGCCGAGGTGTGGGTGCGTGGTGTGCCGGTGGACTGGGGTGTGGCCACGGGGGGTGGGCGTCGGGTGGAGTTGCCGACGTATGCGTTCCAGGGTGAGCGGTTCTGGCTGGAGCCGTCGGTGGTGGGTTCGGGTGTGTCGCCGTTGAGTGCGGCGGATGCGTTGCGGTATCGCGTGGTGTGGCGGCCGTTGGATGTGGTTCCGGCGGTGGGGTCGGGGGGTGCGTGGCTGCTGGTGGTGCCGGAGGGTGGTGCTGACGGTGGCTGGGGGTCGGCGCTGGTGTCGGCGTTCGCCGAACTCGGTGTGGATGCCGGTGTGTTGGTGGTGGATGGTGCGGTTCGGCGTGACTCGTTGGCGGCGTTGTTGAAGGGGCGTGAGCCGGCGGGGGTGGTGTCGCTGCTGGGCAGTGGGTCGGGTGTGGTGGCCGGTGGTGGGTCGGTGCCGTGGGGTCTGGCGGCGTCGGTGGCGTTGGTGCAGGCGTTGGAGGACGTGGGTGTGGCGGCGCCGTTGTGGTGTGTGACGCGGGGCGCGGTGGCGGTGGGTGGTGGTGAGCGGGTGTCCGGTCCGGAGCAGGCGATGCTCTGGGGTCTGGGCCGGGTGGTCGCGGCGGAGCTGCCGGACCGTTGGGGTGGTGTGGTGGATGTGCCGGAGTCGCCCGGGGTCGATCTGGCGCGGGCCACGGTCACCGCGCTGATCGGCGGGCACGGTGAGGACGAACTTGCGGTCCGTGCTGCGGGGTTGTCCGTGCGGCGGTTGGAGCGGGCGCCGCTGGCGGGC
Source organism: Kitasatospora sp. NPDC005748 (assembly GCF_040630735.1). Classification (NCBI taxonomy): domain Bacteria; kingdom Bacillati; phylum Actinomycetota; class Actinomycetes; order Kitasatosporales; family Streptomycetaceae; genus Kitasatospora; species Kitasatospora sp. NPDC005748. The sequence continues at coordinate 2,680 of NZ_JBEXYD010000116.1, forward strand.
CGTCCGGCGGTGCGTGACTGGAGGCCTGGCGGCACTGTGCTGATCACGGGTGCCACCGGCGCGCTCGGCCGTCACGTCGCCCGGCGCCTGGCCGCCGACGGCGCCGAACACCTGCTGCTGCTGAGCGAGGACGCCTTCGAGGACGCCGAGTTCCTCGCCGAGCTGACCGCCTCCGGCGCCCGGGTGAGCGCCCACCGGTGCGAGATGTCCGACCGGGCCGCGGTGGGCGAGCTGCTGGCCGGGCTGCCCGAGGAGCACCCGCTCACGGCCGTGTTCCACGCCGCCACGCTGCTCGACGACGCCCTGGTCGACACCTTGACTGTCAGTCAGATGGAGCACGTGCTGCGGGTCAAGGTGGGCGGTGCCCGGGTGCTGCACGAGCTGACCGCGGGCCTGGACCTCTCCGCCTTCGTCCTGTTCTCCTCCTTCGCCGGCGTCTGCGGCCTGGCCGGTCACGCCAACTACGCACCGGGCAACGCCTATCTGGACGCGCTGGCGCACCAGCGGCGGGCGGACGGCCTGCCCGCCACCGCGATCGCCTGGGGCCACTGGGACGGTGCCGTCACGGCCGCCCCCGGTACCGAGGAGCGGATCCGCCGGCACGGCGCCCGGGACCTCGACCCGGAGCTGGCCCTGGACGCCCTCGGGGGGATCCTGGACCACGACGAGACCTCCGTCGCCGTCCTGCACTGCGCCTGGGACGACCCTGCCTGGCGCCTGCCCCTGCTGGGCGGCCTCCGCGCCGAACGGCCCGGGCCGGCCCCGTCCGGCCCGGCGGTCGCCGACCCGTCGGACGACCCGGCGGCCGCGCTGGCCCGCCGCCTGGCAGAGCTGCCGGAGGCCGAGCGCCCCGGCGCCCTGCTGGCGCTGGTCCGGCCGGTGATCGCGACCGTCCTGCGGCACTCCTCGCCGGACGCGATCGAGCCCGACCAGCCGTTCAAGGACCTCGGCTTCGACTCGCTCACCGCCGTCGAACTGCGCAACCGCCTGCGGACGGCGACCGGCCTGCGGCTGACCTCCACCCTGATCTACGACCATCCGACCCCGGCGGCGCTCGCCGACCACCTGCACGCCGAACTGGCCCCGCGCCCCGACACCACCGTGGTGCCGGTCCTGGCCGAACTGGACCGGCTGGCGGCGGTCCTGTCCGCCGCCTCGCTCGCGGTGGCCGAACGCCAGGCGGTCGGCGACCGCCTCCAGGACCTGCTGGCCGGCTGGCGCGCCACCGCGTCGCGCGCCGACGGTCCCGCCGACACCGTCACCGAACTCGAAGCCGTGACCGACGACGAGCTGATCGGGCTCCTCGGCGACGAGTTCGGCATCTACCAGCCCGATCACTCCGCAGAGGGAAACGCTCATGAATGACGACCGGATGCGCTACTTCCTCAACCGGGTGACCGCCGAGCTGCGCGAGACCCGCGACCGCCTGCGGGAGCTGGAGGACAGTCGGCAGGAGCCGATCGCGATCGTCGGCATGGCCTGCCGGCTGCCCGGCGGCGTCACCTCGCCCGAGGGCCTCTGGGACCTGGTGGCGGCGGGCTCCGACGTGATCTCGGGGCTGCCCGTCAACCGCGGTTGGGACCTCACCGACTTCTACGACCCGGACCCCGACGTGCCGGGCCGCTCCTACGTCCGGGCCGGCGGGTTCCTGCACGAGGCCGCCGAGTTCGACGCCGCGTTCTTCGGGATCTCGCCGCGCGAGGCGCTGGCGATGGACCCGCAGCAGCGGCTGCTGCTGGAGACCGCCTGGGAGGCGTTCGAGCACGCGGGCATCGATCCGGTGTCGGTGCGCGGGACCGACACCGGGGTGTTCGCCGGCGTGGTCTACGGCGACTACGCGCGGCGCGGTGCGCGGATCCCGGCCGATCTGGAGGGGCACGTCGGCACCGGCAGCGCCGCCAGTGTCGCCTCTGGCCGGATCTCCTACACCCTGGGCCTGGAAGGCCCCGCGGTGACGGTCGACACCGCCTGCTCCTCCTCCCTGGTCGCCCTGCACCTGGCCGTCCAGTCGCTGCGGTCGGGCGAGTGCTCGCTGGCGCTGGCCGGCGGGGTGACGGTGATGCTCACCCCCGAGGAGTTCGTCCGCTTCTCCCGGCTGCGCGGTCTGTCCACCGACGGGCGCTGCCGGGCCTTCGGGGCCGGCGCGGACGGCTTCGGGATGGCCGAGGGCGTCGGGCTGCTGCTGGTCGAGCGGCTGTCGGACGCGCGCCGCAACGGGCATCACGTCCTGGCGGTGGTGCGCGGGTCGGCGGTCAACCAGGACGGCCGGTCCAACGGGCTGTCCGCGCCGAACGGCCCCGCCCAGCAGCGGGTGATCCGGCGGGCCCTGGCCGACGCCCGGCTGTCCGCCGCCGAGGTGGACGTGGTCGAGGCGCACGGCACGGGGACGAAGCTCGGCGACCCGATCGAGGCCCAGGCCCTGCTCGCCACCTACGGCCGGGACCGGCCGGCGGAGCAGCCGCTCTGGCTGGGCTCACTGAAGTCCAACGTCGGCCACGCCCAGGGGGCGGCCGGCGTCTCCGGGGTGATCAAGATGGTGATGGCGATGCGGAAGGAGGTCCTGCCGAGGACGCTGCACGCCGAGGAGCCGTCCCCGCACATCGACTGGTCCTCGGGCGCGCTCCGGCTGCTCACCGAGGCCCGGCCGTGGCCGGCGGGGGAGCACCCGCGCCGGGCCGGCGTCTCGTCGTTCGGCATGAGCGGGACCAACGCGCACGTCGTCCTCGAACAGGCCCCGGCCCCGGTGGACGCGGAGCCGGGGGAGGCGCCGGCCGCGGTCGCGCCGGTGCCGGGGCCCGCCGTGGTGCCGTGGCTGCTGTCGGCGCGCAGCGCGCCCGCGCTCCGCGAGCAGGCCGCGCGCCTGCGTTCGGCCCTCGGGGCGGGCCGGGTCGAGGATCCGGCGGCGGTCGGCCATGCGCTGGCGACCACCCGGGCCGTTCTGGAGCACCGTGCGGTGGTGCTCGGGACCGACTCGGACAGCCTGCTGCGCGGCCTCGACGCCGTGGCCGGGGACTTCCCGGCGCCGGGTGTGGTCCACGGCGTGGCGACGGGCCCCAGCCCGGGCCGGACGGTGTTCGTCTTTCCGGGGCAGGGTTCGCAGTGGGTCGGGATGGGTGTGGAGCTGTTGGCGGAGTCGCCGGTGTTCGCGGGGCGGTTGGCGGAGTGTGCGGAGGCGTTGGGGCCGTTCGTCGACTGGGATCTGCTCGATGTGGTGCGTGGTGTGCCCGGTGCTCCGTCGTTGGAGCGGGTGGATGTGGTGCAGCCGGTGCTGTTCGCGGTGATGGTGTCGTTGGCGGAGTTGTGGCGGTCGTACGGTGTGGAGCCGTCGGCGGTGGTGGGGCATTCGCAGGGGGAGATCGCGGCGGCGTGTGTGGCGGGTGTGTTGTCGCTGTCGGACGCGGCGCGGATCGTGGCGTTGCGCAGTCGGGCGTTGACGGGGTTGGCCGGGCGCGGTGGGATGGTGTCCGTTCCGCTGCCCGCCGGTGAGGTGGGTGAGTTGATCGTCGGCTGGCGGGACCGGATCCAGGTGGCGGCGCTGAACGGCCCGGCGGGGACGGTGGTGGCCGGTGAACCGGGTGCGTTGGACGAGCTTTTGACGCATTGCCAGGAGCGTGGGGTGCGGGCCCGGCGGATTCCGGTGGACTACGCCTCGCACACCTCGCAGGTGGAGCGGTTGCGCGAGGAACTGCTGGCGGTGCTCGCGCCGGTCGAGCCGGGACCGGCCGAGGTGCCGTTCTACTCGACGGTCGAGGAGCGCTGGCTGACCGGCGCCGAGCTCGACGCCGACTACTGGTACCGCAACCTGCGTCGGACCGTCGCCTTCGAGCCCGCGACCCGGGCGCTGGCGGAGCAGGGCCACGGCGTCTTCGTCGAGGTCAGTCCGCACCCGGTGCTGACGGCGAGCCTCCAGGAGACCCTGGAGGCGGCCGGGATCCAGGGCATCGTGACCGGCTCGCTCCGCCGCGACGACGGCGGGCCCGCCCGGTTCCTCGGCTCGCTCGCCGAGGTGCACGTCCAGGGCCGCCCGGTGGACTGGGCGGCGGCCTTCGGCGGCCCGCCCGCACGGCGGGTGGAGCTGCCGACCTATCCGTTCCAGCGGCAGCGCTACTGGCTGAACGCCTCCGGGCTCACGGGCGGCGGACTGACCGGCGCGGGGCTCGGCACGGCGGACCATCCGCTGCTCGGCGCGGTGATCGAACCGGCCGACAGCGACGAAGTCCTGTTCACCAACCGGCTCTCGCTGGACACCCACCCCTGGCTGGCCGACCACGCCGTGGCGGGCACCGCCATCCTGCCGGGCACCGCTTTCGTCGAACTGGCCGTCCGGGCCGGTGACCAGGTGGGGTGCGAGCTGCTCGACGAGCTGGTCATCGAGCGGCCGCTGGTGCTGCCCGACCAGGGCGGTCTCCAGTTGCAGGTGCGGGTGGGCGCCGCCCAGCCGTCCGGGGTGCGGCAGGTCGGGGTCCACACCCGCCCGGACCAGGGCGGCGAGGAGCCGTGGACCCGCCATGCCACCGCCGTGCTGGCGGCCGCCGGCTCGGCCGGGGACCGGTCCCCGGAGGCCTTCGACGCCGAAGTGTGGCCGCCGCCCGGCGCGGTGGCCCTGGAGACCGCCGGGCTGTACGAGCGGCTGGTGGTGGCGGGCTACCACTACGGGCCCGCCTTCCGGGGGCTGCGCGCCGCCTGGCGCCGTGGCGACGAGGTGTTCGCCGAGGTCGGCCTGGACGAGGAGCAGTCGGCCGAGGCGGGCCGGTACGGGCTCCACCCGGCGCTGCTGGACGCGGCCCTGCACGCCACCTTCCTGACCGGCGCCGACGCGGACGCCGACGCCGGCGCAGGCTCGGCCTCAGGCGCCGGGACCGACGCGGTAGCCGGTCCCGGGGCCCCGACCGCCACCCGACTGCCGTTCGCCTGGAACGAGGTGCGCGTCCACGCGGTGGGCGCTTCGGCCCTGCGCGTCCGGCTGCGGCCGGACGGACCGGACCGGATGGCCCTGTCCGTCGCCGACCCCGCCGGGCAGCCGGTGGCGACCGCCCGGTCGCTGGCCCTGCGTCCGGTCTCCGCCGAGGAGTTCGGCGCGGCGGGCGCCGCCGTCGGGGACTCCCTCTACCGGATCGCATGGGCGCCGGCGCCCGGTGCGCCGGAGGCGGCGGCCCCGGCCCCGGCCGTGGTCGTCGAGCACTTCCCCGCGCCCGGGGAGGAGGGAGCGGCGGCCGTGCACCTGCTGGCCCGGCGGGCGCTCGACACCCTGCGGTCCTGGCTGGCCGACGAACGGTCGGCGGACCACCGGCTGGTGGTGGTGACGCGCGCCGCGACCGCCGTCCGGCCGGGCGAGGCCGCGGACCCGGCCGGTGCGGCCGTCTGGGGGCTGGTGCGCTCCGCGCAGGCCGAACACCCGGGGCGCCTGGTCCTGGTGGACGTCGACGACCCCGCCGCAGTGCCGCTCCTGCCGCCCGCCGTCCTCGCCTCCGAGGAGCCCCAACTGGCCGTCCGGGCGGGCGAGGTGCTGATGCCCCGGCTGGTCCGGGCGATCCCGTCCGGGGACGGCGCACCGGCCCCGCGGTTCGATCCCGAGGGCACGGTGCTGGTCACCGGTGGTACCGGCACGCTGGGGTCGCTGCTGGCCCGGCACCTGGTGACGGCGTACGGGGTGCGGCATCTGCTGCTGGTGGGCCGCAGTGGCCCGGCGGCCGAGGGTGCCGGTGAACTGGAGGCCTCGCTGCGCGAACTGGGCGCCGAGGTGACCATCGCGGCCTGCGACACCACGGACCGCGACGCGCTGCGGGAGCTGCTCGCCGGCCTCCGGCGCCCGCTGACCGGTGTGCTGCACGCCGCCGGGGTACTGGACGACGGCCTGGTGGCCGGGCTGACGCCGGAGCGGCTGGCGGCCGTCCTGCGGCCCAAGATCGATGCCGCGCTCGCGCTGCACGAGCTCACCGCCGGCGAGGACCTCGCCGCGTTCGTCCTCTTCTCCTCCGCCGCGGGCGTGCTCGGCGGCGCCGGCCAGGCCTCCTACGCGGCGGCCAACGCCGCCCTGGACGCGCTCGCCGGGGCGCGCCGGGCGCGGGGGCTGCCCGCCGTGTCGCTGGCCTGGGGCCTGTGGGCCGAGGCCAGCGGGATGACCGGTCACCTGGACCGGGCCGACCACCGCCGGATCGCCCGGAGCGGCGTGCGGCCGTTCTCCTCGGAGCAGGGTCTCGCGCTGTTCGACGCCGCGCTCGCGGCCGACGAGGCGGTCCTGGTGCCGATGGCGCTCGACCTCGCCGGGTTGCGGTCCGCGGACGCGACCGTCCCCGCCCTGCTGCGCGGCCTGGTCCGGTCGGGGCGGCGGGTGGCCCGGGCCGCCGCCGAGGGCCGGGCGGCCGGCACCCTGACGGAGCGGCTCGCCGGCCGGCCGGCGGGTGAGCGCGGTCGGGCCCTGCTGGAGCTGGTGCGCGCGCACGCCGCGACGGTGCTCGGTCACAGCACCGGCTCCGGGATCGAACCGGCGCTCGCCTTCCGCGAGTTGGGCTTCGACTCGCTGACCGCGGTGGAGCTGCGCAATCGGCTCGCCACGGCCACCGGGCTCCGGCTGCCGGCCACCCTGGTGTTCGACTATCCGACGCCGGCCGTGCTGGCGCGGCGGCTGGAGGCCGAGCTGTTCGGCGAGGCCGAGGGCGCCCGCCCGGCCGCACTCGCCGCCGAGGCGCAGGACGAGCCCATCGCGATCGTCGGCATGTCCTGCCGCTTCCCGGGCGGCATCGACTCGCCGCAGGACCTCTGGGAGACGGTCGCGGCGGGCCGGGACGTGGTCGGGAGCTTCCCCGAGAACCGGGGCTGGGACCTCGACACGCTGTTCGACCCGGACCCGGACCGTCCGGGCAAGAGCTACGTCGACGCGGGCGCGTTCCTCGCCGACCCCGGGGAGTTCGACGCGGAATTCTTCGGCATCTCGCCGCGCGAGGCGCTGGCGATGGACCCGCAGCAGCGGCTGCTGCTGGAGGCCTCCTGGGAGGCGTTCGAGCACGCGGGCATCGACCCGGCGGCGCTGCGGGGCAGCGACACCGGGGTGTTCGCGGGGCTGCTCTACCACGAGTACGGCGCGCTGCTCGACCGGGCCGAGGGGGCGTCCGAGCTGGAGGCCTACGCGGGTACGGGCGGTGCGGGCAGCGTCGCGTCGGGCCGGATCTCCTACACGCTCGGGCTGGAGGGCCCGGCGATCACCGTCGACACCGCCTGCTCGTCCGCCCTGGTGGCGGTGCACCTGGCGAGCCGTTCGCTGCGCTCGGGTGAGTGCTCGCTGGCGCTGGCCGGCGGCGTGACCGTGATGACCACGCCGGCCGCGTTCACCGGTTTCTCCCGGCAGCGCGGGCTGGCGGCGGACGGGCGGTGCAAGCCGTTCTCCGCGACGGCCGACGGCACCGGCTGGTCCGAGGGGGTCGGCCTGCTGGTCCTGGAGCGGCTCTCCGACGCGCGCCGCCACGGACACCGGGTGCTCGCGGTGGTCCGGGGCAGCGCGGTCAACCAGGACGGGGCGAGCAACGGGCTGTCGGCGCCGAACGGACCGGCGCAGCAGCGGGTGATCCGGCAGGCGCTGGCCAACGCCGGGGTCGCCGCCGACGGCGTGGACGCCGTCGAGGCGCACGGCACCGGAACGGTGCTGGGCGATCCGATCGAGGCGCAGGCGCTGCTGGCGACGTACGGCCAGGACCGCGCCGAGGCGGAACCGCTCTGGCTGGGCTCGGTGAAGTCGAACCTCGGCCACACCCAGGGCGCCGCCGGCGCCGCCGGAATGATCAAGATGATCCAGGCGATGCGGCACGGGGTGCTGCCGAAGACGCTGCACGTGGCGGAGCCGACGGGGCAGGTGGACTGGTCGTCGGGTGCGGTGGAGCTGTTGACGCGGGCGCGGCCGTGGCCGGAGACGGGGCGGCCGAGGCGTTCGGCGGTGTCCTCGTTCGGGATCAGCGGGACCAACGCGCATGTGGTGCTGGAGCAGGCACCGCCGGAGCCGGCGGAGTCGGCGGAGGCGAGCGGGGACGGTGTGGTGCCGTGGCTGCTGTCGGGTGGTGACGAGGGCGCCCTGCGGGCCCAGGCCGGCCGGTTGGCGGCGCATCTGCGGGAGCGGCCGGAGCTGGGCGTGCGGGACGTCGGCCACGCGCTGGCGGTCACCCGGGCGGCGCTGCCGGAGCGGGCCGCG
>NZ_JBEXYD010000117.1:0-10195 GCF_040630735.1 Kitasatospora sp. NPDC005748
TCTGGCTGGTCGCCCTGGCCCCGGTCGGGGCGGAGGACGTGGCCCGGGCGGTCCTCGACGTCCTGCGGCTGCGCCAGGCCGGTCCGCTCCGGCGCGCCCCGGCGGCGGACCGCCCGGCCCCGGCCCCGGCCCCGGCCCCGGCTCCGGCGACGCCGGGCAGATCCTCGACCACCTGGTCGAAGTGCTGGCGGACGAAGAGACGGTGCTGCTGGACAACTGCGAGCACGTGCTGGAGGCCGCAGCGAGGCTCGCCGAGGCCCTGCTCGGCCGGTGCCCCCGACTGCGGATCCTCGCCACCGGCCGGAAGGCCCTGCGGATCGGCGGCGAGACCCTGCACCCCGTCCTCCCGCTCGAACTGCCCCCGCCGGACGCGCCGGCCGATCGTGAATGAACAACTTCGGCGAGCGTCGCCGCGACACCGAGCGGCGACGCTCCTGCACCGAGCTCTTCCTTGCTCTGGCCACGGCCATCACCGTCCGTAGCCCGATCCGACGCGCCTGGTACACCCACCGCCGGGGCACCCGCCCGCGCAGCCCCCGCATCCGACAGCCCGGCTCAACGCCTGCCGGCGGACGCTCCTGGAGATCCGGGTCGAGCCCGCGCGGGCCCCCGGGCCCCTGGCCGCCGCCCCCCTTGCACCGGGCGACGACGAGTCCGTCGCTCGCGTCCGCGCTCCGCGGTGCGGGTGCGTCGACGTCTCCTTTGGCTGACACCTGCGCCGGTGAGCGACATCCGCTCCCACCTGGCCCAGATCTAGGCGACCTAGGTCAGCCCGGACCGAATCCGCGAAGTCGCCGACACGGTCGTGGCGTACTCGTGAGCCGACAGAACCGCCCCCTGGACGAGGCAGGCCCCCTCCCCGCGTTGCGGGGAGGGGGCCGTGCGCTCGGCATCAGTCGGCCGACTCGAACTCCCGTTCAACAGGCTCGGCCTGACGAGCCGATCAGTGACGCTGGTGCGCGAGCGGTTCGTCAGCCGACGATGGCCCAGGACTGCGGGTGGTTCCAGGCATCGCCGCAGGTCCACAGCGTCAGCCAGGTCCCGTTGCTCAGGGAGTTGCCCTTCGCGGTGATGCACTTACTCCCGTGTGCGGTCCAGATCCGCTCCGAGTCGAGGTCGTAGTAGAACCGCTGCGGGTTGACCGACGCGTAGGGGTCGCAGGTCCACAGAGTGAGCACGGCTCCATTGGTGCCCGAGGCGTTGCCCTGCGGCGTCATGCACTTGCCGCTCACGTCGTGGACCAGAAGGTTGCCGCTCCAGTGCCACTTCTGCAGGTCGCTACCGGTGCAGGACCAGACCGTGACCACGGTGCCGTTGGACGTGCCGTTCCCCTCCGGGGTGGCGCACTTGTTTTCAGTGTTCCACAGGACCGAGCTGCCGACGGCTTGTGCCGGGCTGACGGCGAGTGAGCTGAAACCAATCACGGAGACCAGCGCGAAGAGCGTGGTCAAGAACTTGCGAATCATGTTTCCCCGGATCTTGGAGCTATGACAGTACTGTGCGGCCAGCGGCCGCCATACGCGTGTGCCCATGCCGAAGGAGCCCCTGAGGGCTTGAACTTCCGGCTGGGGGTGGTCGCCGCCCGGCACACGACGACGACCCCCGAACGCTGAGTCCGGGGTCGCCGTGAACGAGCGTCCAGGGTGGTGGGCGCGTCGAACTGATGGTGTGACACATGGCGTGCGATCCGGGCACAGTATGATCATTCTGCTTGGTCGGTGTCCAGTCATGCGGGTGTCCGGTTGCCGGCAGCGCAGCGCCGCGAGTCGCCGGCCGGGGTGCCCGTGCGGCGATGGAGCGGTGCGAGGCATGGCCCGCAGCGAGGTGGTCTTCACCGGCGTGGACGGTCACTTTCAGGTCGGTGGTCCCCGTGGTGAGGTCGAGGGCGCCGGCGACGGGGCTGAGCGGTTCCCTCGGGAGTTGCTCGGACACGACCGGGGGAAGCGCCGACGGCCACGCAGCCAGGACGAAGCGGGCGCGCAGCGGTATGAAGACGGGGAGGCCGGGCGCGCGGGCCTTCGGTGGATCTGCTTCCACAACCTCCGTCGGCGCCACCGCGCGTTCGGCTACCTCGGCCCGGCCCGATTCGAACATCGGACAGCGCAGCGGCTTCCCCGAGGATCACGCTCGTCGGATGAACCTGCGGTGTCCACGTCCCGGGCGAACGCTCAGGGGCCACTTGTTTGCCGCGTTCCCTCCACGGGATCGGATCCACGACCTGGTGAACCTCGGCCTGCGATTGGGCGGGTACGGGCCGCCGGTGCGGCTGGCCGAGGCCCGGACGCTCTTCCTCGGCGCGTCCGGTTCATCGCCCCGACGACCCAGTCCCGGCGTCCGAACAGCACGAAGGCCGCCACCCCGTGCGGGGCGGCGGCCTTCGGCGTGTTCGGGCCGTGGAGATCATGGGCGACCCGGCGTGTGCGGCCGGCGCCCCGGCGGACGGTGCCATGCGGCGCGGTCGCCGGCCCGGGGGTTTCGTCAGGTCGATTCGGCACTCTTGGCCGGCTTGGTGCGGGCGGAGGTGACGAAGTGGTGCGCGATGGCGTGGGCGGCCACGACGTCCATGCCGCCCACGCCCTGGATCGGCCTCCCCGCCCGGGTGAGGCGTCGCCGCGGTGGCCGCCCCTCGCCGGCAGCAGCGGCCCCGGCGGCTCAGCAGCGCGGCGCACCGCGGACCTTGGATCGGGTCGGCAGACCCGCCGCCGGGCCGCGCGGGCCCGGGAGTGCGCAGGCCCCAGGGAGCGCGGGCACCGGGCCGAGGTCAGGCCGGGCCGGAGCGGTCGTCCGCCCTGACCCGCCGGGCGAGCTGGAGCGCTCCGGCCACCGCCAGGGCCACCCCGAGCGGGGCCGCACAGGCTCCGGCGTATTCGAGCAGCAGGTGCAGCCGTGGCAGGTCGAAGGCGGCCGCGGTGGTCATGGGCATCAGCCAGGGCAGCGTCCCGAGCACGACGCCGGCGGCCCGCAGCGGGTCCCTTCGCCGGCCGGCCAGGCGGTCCAACAGGACCGGTGCCGTCAGGATGCCGAGCCAGATCGGCAGCACGGCCAGGACGGGCAGCGGCAGGTACTGCGCCAGGTACAGGTCGGCCGCGATCCCGGGGAGCGCGACGGCGAGCGCGAGTGCGGCCATCTCCCAACGGCCTCGCCGGGTGACGTCCACGAGCGCGGCCGGTGCGAGCAGCACCAGCGCGCCGATCAAGGCCAGGGCCGCCGGCTGACCCGCCGAGTACCGGTCCAGGCCGATCAGGGCCTGCACGCCGCCGCCGAGGAGGACGGCTGCCACGCCCGTGACGCGCGCGGCCCGCCAACGGCCCGTCACGGCGAGCCCGAGAGCGAGCAGCCACGGCGCGGCGCACGCCAGTTGGAGGACCGTGATCGCCACGGCGTGACGCGGACCGGGCGAGGGTTGGGGGTTCTGGGTCCGGTAGGCCAGATCGGGCAGCAGGAGGTACAGGGCGCAGCCGGCCGCGAGTGCGAGGGCGACGGGCGCCGCTTGGGCCAGTACGCGGCCGGCCGGGTCCGTGGGGCCGATCCGCAGCCGTAGTCGCAGGGCGTGGGTGGCGAGGTCGCGGTACTCCCGGAGCAGCGCGCCGCGGGTGCGGTCCTGGGTGGCCTCGGTGAAGGTGGCGTGGATGTCGTCGCCGTGCGCGCCCCGGTAGGGGGCGGGGTAGAGGCCGATCAGCAGGCGGATCGCCCGGGGGGCGGTGTGGCCGGTCGTGGCGTGGTTCATGAGGTCGCCCCGTGGGGTCGGGGGCGGAAGGAGCCCAGTCGGCGTTCGGCCTCGGTGGCGGCGGCCCGCAGGCGTGCGGCCTCCCGCGCCAGCGCGTCCTGTCCCTGGTCGGTGAGGGCGAACGTGCGGCGCAGTCGTCCGCTGACCACCTCCTCGCTGTCGATTCGCACCAGGCCCTGCTGGAGGAGCCGGTCGAGGGCGGTGTAGAGCGTGCCGGTGCTCAGGCGGCTCTGGCCGTCCGAGATGGCGAGCACCTCCTGGATGATCGCGTAGCCGTGCCGGGGGGTGTCGGCCAACGCGGTGAGCACGAGCCTGGTCGGTTCCTGTAACTGACGGATGGTCATGCACGGAGCATAGAGCGATCACCGGAATATGTCGATGGCCGGACGGTCAGTGGGGTGGGACGGGGTGACGTCACCCGCCGGCCGCCCCGGCCCCGGGGCGGCGCCTCGCGGAGGAACCCGCGCCCGTTCGGCTTGTCGCCGTACAGGGGACGGCCGCCTTCGCCGCCCTTCCCGCCCGCTCCTGCGCCGCCGTAGCGGTTGAAGCCGGTTGCGCCGTCGTCTTCCCGGCCCGCGCTCCCTCCGAGCGGGCCTGCGTGGCGCGCCGGTGGGTTCGCGGGCCGGGAAGGCGACGGCCAGGGCCGGTGAGGCGGCGCCAGACCGGGCCTCGCACCGCTGATCACCGTGCGGCGGTGCGAGGCCCCCGGATCAGCGGAGCCAGGCCGGGGCTGTGACGACCGCCTTGAGCTGGTCGAGGCCGAGGGCCGGGTTCCCGGGACGGAAGGTGTAGCCGTTCTCCCCGTTCCACTCGTTGATCTCGATGGCCCGGCCGTCGGCGTAGTAGACCGCCGCCGCCCGGTGCAGGACCGGGTCGACCGCCGTCTTGCCGTTGCCGAACATGTCGGTGACGACGGTGGCGCCGTCCGGCCGGCGCTCCCGGACCGCCAGCGGGCCCGCCGACCCCTCCGTCTCGGCGTACTCCTTGCCTTTGACGCCCCGCCCGTTGTCTTTGACGCCCCGCCCGCCCGGCTCGGTGACGCTTACCGAGAGCATGCTGGTGCGCCCCTCGTACGTCACGGAGAGGTGCGCTCCGTCCCGGCCGTCCTGCCCGGAGGGGACGGCGCCCGGCGGGAGCAGCGGGACGAGCGGCGCCAGAAGATCCTCCGCCTTCGGACCGGGTTCGGGTGTGGGCGGCTTGGGCGCGGTGTCCCGCGCCGGCAGGGCGTCGAAGAGCCGCGCCCAGGCCGCAGCGGTCACCAGGGCGCGCGGCTGATCGGCGTCGAGCGGCGGGTTCTCCCGGTTGGGGGTGGCGGGTTGTCCGTTGTGCTCGATGATCATCACCTGTCGGCCGTCCGGTGCCGCCCAGGTGGCGCGCCACTCGCGGTGGCTGTCGGAGTTGCGGTCCCTGAGCTTCCTCGGGCACCCGGTGCGGCGCGGGCCTGGCGGAGTTGCGTGGCAGGCGGACCGGCCGTTCTCGGGTGGTCGCCGGTCCCGAGGCGGACGTCTAGGTGTACTGACGACGGAGGTTGGTGAGACGGTTCACGGCGTGGTGATCTTGAAATGAGTGAGGGCCTTCCGGCCAGGTGTGGACTGCGACATCTGCACCGGCTCCCAGAAAGGCCCTCATGCCACACCGGAACGCACCGCTGACCGAGACCGGACGCCTGCGCCTGGCCCGCTGCGTGGTGGAGGACGGCTGGCTCCTGCGCAGGGCCGCCGAGCGCTTCCAGGTCTCGCCGACCACGGCCAAGCGCTGGGCCGACCGATACCGGGCCCTCGGCGAGGCCGGCATGAGCGACCTCCCCCGCCCCCCGCAGCCCGCGCAGGCTGCCCGTCCGCACCGAGCGGCGGATCGTCAAGGTCCTGTGCCTCCCGCAGGCGATCCGTGTCCCGCGGCGGTGGGGTCCGGCCGCATCGCCTACCTGCTCCACCTGAACCCGGCCACGGCGCACCGGGTGCTGGTCCGCTACCGACTCGCCCGCCCCGCGCACCCCGACCGCGCGACGGGATGCCCGGTGCGGCGCTACGAACGCACCGCACCGGGCGAGCTGGTCCACGTCGACATCAAGAAGCCCGGCAACATCCCCGACGGCGGCGGCCACCGCGTACAGGGCCGCCCGACCGGGAGGAAGAACAGCTCCGGCGCGGGCTACAGCCACCTGCACGACGCCGTCGACGACCACTCCAGCCCGGCCTACAGCGAGATCCTCGCCGACGAGCGCGAGGAGAGCGCGGCCGCGTTCTGGACCCGGGCGAACGCGTTGTTCACCCAGGCCGGAGTCACCGTCCCTGACCCGGGAAGGACACCTCGCACCCGACCGCTGAGCGTGGTCCCCGGCCGTCGCGACCGGGGAGCGCACCGGCGCGGGCCCACGCCGTTCCGGCGCCGACCTGCGCCCTCGACGTCCGGTCCGGGTCGTCGGCTCCGGCCGCCGGCCGGAGCCGGCGCGAATGCCGTGGTTCGGGCCCTCGGCCCGCACGGTGTCGGTCCGGTAGATTCTGCGGGGCTGATGGGCACACGAAGCGGCCGTGCGCCGCGCGTTCGACACGGGGGCAGCGGGGTGCGGAGCGGACACGCGCGGGACCGTCGACAGGAGGCCCTGCTGGACTGCTGGCGGGCGGTCGAGCTGTTCAGCCCCCCGGGGATCCCGTCGCTGCCCCGCCGGCGGCGCGCCGCGCGCTCGGGGTCTGCGGACGAGTACACCGTGGACGTGACCCCGGAACCGGGCCTGGCGGGTCTGCCCCTGCCGTGGGACCCCAACCACCCGGCCACCTCCCGACGGCTGGCCCCGTACGGGAGGATGTGGCGCCACGAGGTCTATGGCGGGGTCTTCGACCTGGAGTTGCTGCGCCAGGCGATGATCGCGGTACTGCCCGAAGGGACCGACCCCGACCCCGGGGTCCCGCAGGCGGAGCTGACGCTGTCGGGTCAGAGCGCGATGTTCGCGCTGGTCCTGGACGACGAGGGCCGGCCGATCGAGGACACCTCGGTGATCTCGGCGTGCGCGTGGGCCACGGGACGACTCCTCGATCCCGGGCCGGGGGCGCCGGGGTGGCTGGACGGCTTCGAGGAGCTGGACGACGCGTTCGGCGCCGCGATCGACCGGCTGACCGCCGTCCCCGTCCCCTACTCCCCCGCCCCCTACTCCCCCGTGCCCGGGCACCGGCCACAGCCGCCCGCTGCGACGGCTCCCCCGGCCGGGGACTGCGGCTGGCGGCAGTTGCTCGCCGAGATCCTGGGCGGTGCGGCCGTGGGCGCGGTGGGGGCGCTGTTCGGCGAGGTCGCCGGCGCCGCGCTGCAGGGCGCGGCGGAGCCGCTCGTGCGGCGCGCCGCCGACTGGGCGGCTGCCCGCCGGCCCGCTCCGGAGCGCACCGAGGACCCGGAGCGCGCGGAGGCCCCGGAGGGCGGCGCCGGGGCCGGCACCGGGCACCTCCCGGACACGGCTTCGCCCGCCGGGGCGGACGAAGCCGGCCCCCGGCCGGTGGGGCTGGCCGACCTGGTGGCGCTGACGGCGCAGATCGCGGACCTGTGCGGGGTGGAGGCGCACCTGCGGCCGCGGGTGATCCGGGTGCGCAGCCGGCTGATCCACCGTCCGCGCGATCCGCGGACGAAGGTCGCTGCCGCCGCGCCGTTCCTGAACAGCCTTCTCCCGCCCGACCTGGCCCGGGTGCGCGCGGCGGCCGGCCAGGGGTTGGGGCCCGCGCTCGACGCTTACCTGACGGAGCACAACGCGGTGGACGTCGCTGCACGCACCGACGTGCGGCAGGCGCGCCAGGCCGTCCTGGCCGGGGTCGCGCCAGGTCTGGTGCCGGCCGGACGGTGGCCCTCACCGGCACGCTTCCCGCTCGCGTTGAGCCAGCAGTTCGCGGTGAACCGCATGCTCGCCGACCGGGCCGGGACCGACGGCGGGATGTTCTCGGTGAACGGTCCGCCGGGCACGGGCAAGACGACGATGCTGCGTGACCTGGTCGCCGCCCTGGTGGTCGAACGGGCGGCCGTCATGGCCACCTTCGACCGGCCGGGGCAGGCGTTCACCGGCCGCGCGTGGCAGGGGCTGGACCGCCAGGGCAGGCACCGGCGCCACGTCGCCCGGCTGGACCCGCGGTTGACCGGGTTCGAGATCGTGGTCACGTCGTCCAACAACGGTGCGGTGGAGAACATCACCGCCGAACTGCCGGGCCTGGACGCCCTCGGCGAGCACTGGCGGGCCGGCCCGGACCACTTCTCCGACCTCGCCTCCGCGCTCCTCGGCGGCGCTCCGGCCTGGGGCCTGGTGGCGGCCGTGCTCGGCAACAAGGGCAACCGCAAGGAGTTCGGCGAACGGTTCTGGTGGGGCCGCCTGCCGAAGGAGGAGTCCGACGCCCGCACCGCCGACGGCCTGCCACCGCTGCGCGGCATGAAGGCGCTCCTCGGCGACTGGATCCCTCCGAACACCCCGGCGCGCGGAACCCGCCCGGCCACCGGTGCCGCCACCGCCCCGGCGCCCGGCCCGGCCCGGCCCGTGCCGTCGTGGCGCGAGGCCGTCGGTGCGTTTCGCGCGGCGGAGGCCGAGGTCGAGCGCCTGCGCGCGCAGCGCACCCGGCTGGCCACCGCGCTGGAGGCCGTCGAGTCCCCGCAGGCCGGGTGGCGCATCGCGGACCTGGAGGCCGCGAGCGGGCGGGCCGACGCACAGGTGGACGCGTGTGCGGCCCGCCTCACCGGGGCCGGCGCCGCCGTCGCCGCCGCCCGTGCCGCCACCGTGACGGCTGAGGCCGCACACCGCGCGGCCGCCGCGCGGGTGCCCGCGGCACGACAGGAGCTGGCAAACGCCCGCGCACGACTGTCCGCCGCGCGGGAGCGGGCCGCGCACCACCACGCGTACGTGGCAGCGCTGACCACCCGCCACGACGCTCCCTCGGCCGCCGAACGCGGACTGCGCGGCGGGCTGCGCCGGCTCCTGCGGAGCACCGCCGACCGGCAGGCCGCCGAGCGGCAGCACGCACACTCCCAGGCCGAGATCACGCACCTGCTCGTCCAGCAGCGCCGCGCCCTCGACGACGCCGTGGAGCAGGTCGCCGACGCCGTCCACTCCGAGACCCTGGCCGCCGGCCGCCACGCCGACGCCGCCAGCGCGATCGACGCCGCCGCCGCCGCACTCGCCGCCGCGCGCGCCCACGAACAGGCCACCCTCGTCCGGGAGACCGCGGCGGCCGCCGACCTCTCCGCCGCCCGCACCGCCGCCGCAGCGGGCCGGCGCGCCCTGGACGGTGCCGTCGCCGACCTCGACGCCCGCCACCACCGACTGCGGGAGGCCGCCGCGACGCTGCCCTCCCTGCCGCTCAACTGGGTCCACCTCGACGAGCGCGACCAGGAACTCGGCTCCCCCTGGTCCGACGAGGCCTGGTCGATCGCCCGCAGCGACCTGTTCCTGCGGGCACTCGACCTGCACCGCGCCCTCGTCGCCGGGGCGGCGAAGAAGGTCCACGGCAACCTCCAGGTCCTCATGGAGCTGATGACGAACACCAACGGGCCGATCCCCGACGAGGAGGCCGAACGCGCCTGGCAGACCCTCTTCCTCCTGATCCCGGTCGTCTCCACCACCTTCTCCTCCATCGGCGGCATGTTCGCCCGCCTCGGCCGGGGCACCCTCGGCTGGGTCCTCGTCGACGAAGCCGGCCAGGCCACCCCGCAGGCCGCCGTCGGCGCCCTGTGGCGCGCCCGCCGCGCCGTCCTCGTCGGCGACCCGCTCCAGCTCGAACCCGTCGTCACCATGCCCACCGCCCTGCAACGCCGGCTCCTGCGCGCCTACGACGTCGACGACCAGTGGCTGCCCTCGGCCACCTCCGCCCAGGCCGTCGCCGACCGGACCAACCGGTACGGCACCTACCTGCCCGCCCCCGGAGGCGACGACGAACACGTCTGGGTCGGATCCCCCCTGCGCGTCCACCGCCGTTGCGAAGAGCCGATGTTCACCATCAGCAACGACGTCGCCTACGGCGGCCTCATGGTCTACGGCACCGAGAACAAGCCCTTCCCCGACCAGGAACACGACGCCCTGCTGCCGAGCCGCTGGCTCAACACCGACGACCCCACCCGGCCACCCGACGCCCCCTGGGGCGAACGCGACCGCCGCGCCTTCGAGTTCGTCCTCGACCGCCTCGACCAGCACGGCGTAGACCTCACCCGGCTACGCGTCATCACCCCCTTCCGCGCCCTGGTCACCGAGTGCCAGAAGATCTGCCGCAACCGCCCGGACTGGACCTCCAAGCTCCTCCACGAACGCTGCGCCACCGTCCACCGGGCCCAGGGCAAGGAGGCCGATGTCGTCATCCTCGTGCTAGGGCACGTATTCGGTCGTGATCAATCTTGGCGATTCACCTTCGCGGCGGGTCCTGATCCGGTAGACCGTGGTGTGTGACGCGAGCGCAACTGACAGATGCGGAGTGGGTGTTGATCGAGCCGTACTTGCCGATCGGCGAGTACGGC
>NZ_JBEXYD010000118.1:0-9594 GCF_040630735.1 Kitasatospora sp. NPDC005748
CCCGCGAGGTCTACCGCGCACTGACCAGCACTCCAACCTCACGAATCACCCAACCCGACCTTGCTCCTGCGGCTTGACGTCTATAGGAGCATCCGGGGACCAACCCGCCGCCGGGGCCGGCACAACACCGGGTCTGCATCCGGTCCTGCTCGACCCCGTGGTGACCGGACTCGGCCGCCGACGCAGCTCGCGCCCGCCGCGTCGGCGGCCGGGTCCGGACCGCTGGTCGGGCCGGCCCTCGCGGCCGTGGGGGTCGCGCGGTGCGACGCCGCGTCGTCGGCCCGGCCGGGCAGCGCGTTCCGTCCGCGGGCGCGAGCGCCTCGCGAGTTCTGTGGCCACCCGGCCCCGGGGGGCTGGTCGGCGGGACGGACGGCTGGGCGGATCACCGTCGAGAGCGGTTGTCGGTGGCTTGGGAGAGCATCGGGCGATCAGATGCCTGCCGGTGGCGTGTTGGCAGGCGAGGGCGGCATCGGGTGTGTCGGTGCCGTTCGGAATGATGCCCTTGTTCGAGATCGAGCGAGAGGGCCGCAATGGACAACGACGAACTGGACGATCTGATCCACCTTGCCGACCCGCCGGGGACGAGTGGTCATGTCGTCGCGTTGCGGGTGCTGAAGCGATCGAATCCGGGGGGTGAGCTCCTGGACTGTGAGTTCGTCGTGTCGACGGAGACCGTCACCGGCAGGTTCCCGGTGGGAGTCTCTTCCTTCGACCTGGACCGCTGGGAGGAGGCGCTCATCAGTCTCGCCGGGCACCGGTTCGTCTCGTGGCTGAACTCCGGCCGGACGGTCGAGCTGAGGATCAAGCCGCTCAGTCCCAGCGCGATCGGGGTGTCGATCAGCGACGCCCCGTCCTCGCAGGTGACGGTCAGCCTGCCCATGTCCCCTCCGGCCGGCTGGATCGCGGACCACCAAGCGCGTCTGGTGAAGGCCCGGCAGGTCCTCGCGGGCTGACTGGCTCCTGGCCGGCCGTCAGCGGGCGGCGCGGCCCGCTGTTCGGCTCGGGTCCTGATGGCGGCCAGGCGGAAGGAATCTACGTCACCCTCGTACCGGGACCCGACCGGACGCTCACCCTCACCCTGTCCATCCGCGGCGTCGGCATCGGGTACACCCCGAACTCCGCCCGGCCCACGGCTCAAGGCGGGCAGCAGCGCCGTCGTGCGCCCGACCGGCTCGACGGCCTCCGCGGCGTCCTACACGGCACCCTCGTGAACGAGTTGCCGGGATCCCGGGTGGGCCGGGTCGTCGGCCGGGGCGGCGGCGCGCAGTGCCGCCTCGACCTGGCGGTTGCTGGTCATGGTCGCGGTGACGGCGGTCATGGTGAGGAGGAGACCGGCGGCGGTGTAGAGCGGGGTCCGCACGTCGTAGGTGGTGGCCAGCCAGCCGCCGAGGAAGGCGCCGAACGGGGCGGCGCACATGGAGAGCATGCGGGAGGTCGAGGCGACCCGGCCCATCAGGTGGGCGGGGACGATCGTCTGCCGGAGGGAGGGGGCCAGCACCATCGTGGCACCCATGCCCGCACCGCAGACGGCGAGCGCGAGACCGGCGACGTACGGGTTCGGTGCGGCGGCGAGGACCAGGACGGCAAGCCCTTCGAGGGCGGCCGTGCAGGTCAGTGCGGTGCCGGTGCCGAGCCGTCGGCCGAGGAAGGAGGCGATGCCCGCGCCGAGCAGACCTCCGGTGGCCTCCGCGGTGAGGAGCAGACCGAAGCCGAAGGCGCCGATGCCGAGGCGGTCGTGCGCGAAGAGGGCGAGCACGGTCTCCACGGCGAGGAAGGCGATGTTCCCGACCGCCGGACGCAGCGCGAGCCCGAGCAGCAGCTGGTTCCGGAAGACGTACGAGGCGCCGTCCCGTGCCTGCCGCAGCAGCGACTCGCGGGCCTGCGGCAGGGGCCGCGGCGCGGCGGGCAGCGAGCGTACGAGCAGGGCGGACAACGCGAACGACACCGCGTCGGCGAGCAGCGGAACCGCCCGTCCGAGCGCGAGCAGGGCGCTGCCCGCGGGCGGTCCCGCGAAGCCGGACGCGGCGGTCTGGGCGCCGCGCAGGCGGGAGTTGGCGCGCTCCAGGAGTGCGGGGTCGCGGCCGAGCAGGTCCGGCAGATAGGCGGTGGCGGCCGTGTCGAAGAAGAGTCCGCCGAGGCCGAGCAGGAAGGCGACCGCCGCGAGCAGGGGAACGCTGAGCAGGTCGAGCGCGGCCGCTGCCGCCGGTATCGTGAGGAGCACCGCACGCGCCGCGTCCGTCACCCACATCGTGCGCCGACGGTCCCAGCGGTCCACCAGCGCGCCGCCGAGCACCCCGAACAGCAGCCACGGCAGCGTTCCGGCGGCAGTGACGACGGCGAGCGCCATCGGATCCCGCGTCAGCGTCAACGCGAGCAGTGGCAGCGCGGCGTGCGTCACGCCGTCACCGAGCGAGGATACCGTCTGCGCGGTCCACACTCGTCCGAACCCGGCCGGCAACTTCCGAAGGTCTGAGGTCACTTGGCGTCTCCTTCGGCCTGCACGCGGGTTGCCGGGTGGAACAGCGCGAAGACGAGCGACGCGTCCGGCAGGGACGGATCGGACAGCTCCCGGTACTCGTCCGCCAGCGCTTGCAGCCGCGCCCCCAGCTCCGCGAACTGCTCGTCGGTGAGCCGAAGGTGCGCCATCCGCACGTGCCGCTCGCCGTCCGCCGGCGCCGCCTCCAGGTCCGCCAGCGCATGCCGCATCAGCAGGTCCGGCCCTCCCTCGCCCGGATCCGGCAGCACGATCGACCGCGCGGCCATGGCGTAGTACCGCTCGGTGACCCCCCGGACCTTCCGCGTCCGTACCACCTTCACCAGGCCGGCGCGCTCCAGCAGCCGCACGTGGTAGCTGGAGCTCCCCTTCGCGAGGCCCACCCGCTCGGCGATCTGCGTGATCGTCGCGGGCTCGAAGCGGAGCACGGCCATGATCCGGTGGCGCGTGAGATTGGAGACGGCGCGTAGCTGCTCGTCAGTGGTGACGTGGAACTTCGCGGGGAGATCATCGGTAGGCACGGGTCCAATGGTCAACGTTCCTTGACCATTGGTCAAGGGGTTTCGCCCGCGCGCCCGGGATCGACCGTGCAGCACGCGGGGCCTTCACCCCTGCCCCCACCCGAGCTGCCGGGACGGCCGGGCGACTTCGGCCCGCTGTGGGCGCTCAACCAGCCCTCGCAGTCGACGACCGTCGATCCAAGATCGAAAGGACCTCCAGGGCCTTCCCGCGCCCCTTCGGCAACCTGGGTGGTTCAACGAACCCGGGGTCGTTCTCCTGTGCCAGAACTCCGGCTTTGGGCAGGGAACTTGACCTCTACGCGTTCTGACTCCTGGTCGCCGAAGCGCCGATGGACCGGCACTCGCTCCTACAAGAGATCGTGCAGGACGGCCACTCCCGTACCGAACGTCCACACGGCCGGCAGGAGCCACATGCCAGGGGACGGGCGGTCCTTGCGCAGCACGGCGATGGCGATACCGACAAGGAGGCAGAGCAGGGCGAGGCCCTGGGCGATCCAGGCGATCGTGGGATAGCCGGGGTGGGTGCCGGGGTGGTCGGCGGCCATGCGAAGGATGAGGGAGGAGAGGAGCAGTGGCACGCCCGTGTCAGCGACGATGTCCTGGAGGGTGGAGGTGCGACGGGCGGGGTCGGTCACGCCGATTCCTTGACGACGGGTGGCGTATGGCTGTTCCGCCCCACCGCGGGGAGGTCGGTTGTACGACGGATCGGGGAGGCCAGGAGGGATCCGCTCGCTCGCCGTCCGGCCGTGGTGCTGTCGCGGGACATGACCAGCGCTGGGCCGCGGGCCGGTCGCCGCGGGGCCTTCAGAGCAGAGCGGTGACCGATCGCGCCGCGGCCATGGCGACCAGGAGGGCCGCGCCGGCCAGAAGGCACTGCGTCGCGCGCTGCATCCTTCTCGCCCTGAGCTGGTGGACGCTGATGCAGCGCCACAGCTCCAGGACCGCGGAGTCGGCCGCCGCCTCCACGCTCTGAGCGGAGAAGCCGGACCGGAACTCCTCCGGAGAGCCGAACGCACCTACGGTGTCGCCGTAGCCGAAGGCGATCGGAACCGGGAAGCCGGCCGGCCGCGACATGCCCGGGACCCTACGGAACCCGGTGAGCACCGAGGCCGCCAGGGCCGCCGAACCCGCGCTCACCACCAGCGCGAGGAGCGCGGCAGCCCCGATCACCGGCGACACGTCCGACGACGTCGCGCCGGAGGCGAACACCACACCCGTGATCACGAGCGCGTCCGCGCTCAGGAGCGTGCCGGCCCGATTCACCAGACCGAGACGCAGTCCGTCCGCCCGCGTCAGGTGCCACTGGGCGAGCTGCAGTCTCTCCTCGGCACGTAACTCCCCGCTCACTGCTCTCCCCCGTCCCCGCACCGCACCGCGAGGACATCCCCGCCGTGCAACAGACGCTTCCCCCGCCATCGCAAGCCCAACCCACTCCGGGGCCGGACCGGGCGAATCACGACGTCCAGGACACGGAGCGCGGGGACGCCGGCCGAGCGGGTCGGCCAGCACCGCACCGGGACACGGTGCGGTGCTGGCCGGAGCGGTGCGCTGTGCCCGGCTCAGCGGGCTATCGAGATCGCGAAGGGCGAGAAGCCGTTGGCGCGGATCACGTGCGGTACGAACAGGATCGCGGCCTCCGTGGCGCGGGCGGTCCGGATCCCGCCGAGATCGGTGATCCACTCGTCGTGCCAGCCGAGGTCGTTGAGCAGTTCGCGGACGGTCTGCTTGGCTTGCGGGTCCTCGCCGGAGAGGAAGGCGTCGGGTGCCCGGGTGAGCATGGCCGGTGCGGTCATCACCGGGAAGAGCATGGTGTTGAGGGTCTTGACGACGTGCGTTTCGGGGAGCGCTTCCTGGAGTTGCTCGGCGAGGCTCGACCCCGGGTGGAGCAGTTCGCCCGGCAGTCCGTCCGGTCCGTCCGCGGTGGCGTTGGAGACGTCGACGAGGATCTTGCCCCGGAGTTCCTCGCGCAGGGCGGTGAGCCGCTCCAACGAGCCGTCGCCCGGGGTGGCGTTGATGACGATCCGGGCCGTGCGGGCCGCGTCGGCGGCGGCGCCCGGCGTGCGGTCCGCCGCGGTCACCTCGTGTCCGGCCCGGGTGAGGGCGGTGGCCAGGTTGCCGCCGACGCGGCCGTTGCCGAGAACTGCGATCGTGGTCATGGGGAGGGGGTCCTTCCGTTCGTACGGGATCGTGGTGGTCGAGGTGCGGGTGGTCGTGGCGCGGGTGCTCGTGGTGCGGGTGGTCGTGGCGCGGGGGCGCGTGGCGCGGGGGCTCGTGGCGCGGGTGCGCGCTCAGCGCGAGAGCGTGGTGACGGCCTGGGCGTGGACGCCGGGCGCGGCGGCCAGGAAGCTCTCGCTCAGCGGGGTCCAGGGGCGGCCCTGGGCGTCGGAGATCCGGCCGCCGGCCTCGGTGACGAGCAGTGCCCCGGGCAGCAGGTCCGCCCGGGCGCCGGCGAACTGCCAGAAGGCGTCGATCCGGCCGGCGGCCACGTTCACCAGGTGCAGGGTCGCGGGCACGGCGGTGCGGACGACCAGCGCGTCGAAGAGCATCGCGGTGATGGAGGAGCCGACGCGCCGCACGACCTCCTCGTTCTCGTCCGGCCGGGCCTGGCTGGTGGCCACGATGCCCAGGCCGAGGTCCGCGGTCGGGGAGACGTGCAGCGGCCGGCCGTCGAGGTGCGCGCCCGCGCCGGCGAGCGCGGTGTAGGTCTCGCCGGTCAACGGCAGGTGGACCACGGTGAGCACCGGCCGGTTCTCGCGCACCAGGGTGGCGGTCACCGCCCAATCCGGCAGGGCGTGCAGGTGGTTGACGTTGCCCTCGGCCGGGTCGACGACCCACCACTCGCCGGGCGGCAGCGCTCCGCCGTCCAGCTCGTCCTCCACCCACCCGGCCTCCGGGCGCAGCTGCGTGAGGCGGGGGCGCAGGATGTCGAGGGCCGTGTCGTCGTTGGCGGCGAGCGCGTGCATCAGCTCCTCGCGGGTCCGGTAGTGGACCACGTCACCGAAGCGTGCGAGCAGCGCGGAGCCGGCTTCGCGCACGGTGATCGCGACCTGGGCGAGCAGGTCGGTGTCGGCGGTGGTGGCGACGGCGGCGGCGACGGCGGTGGTGTTCTGAAGCATCGCGGACATGGCGGAACTTCCTTTTCCAGCAGAGGTGATGAGGGCCGGTCGGGCCGAGCGGTCCGTTGCGTCCCGCGCTCACATCTCGAAGGTAGACAGCCCAGTCATTAACCACAACTGCATGTCAAGCACGGCTAGGATTACTCCCATGCAACTGGATCTGAATCTGCTCGCCGCGCTCGACGCGCTCCTCGAGGAGGGCAGCGTGGCCGGGGCGGCCGCGCGCCTGCACGTCACCGCCCCCGCGATGAGCCGCAGTCTGGGCCGGATCCGCCGTACGACCGGGGACCAGATCCTGGTACGCACCGGCCGCACGATGACCCCGACCCCGTACGCGATCGCCGTCCGGGAACAGGTGCACGAGCTGTTGCACCAAGTCCAGGGGGTGCTGGCGCCGAGCCGTGAACTCGACCTGACGACACTGGAGCGCACCTTCACCCTCCGCTGGCACGACTCCCTGGTCGCCGCGAGCGGCCCCGCCCTGCTCACCGCCGTCCGCGCACAGGCGCCGGGCGTGCGCCTGCGCTTCCTCGCCGAATCGAGCGGCGACACCCCCGGGCTGCGACGCGGCGAGGTCGACCTGGAGGCGAACGCCAACTGCCCGGCCGCACCGGACATCCGTGCCGAGAACGTGGGCGAGACCCCCCTCGTCATCATCGTGCGGCACGGACACCCCCTCACCCGCGTCGAAGACGTCACCGCGCAGCACTACGCCGCCGCCGAACACATCACCGTCTCGCGACGCGGAAACCTCGCCAACGCCCTCGACGACGCCCTCGCCCGGCTCGGCCTCAGCCGCCGCGTCGTGGCGAGCGCGCCGACGGAAGCGGCCGCGCTGGAGTTCGCCCGCGGCTCCGACGTCCTGGTCAGCGTCCCGGAAGCCACCACACGCACCGCGGTCGCCGACCTCGGCCTGGTCGCCCTGCCCCTGCCGCTCGAACTGCCGTCGGCACCGGTCTACCTGTCGTGGCATCAGCGCCACGACAACGACCACGCCCACGCCTGGCTGCGCGGACTGGCACGGACCGCGCTGGCCGCCTGCGCAGCGCCGTAGTCGGCACCGTCCGGGCCGCTCCACCCGGATGAGCTACCTGGTTCCCTTCACCCGGCCCCTTGGAGCCGGTCATCTAGGCTGGCGCGGTGACTGATGAGCGGGGGCGGGCGCAGCCGTCGGGAGTGTGGGCCACGGCGGTGGGGGTGGCCAGGGTGCGGGCGCTGGAGACCGCGCGGGAGAACGCGCTGTTCCGCGACCCACTGGCCCAGGCCTTCGCCGCCGCCGGCGGCCTGTGGCCCCCCTCGCCGCCGCTGCCCGACGACGAGGCCGCGCGGCGCCGCCGGCTGGCCGTGTCGTACTCCATCGTCATCAGGACGAAGTTCCTCGACGACCTGCTGCGGCAGGCCTGCGCGTCCGGGATCCGGCAGGTCGTGCTGCTCGGTGCCGGCATGGACAGCCGGGCCTTCCGGATGGACTGGCCTGAGGGCACCCGGCTGTTCGAGGTCGACACCGCCGCGCCACTGGACTTCAAGGCTTCGGTGCTGCGCCAGGAGCGGGCCGTCGCACGCTGCGATCGGAGCACCGTCGCGGTGGATCTGCGCGAGGACTGGCCGGGCGCGCTGGCCGCCGCAGGGCACGACCCGGCCGCGCCGACGGTGTGGATCGTCGAAGGACTGCTGATCTACCTGCCCGAGGGCGCGGTGGAGCTGTTGCTGGCCCGGATCGGCGCACGGTCGGCGGCGGGCAGCCGGATGGGGCTGACCTTGGGCTCGCGTGGCGTGATCGAGCGCTTCGGCGCGGACGCCGTGCCGGGGTCGGCGGCGTCCCTGTGGGTCTCGGAGATGCCCGACGACCCGGTGCGCTGGCTGGCCGGGCACGGCTGGGAGGCCGACTGCCACACGCTGCGCGAGTGCGGTACCGCCTACGGCCGCCCGATCAGCACCCCGCCGCGGCGCGAGGAACGACCCGGCGGACTGATCTCGGCGGTCCGCCGGTAGGGCGCCTCGGGTCCTTCATCGCCGCCGAATCGCTGCCGCGGTCGAACGAGTGCTCCGGCTTGCCGGGAGACAGGTCCAGCGGACGCCGATGAAGCGCAGGCGGCCAGCTCGGCGCCGCCGCCGGCCCCGAGGGAGCGGCGGCGGCGCCGCCCTAGGGATGCTGACCGGTACCGTCACCGGGCTGGGCAAGGCGTACTACGTCTGCGGTACCGACCCGGGCTGATCCGCACACGCCGCACGCGGATGCCGCCTGCCGGCCGATCGAGTCGGCGAGCGGCGGGCGGGCCGACACCGGGCGGCTCCCGGAGACGACCTGGTGCCGCCCGTCGCCATGGAGGCGCAGCCGCCCGAGCAGTGCGGCGTACCGCGTGCCACGTCGACCCGCCGCCACGGGGCGACTCGCGGATTCCCCCTTCAGTCACCGGTGGCTGAAGGGGGAGTACGACCCTGGCAGAGGGCATCCGGACGTGACCGTGCCCGCCGACGCACCCGCTGCTCCTCGCTCGACAACTGCTCCGGCCTGCGGCCGTGGCCGCCAGCCCGTCAGATCGCGAGGTCCCGGCGGTTCAGCAGCCGGAAGGCCGCTGTCAGGCCGGCCAGGCCTACGGCGGACAGGACCGCCAGCGAGGGTACTCCCCCACCGCCCGATGGAAGTCACCCGTCGACAGATTCAGCCGGGCACAGAGTTCGGCCTGCCGTGGCACCGGGGTCCCCTGGAGGGCGGCCAGCAGGTCGAGGGTCTGGCGCCCGGTCAGTTCGGGGTAGAGCCGGAGTTCGCCGGGGAGGTAACCGATCGCGGGCGCCAGGAGGCGGTGGTCGGCGACGGGGTCAAGACCGAGCACCCGGACCTCCCCGGTGGTCGGCCGCAGCAGCCCGACCAGGCAGCGCAGCGTCGTGGTCTTCCCCGCACCGTTCGGACCGAGCAGCCCGAACACCTCGCCCGTTCCGACCTCGATGTCCAGCCCGTCGATTCCGACGGTCCGGCCGTACCGCTTGGTGAGTGATATGAGCTCGATCGCCGCGGCGCCGGTTTCGGGCATGACCCCACCTCCTGTGGTGACCGCGGCTCCATGGTGCCCGCACCTAACCTCCGCCAACCGCGGAGCCCTCTCCACCGTCCCGCGTGGAGCGCCCCGCCCATCCGGCCCCCTCGGCCCTGTTCCGGCCGTGGAATCTGAGGTCCCGCCCCCGGACAGCCAGGGGCCGGGACCTCAGATTCCACGGCCCCGGCCCGGCGGTCGGGGCCCGGCCACTCCGGGCGGTCACCGTGCGGTGATCCGGCGTCCGCTGGTCTCGTCCGGGCGGATGCGCACCCACAGGTCGCGGCCGCCGCCGGCCCAGGGGGTGCTCCCCGGCAGCTCCTTGAGCCGGGCGACCTCGTCGGGGTCCTCGACGTACTGGGCCCGGCCGAGGATCAGCACGCTCCAGCCCCGGCTGAGGCTCTCGTCGATGTGGTCCACCTGGAACGAGA
>NZ_JBEXYD010000119.1:0-9409 GCF_040630735.1 Kitasatospora sp. NPDC005748
GCGGTGACGGTGGACACGGCGTGTTCGTCGTCGCTGGTGGCGCTGCACCTGGCCTGCCAGTCGCTGCGGTCGGGGGAGAGTTCGCTCGCGCTGGCCGGTGGTGTGACGGTGATGTCGACGCCCGGTACCTTCATCGACTTCTCGCGGCAGCGCGGCCTGGCCGCTGACGGGCGCTGCAAGGCCTACGCGGAGTCCGCGGACGGTACGGGCTGGGGCGAGGGCGTCGGCGTCCTGGTCGTGGAGCGCATGTCCGACGCGCTGCGCAACGGGCACCGCATCCTGGCCGTGGTCGCCGGTACGGCGGTCAACCAGGACGGCGCGTCCAACGGTCTGACGGCGCCGAACGGGCCATCCCAGCAGCGGGTCATCCGGGCGGCCCTGGCCAACGCCGGGTTGTCGGCGGCCGAGGTGGACGTGGTCGAGGGCCACGGCACCGGCACGCGGTTGGGCGACCCGATCGAGGCGCAGGCACTGCTGGCGACCTACGGCCAGGACCGGCCAGCCGGCCGGCCGCTGCTCCTGGGGTCCGTGAAGTCCAACATCGGTCACGCGCAAGCCGCCGCCGGTGCCGCGGGGATCATCAAGATGGTCGCCGCGATGCAGCACGGCGTGGTGCCGGCGACGCTGCACGCGGACGAGCCGTCCTCGCGGATCGACTGGGAGTCGGGCGCCGTCCGACTGGTGACCGAAGCGGTGCCGTGGCCGGATGCCGGGCACCCCCGGCGCGCGGGTGTTTCGTCCTTCGGGTTCTCCGGGACCAATGCGCACGTGATCATCGAGCAGGCGCCGGACCAGGACACTTCGGGCTCCGGTTCCGGTGGTGTTGACCTGCCGGTGGTGCCGTGGTGCCTCTCGGCGCGGTCGGCGGAGGGTCTTGCTGGTCAGGCGGAGCGGCTGTCGGCGTTCGGTGAGCGTGCTGATGCTGATGTCCTGGACGTGGGTTGGTCGTTGGCGGTGTCGCGGGCGGCACTGGAGCAGCGGGCGGTGGTCCTCGGTGCGGATCGCGAAGAGTTGCTGGCCGGTCTTGCGGCGCTGGCCGGGGGCCGTGAGGTTCCGGGTGTGGTGACCGGGTTCGTGGGCGGTGCGGGCAAGGTCGGGTTCGTGTTCACCGGCCAGGGTGCGCAGCGCGTTGGCATGGGGCAGGGGCTCTACCAGGCGTTCCCGGTGTTCGCCGAGGCGTTCGACGCGGTGTGCGCGGGTCTGGCCGAGCACTTGGACGGTTCCCTCGCGGGTGTGATTCGGGGTGAGGGCCCGATCGACGAGACGGGGTGGGCGCAGCCCGCACTGTTCGCCGTTGAGGTGGCCCTTCACCGCCTGCTGGAGTCCTGGGGTGTGAGCCCGCAGGTGGTGGCCGGTCATTCGATCGGTGAGCTGGCGGCGGCGCATGTGGCGGGGGTGTGGTCGCTGGAGGACGCCTGCGCGGTGGTGGCCGCGCGTGGCCGGCTGATGCAGCAACTACCGTCCGGTGGTGCGATGGTGGCCGTCGAGGCCACGGAGGAGCAGGTTCTCGAAGCGATCGCGGGCCGGGCCGGTGTCGGTATCGCCGCGGTGAACGGCCCCAAGGCTGTGGTGATCTCGGGCGTCGAGGACGAAGTACTGCAGGCCGCCGCACAGTTGGCCGTATCCGGCGCACGGACGAAGCGTCTGCAGGTCTCGCACGCGTTCCACTCGCCGCTGATGGAGCCGATGCTGGAGGAGTTCGCCCGCGTCGTCGCCGCCGTCAGCTACCGCACGCCCAAGCTGACGATGGTCTCCGCCCTGACCGGCCTCCCGGTGACGGACGAGGTCACGGACCCGGCCTACTGGGTGAAGCACGTCCGCGAGGCGGTCCGCTTCCACGACGCCGCACAGTCCCTTCGCACCGCCGGCGTCCGGACGTTCGTGGAGATCGGCCCCGACGGTGTGCTGTCCGGCATGGGCCCGCAGACCCGGATCGACACCGAGGGCGAGGCAGCCGCCGAGGTCTGGCTCCCCCTTCTGCGCCGGGGCCGTGACGAACCCCGCGCCCTGATGACCGCCCTTGCGAAGCTCTTCGTGCGCGGTGTGCCGGTCGCCTGGGAGCAGGTCTACGCGGACACCGGTGCCCAGCAGGTCGACCTGCCCACCTACGCCTTCCAGCGTCAGCGCTACTGGCTGACCGCGACGGCGGGCAGCCGCGCCGAGGACCTCGGTCTGGAGAGCGCAGGGCACCCCCTGCTGGGCGCGGCGGTCACCCTGCCGTCGAGTGGTGGCGTGGTCCTGACCGGGCGACTGTCATTGGCCGCACAGCCCTGGCTGGCCGATCACGTGGTCGCCGGGCAGGTCGTCGTCCCCGGCGCCGCGCTGGTCGAGATGGCCGTGCGCGCGGGCGACGAGGCCGGCTGCACCCGGGTCGAGGAGATGCTCATCGAGGCACCGCTGGTGCTGCCGCCGCAGGGCGGAGCGCGGGTGCAGGTGACGGTCGACGAGGCGGACGAGTCCGGCCGCCGCGTGGTGGCCCTCTACGCCCAGGCCGAGGAAGCGGCTCAGGAGGAGGAGTGGACCCGGCACGCCGCCGGCGTTCTAGCTCCGGCCGACACGTCTGCCGACGTTCACGGCGATCTGGCGCAGTGGCCTCCGGCTGGTGCCGAGGCGGTGGATCTGGACGGGTTCTACCCGGGGCTCGCCGCCAGCGGTCTCGCCTACGGTCCGGTGTTCCAGGGGGTGCGTGCGGCGTGGCGGCGTGGCGAGGAGCTGTTCGCCGAGGTCGCGCTGCCGGACGGGGTGAGCGCCGCCGACTTCGGGCTGCACCCCGCGTTGCTGGACGCCTCCCTCCACGTGATCGTGGGCACGGGCGAGCGCCTGGCGCGGCCGGAAGTGCCGTTCGCCTGGGGCGATGTGGTCGTCCATGCCGCGGATGCGGTGGCCGCCCGGGTGCGGGTCACGCCTGCGGGCGAAGGCGTGTCGCTGACCCTGGCCGATGCCACGGGTGCGTTGATCGCGTCGGTCGGTTCGGTGGTCCTGCGGCCGTTCGCGGCTGCTGAGGCACCGGCTCGCGACGGCCTGTTCGGTGTGGAGTGGGTTCCGGCTGCTCTGGACGGCGCCGCGACGGAGGGTGGTCGGTGGGCTGTCGTCGGGACGGCGGAGCTGGCGGGTGCGGAGTCGTTCCCGGATCTGGCGGCGCTGGTGGCGTCGGCGGAGGTCGTGCCCGATGTGGTGGTGGTGCGGGTTGTGCCGGACGCCGTGGACGAGGTCCCGGCTGCGGCTGGTCGTACGGCTGCCGGTGTGCTGGGTCTGGTGCAGGAGTGGTTGGCGGCGGAGTCCCTGGCCGGGTCCCGTTTGCTGGTGGTGACGGACCGAGCGGTGGACGCCGGTCCGGAGGCGTCGATGGACGTCGCGGCTGCCCCGGTGTGGGGTCTGGTCCGGGTGGCGCAGGCGGAGAACCCGGACCGGATCGTTCTCGCCGACGTCGACGAGATGTCCGCAGAGTGGTTGCGCCTGGGTGTGGCCTCGGGTGAGCCGCAGTTCGCGGTGCGGGCGGGCCAGGTGCGTGTACCCAGGCTGGTGCGGGTGCCGTCCACGCCTGCTGCCGTTGGCGGGGACCGTCCGGGCACGGTGCTGATCACGGGCGCGTCCGGTGCGCTGGGCGGTCTGGTGGCCCGGCACCTCGCGGAGAGCGGGCGGGCCGAGCACCTGGTCCTGGTGTCGCGTCGGGGTATCGAGGCCGCCGGGATGTCGGAGCTGGTGGCCGATCTGAAGGGGCTGGGTGTCGAGGTCACGGTCGCGGCCTGTGACGTGGCCGATCGCGAGGAACTCGCGGACGCGCTGGCGGGCTTGGCGCTGAACGGTGTCGTCCACGCGGCGGGTGTCCTGGATGACGGGCTCGTCGCCTCGCTGACCCCGGAGCGGTTGGCGGCGGTGATGCGGCCGAAGGTCGACGCGGCGTGGCATCTGCATGAGCTGACCCGTCACCTGGACCTGGACATGTTCGTCCTGTTCTCCTCGATCGCGGGTGTGATCGGTAACGCGGGTCAGGCGAACTACGCGGCGGGGAACACGTTCCTGGACGCGCTGGCCGCTCACCGGCGGCACGGGGGCCTGCCGGGGGTGTCGTTGGCGTGGGGTCCGTGGGAGAACGGCATGGCGGGTGAGCTCTCGGAGGCGGACCGCCGCCGGATGGGCCGGCAGGGTCTGCGGCCACTGTCCGACGCACGCGGGCTCGCCGTCCTCGAGGCGGCCGTCGGCCGGCCCGAAGCGCTCTTCGTGGCAGCGGAGTTGAACCTGGCCGCCCTGAGGGGATCCGGCGAGGTCCCGCCGCTGCTGTCCGGCCTCGTGCGCGGATCGCGGGCCAGTGGGTCGGCCCGTCGATCGGTCGCGGAGCCTCCCGCCGACGGTCGGAGCGCCCTGGCCGCGCGGTTGGCCGGGCTGGGGCCGGACGAGCAGCGGGAGGTGGTGCGGGAGCTCGTGCTGTCGCAGGCCGCCCTGGTGCTGGGGATGGCCGGACCGGGCAGTCTGGACGCCGAACGTTCCTTCCGGGACGTCGGGTTCGACTCGCTCACCGCCGTCGAACTGCGCAACCGACTGAACAGCGCCACCGGCCTGCGGCTGCCGGCCACGGCGGTCTTCGACTATCCGAGCCCGACGGCCCTGGCCGACTTCCTGGCCCAGGAGACCTTCGGGTCGGTCGCCGAGGTGTCGGGCGCCCTGGCGGCGTACTCCGGACTCGACCGGCTCGAAGCCTCGGTCACCGAGCTCCTGGGCGACGAAGACGCCCGGGCCCGGGTCACGGCGCGGCTCAAGGACATCCTCTCGGCGCTGAGCGACACCGCCGGGTCCGGCGAGGGCGACGAGGGCGCCTCGGTCGCCGAGACGATCCAATCGGCCAGTGACGACGACATGTTCGACTTCATCGACAACCAGCTCGGGCTCTGAGTACGTCGCCGTACCACCGTGCGAAATGAGGAAGGCGTCCATCGGATGGCGAACGAAGAGAAGCTCCGTGACTACCTCAAGCGGGTCACCACCGACCTGGCGCAGACCCGGGAGCGCCTGCGCGAGGTGGAGGGCCGGCAGCAGGAACCCGTGGCCATCGTCGGTATGGCCTGCCGGTTCCCGGGCGGGGTGTCGTCACCGGAGGAGTTCTGGCAGCTGCTGGCCTCGGGCGGGGACGCGATCGGCCACTTCCCGACGGACCGCGGCTGGCCGGGGAACCTGGTTGATCCGGATCCGGACGCGGTGGGCAAGAGCGTCTCCGGCGAGGGTGGATTCCTCTACGAAGCTGCCGAGTTCGACGCGGAGTTCTTCGGGATCAGTCCGCGTGAGGCGGTCGTGATGGATCCGCAGCAGCGCTTGCTGCTGGAGACGTCCTGGCACGCGCTGGAGGGTGCCGGGATCGACCCGACGGGGCTGCGGGGCAGCGCGACGGGCGTGTTCGCCGGCCTCTTCTACCACGACTACCTGCCGTTCTACCCCGTACCGGAGGAGGCCGAGGGCTATCTCGGCACCGGAGGCATGGGGTCGGTCGTCTCCGGGCGGGTGGCGTATGCGCTGGGGCTGGAGGGCCCGGCGGTGACGGTGGACACGGCGTGTTCGTCGTCGCTGGTGGCGCTGCACCTGGCCTGCCAGTCGCTGCGGTCGGGGGAGAGTTCGCTCGCGCTGGCGGGTGGTGTGACGGTGATGTCGACACCGGGTACCTTCATCGACTTCTCGCGGCAGCGCGGCCTGGCCGCTGACGGGCGCTGCAAGGCCTACGCGGAGTCCGCCGACGGCACCGGCTGGGGCGAGGGCGTCGGCGTCCTGGTGGTCGAACGGCTGTCGGACGCACGCCGCAACGGTCACAAGGTGCTCGCGGTGGTAACCGGTACGGCGGTCAACCAGGACGGCGCGTCCAACGGTCTGACGGCGCCGAACGGCCCGTCCCAGCAGCGGGTGATCCGGGCCGCGCTGGCCAGCGCCGGAGTCGGCGCCGACGGCGTGGATGTCGTCGAGGGCCACGGCACCGGCACGCGGTTGGGTGACCCGATCGAGGCGCAGGCACTGCTGGCGACCTACGGCCAGGAGCGGCCGGCCGACCGGCCGCTGCTCCTGGGCTCGGTGAAGTCGAACATCGGGCACGCCCAGGCGGCCGCCGGTGTGGCGGGTGTCATCAAGATGGTTGCCGCGATGCAGCACGGTGTGGTGCCGGCGACGCTGCACGCGGACGAGCCGTCCTCGCACGTGGACTGGGCGGCGGGCGCGGTCCGGCTGGTCACTGAGGCGCAGCCGTGGCCGGAGACGGGCGAGCGGCCGCGTCGGGCGGGCGTGTCGTCCTTCGGGTTCTCCGGGACCAACGCACATGTGATCATCGAGCAGGCTCCCGAGCAGGACATTCCGC
The DNA here is from genome assembly GCF_040630735.1 of Kitasatospora sp. NPDC005748. Classification (NCBI taxonomy): domain Bacteria; kingdom Bacillati; phylum Actinomycetota; class Actinomycetes; order Kitasatosporales; family Streptomycetaceae; genus Kitasatospora; species Kitasatospora sp. NPDC005748. The sequence goes on from NZ_JBEXYD010000119.1 coordinate 6,332, forward strand.
GCCCCCGGGCGGACCACCGGACGCTCCCGGTGGTGCCGTGGGTGGTGTCGGGGCGGTCGGCGGAAGCGCTTGCCGGTCAGGCGGAGCGGCTCGCGGACTTCGTACAGCAGTCTGACGCTGATCTTCTGGACGCTGGTTGGTCGTTGGTGGTGTCGCGGGCGGCGTTGGAGCAGCGGGCGGTGGTGCTGGGCTCGGACCGCGAGGAGTTGCTGGCCGGTCTTGCGGCGCTGGCTGAGGGCCGTGAGGTTCCGGGTGTGGTGACCGGGTCCGTGGGCGGTGTGGGCAAGGTCGGGTTCGTATTCACCGGCCAGGGTGCGCAGCGCGTCGGTATGGGGCAGGGGCTCTACCAGGCGTTCCCGGTGTTCGCCGAGGCGTTCGACGCGGTGTGTGCGGGGCTGGCCGAGCACTTGGACGGCTCGCTGGCGGGTGTGATTCGGGGTGAGGGCCCGATCGATGAGACGGGGTGGGCGCAGCCCGCACTGTTCGCGGTCGAGGTGGCCCTTCACCGCCTGCTGGAGTCGTGGGGTGTGAGTCCGCAGGTGGTGGCCGGTCATTCGATCGGTGAGCTGGCGGCGGCGCATGTGGCGGGGGTGTGGTCGCTGGAGGACGCCTGTGCGGTGGTGGCCGCGCGTGGTCGGCTGATGCAGCAACTGCCGTCCGGTGGTGCGATGGTGGCTGTCGAGGCCACGGAGGAGCAGGTTCTCGAAGCGATCGCGGGCCGGGCCGGTGTCGGTATCGCCGCGGTGAACGGACCTCGCGCGGTGGTGATCTCCGGTGTCGAGGACGAAGTGCTTCAGGCCGCCGCACAGTTGGCTGCGTCCGGCGCTCGGACGAAGCGTCTGCAGGTCTCGCACGCGTTCCACTCCCCGTTGATGGAGCCGATGCTGGAGGAGTTCGCCCGCGTCGTCGCCGCCGTCAGCTACCGCGCGCCCAAGCTGGCGATGGTTTCCGCCCTCACCGGTCTCCCGGTGACGGACGAGGTCACGGACCCGGCCTACTGGGTGAAGCATGTCCGCGAGGCCGTTCGCTTCCACGACGCCGCGCAGGCCCTTCGCGCGGCCGGCGTCCGGACGTTCGTGGAGATCGGCCCCGACGGTGTGCTGTCCGGCATGGGCCCGCAGACCCGCACGGACGACCAGGGCGAGCCCGAGCTCTGGCTGCCGCTGCTCCGTCGCGGCCGTGACGAACCCCGCGCCCTGTTCACCGCGCTCGCGAAGCTCTTCGTGCGGGGCGTGCCGGTCGCCTGGGAGCAGGTCTACGCGGACACGGGTGCCCAGCAGGTCGACCTGCCCACCTACGCCTTCCAGCGCCGGCGCTACTGGCTGCCGACCGGTTCCGGCGTGGTGGACGCGGCCGGGCTGGGCCAGTCACCGGCGCGTCATCCGCTGCTGGGTGCGGCGGTGACACTGCCGGCCAGCGGGGGTCTGGTGCTGACCGGGCGCCTGTCACTGGCTGCACAGCCCTGGCTGGCCGACCACGTGGTGGCCGGGCAGGTCGTCGTCCCAGGGGCGGCGCTGGTCGAGATGGCCGTGCGCGCGGGCGACGAAGCCGAGTACAGCCGGGTCGAGGAACTGCTGATCGAGGCGCCGCTGGTGCTCCCGCCGCAGGGCGCGGTCCGGGTGCAGGTGACGGTCGACGAGGCGGACGAGTCCGGCCGCCGTGCGGTCGCGGTGTATGCCCAGTCCGAGGAGGCGGCCTTCGCGGAGGAGTGGACCCGGCACGCGACGGGCGCGCTGGCACCGGTCGCGCCGAGTGCCGACACTGTGCTGCCGGGCGAGTGGCCGCCGGCGGGCGCCGAGACCGTAGACCTGGACGGGTTCTACCCACGCCTGGCCGCCAGTGGCCTGGCCTACGGTCCGGTGTTCCAGGGTATGCAGGCGGCCTGGCGGCGTGGCGAGGAGTTGTTCGCCGAGGTCGCGCTGCCGGACGGTGTCGGCGTGGCCGGGTTCGGGCTGCACCCGGCCCTGCTGGACAGTGCACTGCACGTGGCGGGCCTGAGTGACGACGGGGACGGCCTGACGCTGCCGTTCGCGTGGAGTGACGTCGAGGTGCACGCATCGGGTGCGGTGGCGGCCCGGGTGCGTGTGGCACCGGCTGCCTCGGGTGAGGGCGTGTCGATCACGTTGGTCGATGCTGCGGGCGAGCTGGTGGCGTCGGTCGGTTCGTTGGTGCTGAGGGCGGCCTCGGCCGAGGACCTGGCGGGTGGTACCGGGGCGGCGAATGAGTCGATGTTCGGTGTGGAGTGGGTTCCGGCTGCTCTGGACGGCGCCGCGACGGAGGGTGGTCGGTGGGCTGTCCTCGGGACGGCGGAGCTGGCGGGTGCGGAGTCGTTCCCGGATCTGGCGGAGCTGGTGGCGTCGGCGGAGGCCGTGCCCGATGTGGTGGTGGTGCGGGTTGTGCCGGAGCCGGGTGACATTCCGGCTGCGGCTGGCCGCACAACCGCTGACGTGCTGGGTCTGGTGCAGGAGTGGTTGGCGGCGGAGTCCCTGTCCGGGTCCCGTCTGCTGGTGGTGACGGACCGAGCGGTGGACGCCGGTCCGGAGGCGTCGATGGACGTCGTGGCGGCTCCGGTGTGGGGTCTGGTCCGGGTGGCGCAGGCGGAGAACCCGGACCGGATCGTTCTGGCCGATGTGGACGAGATGTCCGCAGAGTGGTTGCGTCAGGGTGTGGCCTCGGGTGAGGCGCAGTTCGCGGTGCGGGCGGGCCAGGTGCGTGTACCCAGGCTGGTGCGGGTGCCGTCGACGCCTGCTGCCGTTGGCGTGGACCGTCCGGGCACGGTGCTGATCACGGGTGCGTCGGGTGTGTTGGGTGGTCTGGTGGCCCGGCGTCTCGCGGAGAGCGGGCGGGTCGAGCACTTGGTCCTGGTGTCGCGTCGGGGTATCGAGGCCGCCGGGATGTCGGAGCTGGTGGTCGACCTGAAGGGGCTGGGTGTCGAGGTCACGGTCGCGGCCTGTGACGTGGCCGATCGCGAGGAACTCGCGGCCGTCCTGGCGGGTGTGCCGCTGACGGGTGTCGTCCACGCGGCCGGGATCGTCGACGACGGGCTCGTCGCCTCGCTGACCCCGGAGCGGTTGGCGG
>NZ_JBEXYD010000120.1:0-9222 GCF_040630735.1 Kitasatospora sp. NPDC005748
CGCGCGGCGGCCCGGGTGGGCACGGCGACCGCCTCGTCCGCGCCGTCGGGGCCGGTCCGGCCCCAATGCCCGTCGGCCGCCCGGTCGGCCGGGCCCGGCCGACCGGGCGGCCCGTCGGGCCCGTACGGACCATCAGGCCCGTCAGGCCCGGACGATCCGTCGGATCCGGCCGGACCGTCCGGGCCGCTGACGCCGAGGTCACGGAAGACCGAGGCCAGGAAGCCGGGTTGGGGGGCCATCACGGCGCCGTCGGGCTGGCCGTCTGCTGAGTGCTGCATCGGTCGCGGTTCCCCCATGCTCGTCCGGCGCCTGCCCGGGGCGGCCGGCGAGCCTACGGGCCGCCCCTGCCGGACATTGTCCACCGAACGGGCGCACCGGTCAGCCAAGCCTCTCAGTTGGTCCGGGTGTTGGTCAGGTGCAGGCCGATGTAGCCGACATAGATCCGGCCACTGCCCGAACAGTCGTCGAGGTAGTGCAGCCGCGGGGCCGTCCGCCCACCGCCGATCCGCAGGTGCGCGCCCATGAACGCCCGCCGGGAGGCGTCCACGCACTCCGGTACCGGAAGTATCCGCTCGCGCTTCCACTTGGTGTGGCTGAAGACCGTCCGCGACTCCCCGCGCACCGCCTTGCGGGGCGGGAAGCGGTGACGGCCGGCCGGGGTGTGCTCGCACCACTGCTTGAAGTCGCCGCCCGCCTCGCCGCGCACCGCCGCCTCGGCGTACTCCTGCAGGGACGTCAGGCCGCCCCAGGTGAGCCGGGCCCAGCCGGCCCCGGCGCACCGCAGGTCGTCCAGGGCGAGCGCGCTCTTCTGGTCCCCGGTGAAGGTGAGCAGCGGGAACTCGTCCAACCGGGCCATCAGTTCGGTGAAGCTGTCCGGCACCGCCCGGAACCCGGGAGCGCCCGGTGAGCCCGGTCTGCTGCCCGCGCCGGGCGCGGCCGGGCGGCGCCCCGCCGAACCCGGGCCGGCGCAGAGCCGACCGGCCGGCCCGCGGGACTGGACGCCCCGGCGCGGCCCGGTGACCGACCCGCCCGGCGGCTCGTCGGCCGCCGACGGCACCCGGCGGCCCCGGCGGCGCTCCCGGCGCAGGCTGTGCCGCACCCGCTCCAGCTCGTCGGCCCTCGCCTGCTGCTCGGCGTGGTCCTGCTGCTCCTCGTGGGCGAGCGCCGCCCGCTCGGCCCGGGCGGTGGCATCCTCCGGGCCGGTGCCCGGACGGGCCGCGGTCGCGGGCACCCGCAGCACCGGGACGGCGGCCAGCGGTGCCGGCAGCGGCAGCTCGGCGGCGAGCCGGCGCGGTTCGCGGGCCAGCAGCCCGGCCGCCCGGCGCAGGTCCTCCTCGATCCGGTGGCGGGCCAGCACCGGATGCCGCGCACCGTCCGACCGGGAGGCCGGATCGACCTCGGGCTGATAGGTGCGCACCGCCCCGCCGTAGACGGTGTGGTACTCCAGTGCGACGTTGAACTCGGTACGGGCGCCCGGATCCAGGACGTAGGCGGTGGCGAGGCCGGGGAGTTGGCGGCAGAGCGGGCGGACGACGTCCTCCACCCAGCTGTCGAGGTCGTGGTTGACCGGGACGCTCGCCACCACGACGGGCAGCCGGCGCTCCGGATCGCAGAGTGCGTCGATCAGGCCGTCGACCTCGGCGGCGGTCAGCACCCTCGGCGCCGACTGGACGGCGGCCGGGCCGTCGGTGGCGTCCAGCAGCGGCAGCAGACCGCAGGCGAGTTCGGGCACCGGCACCCGGCACGGCGTCCGTACCCCGGTGCCGGTGGTGTGCGTCTCGGCCTCCAGCCGGACCCAGGTGCGGCCGTCGGAGCCGGTCGCCGTGGTCAGCGTGAGTTGGTGGGTGCCGTGCGGGGCCGGGGTGCGCAGCCGGCGGCGGTCGTAGCGCCCGGCCCCCGGGCCGCCCCGCAGGGGGCCGCCGTCGCGGTCGAGCAGGACCCGGTCGCCCAGGCGCAGGCGTTCGGCGGGGACTTCGGCGGCCTCGGCGGCGACGGACCGGTGGGCGGCCGGCGGGGGCTCCTCACAGCCTTCGTGTTTCAGCCAGGCGGCGAGGCGCTGGTCCGCCAGGGCCACGGCGTCGGCGTGCGGGAGCGCGGTGGTGACGGTCATCCGATAGGGCGTCGCGAGGCCCCTGGGGCCGGGCAGACCGGCGCGGGCGGGCGACGAGGAACGGTCTGAGGTCATGCGCATACCTCCGTGGTGCGGTGGTGGGGTCTGTCGTCCTCCATCGATGGGGGTGTGTTCGTCCGGTTCTTGCCGGATCCTTGCCCAGGAAACGCCACAGCCCGGAGCGGAAGTTCCAACTCCGGGCCACGTCAATACGTTCGAGTGAATCTGCTCAAGCCGACCGCCGGACCGGACCGGCTTCTGCTGCCGCCGGTCTCAGCCCTCCGCGCGGCCCGCGCCGCTGCGGCTCCACTCCGGTTCGGCGACCGGCACCGCCAGCGGGCAGCCCTCCGGGGCGTCGTAATCGGCGATCAGCACCACGGGGACGGTCCCGTGGTTGCGGCCTACGTGGACGTGGACCGGCCCCGCCTCCTCGACCAGCGACTCGCCCGCCCGGCTGACCTCGACCCGGCCGTCGTGCAGGGTCCGGGTCTGCGTCCCCGACAGCACCACCACGTCGACCCGGCCCGGGTGGTAGTGCCAGCCGGTACTGGCGCCCGGGGGCAGGGTGATGGTCTGGACGAGGGACATCTCGGCTCGGCCTCCTGGTCGGCGATCCGCCCAGGCTAGGCAGGGTGCGGGAGGACGGGAACCCGGCCGGACCCGATCTGGCCGAAAGTCTGTCCGGCCCCCGGCCCGGTCGCTCCGCGAACCCCGGCCCGAGCGTCACCCCCGCGCCGCGGGGAACCCGCTCAGACCGGCACCTCGACATACGTCCGACCCGCCGCCACCGCCACCGCGGTACCGCCGGTCGCCTCGGCCAGCCAGGTGCGGAATTCGGCCACCTCCGGCTCCGGCACTCCGACCTCGATCCGCACCCCGGCAGCCTCGTACGCGAGGTCGCTCACCGTGTAGCCGGCCGCCCGCAGGTCGTTCTCGACCCGCCCGGCCCGGGTGTGGTCCGCCGCGACCGCGAGCAGCGCCACCGGCCGCCGCTCCAGCAGCCCGACCGCGTCCACCGCCTCCGACACCGCGCTCCCGTAGGCCCGGACCAGGCCGCCCGCCCCGAGCTTGATCCCGCCGAAGTACCTGGTCACCACGGCCGCGGTGTCGGTCAGCCCGCGCCGGCGCAGCACCTCCAGCATCGGCACCCCGGCCGTACCGCCGGGCTCCCCGTCGTCGCTGGAGCGCTCGCGCCGCTGCTCGTCGCCGACCACGAAGGCGGTGCAGTTGTGCCGCGCGTCCCAGTACTGCTTGCGGATGCCCGCGATGAACGCCTGCGCTTCGTCCTCGTCGGTGACCCGGGCGAGGTGGCAGATGAAGCGGGACTTCTTGATCTCGATCTCGTGGCTGCCCGCGTGCCGGATGGTCAGGTACTGCCTCGGGGTCGGCTCCGGCGTGGCGGACATGGTGCGGCGGCTCTCCCGGAAGACGGCGAAGGCTGGCGGCGGCCCCACGTGGTTCCGGGGCGCCACCGCCAGCCTAGGCCCTGCCCGTCCGGTCACCCGTCCGAGCCGGAGAGCGCCGGGTCCGAGCAGGGACGACTCGGGGCGGCGGCGGGTCGGAGCAGGGACGACTCGGGGCGGGGCCGGGAGGGCTCAGCGGCCGGCCAGCGCGTCCAGCCGGGCGCGGTCCAGACCGGTGAGCGAGAGGACCTCGGCGAGGTCGACCGCCCCGCAGTCCAGCCCGCGCAGCAGGTAACCGCTGAGCGCCCGGGCGGTCGCCGGCTCGTCCATCACGTCGCCGCCGGTCTTGGCGACGTACGCCGCCAGCCGGGCGGCGGCGGCTGCCAGGCCCTCGCGGTAGAAGGAGTACACCGCGACGTAACGGGTCGGCAGGTGCGCCGGGTGCATGTCCCAGCCCTGGTAGTAGGCACGGGCCAACGAGCGGCGGACCAGGTCGTGGTGGAGCTTCCAGGCGGCGTGCACCTGCTCGGTGGACCCGGTCGGGATGACGTTGGTCGACCCGTCGGAGAGCCGGACTCCGGTACCCGCGGCAGCCACCTGCATCACCGCCTTGGCGTGGTCGGCGGCCGGGTGGTCCATGCTCTGGTAGGCGGCGCCGACCCCGCAGGCGGCGCTGTAGTCGAAGGTCCCGTAGTGCAGACCGGTGGCCCGCCCCTCGGCGGCCTCGATCATCCGGGCGACGGTGGCCCGGCCGTCGGGGCCGAGGATCGCCTGGGTGGTCTCGATCTGGATCTCGAAGCCGATCCGGCCGGCCGGCAGCCGCGCCGAGCGCTCGAAGTCCGCCAGCAGCCGGACCAGCGCGGTGACCTGCTCGGCGTAGGTCACCTTGGGCAGCGTGAGCACCAGCCCCTCGGGTAGGCCGCCGGAGGCCAGCAGGGTGGTCAGGAACAGCTCCAGGGTGCGGATGCCGCGGTCGCGGACGGCCGCCTCCATGCACTTGATCCGGAGGCCGATGTACGGCGGGGCGCTGCCGTCCGCCACGGCGGCCGCGATCAGCTCGGCGGTCCGGACGGCGGCCGCGTCCTCCTCGGCGTCGGGCCGAGGGCCGTAGCCGTCCTCGAAGTCGATCCGCAGGTCCTCGACCGGCTCCCGCTCCAGCTTGGCGCGGACCCGGGCGTGCACGTCGGCGAGCAGCGCGTCGTCGGCCACGCCGAGCGCGCCGGCCAGGGCCGCCGGGGTACCGGCGTGCGTGTCGAACGCCTCCAGCGCCTGTCGGCCCCAGTCGCGGACGGTGTCGGCACCGAAGGCGTCGGCCGGGACGTAGACGGTGTGGACCGGCTGCCGGCTGCCGGAGTCGCCCGGGTAGCGGCGGGCCAGGTCGGCGTCGACCGGGGCGAGCAGCGCCTCCACCGCGGCACGCGCCGCTCCGGAGAACGAGGCTCCGCCCGCGGGACCGGTACCGTCCACCTCGACCTGCGACATCCGTACTCCTCCGTGCCGAACCAGCGCTTCAACAGTTTGTTGAGGCGAAGGTAGCCCCGCCGGAGTCGGGCGTCAATGGCCGACCGAGCGGCGGACGGGCGGGCGGCAGCTCCGGCTCCTGGGCGGGTCGGCCGGTCAGTCCCTCCCGGCGGCGGCGTAGCGGTCGCGCAGCTCGGGGAAGAGCTCGGCGACGTCCTTGTGGTGCACCGAGCCGTCCGGCCGGGTGCCGGTCACGCCGTACTCCTTGGTCAGCCAGTCCGCGAGGCGCTGCGGGCTGGGCTCCTTCTCGAAGGTGTCGATGTAGCTGACCAGCGCCGTGTAGCAGAGCTCGGGGTCGAGCCGCGACGGCGCCGGGCGGGAGGCGGAGTCGTACGGGCGGCCGGAGCCCTCGGCCGCGTCCGGCTCCGGGGCGAAGCCCTCCTCCTGCGGGTAGTCGGCCTCGCGGACGTACGCGGCGTCCTGCGCGTAGCCGGGCTCCACCGGGAGGTCCGCGTAGCCGGCGCCGTCCGGACCCGTGTGGACCTCGGACTGCGCGACGGCCTGGGCGGCCGGGCGCGCCACCGGCTGCGGCTCGGACTGGGCGGCGGACGCCCGCGGCGGCTTGAACCACGGCGAGGCCTGGCCCGGCACCCGGCCGCCCGGGGAGCCGTCGCCCTGCGGCCCGGTGGTCCGCACCGGGCGCTCGGTCCAGACGTTCAGCTCCTCCCGGGGCTGCGGCGGTGCCTGCTCCTCCTCGGCGGCCGGCTCCTGCGAGGCCCGCAGCCGCACCGCGGCCAGCTTGGCCAGCATCGGCGCGGCCACCTCCGCGGGCACCGCCGCCACGGCGGGCACCGGCGTCACGGCGGGCACCGCCGCCTCGGACCGGACCTGCTCCACCTGAAGGCCCTCCGGCCGAGTGTTCTCCGGCCGGGCGTTCGCGGGCTGCGCCTGCGCGAGCGGCTGCGCCTGCGGCTGGGTGCCGGCGGCAGCGGCCACCGGGATGGCGGCGGCCGGCGTCCGGCTCTCCCGGAGCTCGGTGGCCGTTCGGGACTCCTCGTCCAGCCGGTCCAGCAGCGCCGGGTCCAGTGGCACCCCGTACTTGGCCAGCTTCAACGGCAGCAGCGCCTGGATCGGCGCCGAGCGGCGCCAGCCGCGCCCGTACCGGAAGCGCAGCTGCGCCCGGTAGACCAGCCGGTTCTGCTCCAGCCGGACGACCTCGTCGTAGGAGCGCAACTCCCAGAGCTTCATCCGCCGCCAGAGCCGGAAGGTCGGCACCGGGGAGAGCAGCCAGCGCATCAGCCGGACCGACTCCATGTGCCGGTCGGCCGTGATGGCGGCGATCCGGCCGACCGCGTGCCGGGAGGCCTCGACGACGACCACGAACAGCACCGGGATGACGGCGTGCATGCCCATCCCGAGCGGGTCGCCCCAGGAGGCGGCCGCGTTGAACGCGATGGTGGCGACGGTCAGCAGCCAGGCGGTCTGCCGCAGCAGCGGGAAGGGTATGCGGAGCCAGGTCAGGACGAGGTCCAGCGCGAGCAGCACGACGATGCCGGCGTCGACACCGATCGGGAAGGCGTAGGAGAAGGCGCCGAAGCCCTTCTCGGACGCCAGCTCCCGCACCGCGTTGTACGAACCCGCGAAGCCGATGCCCGAGATCAGGCAGGCCCCGGCGGCGACCAGCCCGAGCAGGCTGCGGTGAGCCTTGGTGAGCGGAGGGCGTGCCATAACGTCTATCAACCCCTGGGTGTCGGCTGCGGCCGTGCGCTGCCTCGGCGCCGGTTCCCGGTGGTCGGGGCGCCGGACGACCGAGCAGCCGCCGGGCTCGGCCCACCGGAGTTTACTCGTACAGCTGTTTCAGCTTCCTCGCAGCCCGGGGTGGAACCGGCCCCGGCGGACACCGGGCGCGGGCCCCGTGTCGACCGGGTGTCGGCCGCGTGCCGATCGGGTGCCGACCGGCCGGGCGGGGCGTCAGGCCGGTCGCCCCGCCGTCCCGTTGAGATAGGCGAGGACGGCCTGGACCCGGCGGTTGGCGTCGTCGGCGGGGGCCAGACCGAGCTTGGTGAAGATGTTGGCGATGTGCTTCGCCACCGCGCCGTCGCTCACCACCAGCCGGGCCGCGATCGCCGAGTTGGAGCAGCCCTCCGCCATCAGCTCCAGCACCTCCCGCTCGCGCGGTGAGAGGTGGTGGAGCGCGCCCGGCCGGCGGGAGGTGCGCTGTACCAGCTTGGCGATCACGTCCGGGTCCATCGCGGTGCCGCCGGCCGCCACCCGGCGGACCGCGTCGATGAACTGGTCCGCGTTGAAGACCCGGTCCTTCAGCAGGTAGCCGACACCACCGGTGCCGTCCGCCAGCAGCTCCCGCGCGTACAGCTGCTGCACGTGCTGCGAGACCACCAGCACCGGCAGGCCAGGGATCTCCCGGCGCGCCTGGAGCGCGGCCTGCAGGCCCTCGTCGGTCAGCGTCGGCGGCAGCCGGACGTCGACCACGGCGACGTCCGGCCGGTGCGTCAGCAGCGCGTCCAGCAGTTCGGGGCCGGTCTCGACCGCCGCCGCGATGGTGAAGCCGTGCGCTTCCAGCAGCCGGATCAGGCCTTCGCGAAGGAGGTAGAGGTCCTCGGCGAGGACAACTCGCACGGCAGCTCCAAGGTGATGGTGGTCGGACCGCCCGACGTGCTGTCGATGGCCAGGACACCGTCGAAGGTACCCAATCGCCGCTCGATCCCGCGCAGGCCGGTGCCCCGGCTGGGATCCGCCACACCGACGCCGTCGTCCGTCACCGTGACCCGCAGGTTGCCGGCCCGGTAGAGGATGTCCACCCAGACCTGCTCCGCGCCCGAGTGCTTGGCCGCGTTGGCCAGCAGCTCGCAGATGCTGAAGTAGACGGCGGCCTCGACCGGCGCCGGCAGCCGGTCCGGGAGGCTCACGCACACCTCGGTCGGCAGGGCGCTGTCCAGCGCCAGCAACTGCACCGCGTCGCCCAGTCCGCGCTCGGCGAGGACCGGCGGGTGGATGCCGCGCACGAGGTCGCGCAGCTCCTGGAGCGCCCGGGCCGAGGACTGCCGGGCCTCGGAGAGGAGTTCGCGGGCGGCCACCGGGTCGGTCTCCAGCAGGTGTTCGATCGTGCCGAGGGTCATCCCGATCGCGACCAGCCGTGCCTGGGCGCCGTCGTGCAGGTCCCGCTCGATCCGGCGCAGTTCCGCCGCCTGGTTGCCGGCCGCGTCCGCCCGGGTCTCCGTCAGCTGGGCGACCCGCTTGGTCAGCTGGGCGTGCGAGGCGCGGCCGTCCTGGTCCAGCACCCGCCTGGCCAGTTCCACGTAGCCCCGCACCGCGTAGGGCGCCAGCACGACGCCGAGCGCCATCAGCAGCAGCCCCAGGACGACCGAGACCAGCGGGGAGGCGCCGGCCGGATCGATCGGCCCGTACTCCCGGTATTCCACCGGAGCGGTCGCCGCGTAGCCCGCCCCGCCCACCAGCAGACCGGCCACCGGCAGGGCGAGTGCGGCCGCGGCCGCCGGGCTGATCACCAACCAGGCGATCTCCGACCGGGTGGCCCGGTCCCGGGCGGCCCAGTGCAGCAGGTGGGCGAGCTTCGCGACGCCGTGGGAGCGGTGGTACGAGTACCCCGTCCACCAGTGGCCGCGCTCGTCCCGCTCCAGCGCCGGCCGGGGGTCGTACTCGACCGGCAGCCGGATCCCGTACCAGCGGGCGAGTTGACCGCGCGTCCGGTTCGCGACCCGGCGCACCAGCAGGCCGGCGGTGGCCGCGCCCGCGAGGGCCGCCGCGAGCAGGGTGAACACGGTGCCCAGCTCATAGGGGTCCAGCATCGAGTTCACCGCAGCACCGGCGAAACACGCCGCCAGGATCGGCAGGGCGACGGTGGGTACCGCCCCCAGCGCCACCAGCGCCAGCCGCACCAGACCGCGGCCGCCCGCCAGGAAGGCCGCCTCCGTCTGAGCGCGTACGCCCGCGCCGCTCGTTCGGTTCGCTGCTGTCACGGGTGCTCCTGGGGCCGGTACCGGTCGTCGTCCACCCAGTGTCGCCGGGTGGCAAGGGGCGGGGCACTGGCTGTCGCACCCCGATTCCGGGGTGGACCTAGCACCACCCCGGAGCGGCACTCCGTCCCGCCCGGCCGGGAGATCCCCCCGGCGAACCGCAGCCACCCACCGCGAATGCCGCCGGAGAATGCCCCTGGAAACGCAAAGAACCCCCCGATCCTTACGGACCGGGGGGTTCTTTGGAATGATT
>NZ_JBEXYD010000121.1:0-8755 GCF_040630735.1 Kitasatospora sp. NPDC005748
CCGCCCCGTCACGGTGACGGGGCGGCGGCCGGTTCGTGCTCACCGAGGGGTCTCAGCGCTTGATCTCGATCCGGTCGATGGTGACCGCCTCAAGCGGCCGGTCGTTCGCGTCGGTGGCCACCGAGCCGAGTTCGGCCACGACCTTCTCGGAGGCGGCGTCCGCGACCTTGCCGAAGATCGTGTGCTTGAAGTTCAGCCAGGCGGCCGGTCCCAGGGTGATGAAGAACTGGGAGCCGTTGGTGCCGGGGCCGGAGTTGGCCATGGCGAGCAGGTAGGGCTTGTCGAAGACGAGGTCAGGGTAGCGCTCGTCGCCGAAGGTGTACCCGGGGCCGCCGCGACCGGTTCCGGTCGGGTCGCCCGCCTGGATCATGAACCCGTCGATGATCCGGTGGACGGGGGTGCCGTCGTAGTACGGGCCGCTGATCGGCTCGTCGGTACGCGGGTCGGTCGCCCCCTCCCGGGTGCCTTCGGCGAGCTCCACGAAGTTGCGCACCGTCTTCGGCGCCTGGTTCGGGAACAGCTCCACGGTGATGGCACCGTGGCTGGTGTGGATCACAGCGTTCTTGGCGTCGGCCATGTCGGGACTCCTCACATCGTGACGCTCCGGACGCGAGCGACGCCCTCAGGCTATCCGTCCGGAGGACCGCTCCGTCTCGGGTGGATCACACCGCCGGCGCCCGTCCGCGACCGGGCCGGCACCGGCTCCCCTGCCCGACGGCCGCGGCCGCGTCGGCGCGCGGAGCGCGCTGCCGCCGACCGCACGCCCGAGCCGCCCGGGATGCGGTTGGGCATTGACTCGGCAGGCGGCGGACCCGATGATGCAATCCGAGGACGCGGTCCGGGCGCTACCGGCGGGTGGGAGAGTCCGCCCGGCGCCACCCCGGCCGTCCGTACGGAGGGTGGGGCGCTGGTGTTCCGGCGAGGTTCTGGGGGGCTTGCGAAGAGGAGGCTTTCCGTGACCGCTCCGACCGCCCGTCTGGCCCCCGCGGCCTATCTGCGCTGCTTCCCCTTCGACCCCCGGGGCATGGCCGCCCACCGCGAGGCCCTGCGGCGCTTCGCCAACCGCCTCGGCCTGCTCGCCCCCATCCTCTACTTCGACAACGGCGCCCCGTCCGCAGGCGTGCGCCCGCAGTTGGAGCTGCTGACCAGGTCCGTCCTCGACGGGCAGCACCGGATCGTGCTCGTGCCGGGCACGTGGGTGTTCTCCACCGACGAGCGGCTGGCGCGGCTGATCACGTCCGCGTTCGCGGGTGCGAACTGTCGCACGGTCAAGCTGCCGGACCGCTTCGTGTCGATACCCCGCCCCCGGTCGGGGTCGGGGTCTGGGGCGCGGGCGGCCTGAGACCGGCCGCGCGGGCGGGGCATTCGGCCTCGCCCGCACCCGGCCGCGCGGGTCAGCCGGTGGCGGTGGAGACCACCACGAGCTCGCCGACCGCCTCTTCGAGCGTGCCGCGGGCCTGCGCCGGCAGCGGGTCGTCGGTGATGAAGCAGTCGATCTCGGCGAGTTCCGCGAAACTGCTCAGACCGATCACCCCCCACTTGGTGTGGTCCGCGACCACCACGGTCCGGCGGGCGGAGCCGATCATGGCGCGGTTGGCCTGCGCCTCGGCCAGGTTGGGCGTGGTCAGGCCCGCCCGTTCCGAGACGCCGTGCGCGCCCAGGATCAGCAGGTCCACGTGGAGGGAGCGGATCGTCTGCTCGGCCAGGGCGCCGACCAGGGCGGCCGAGCGGGTGGGCGATCCCCCGGTCAGCAGCAGCGAGGGGGTGCTCGCCCCGGCGTCGCGGCCGGCTGCCCACACCAGGTCGGCGATCGCGAGCGAGTTGGTGACGATGGTCAGCTGCGGCACCTTGAGCAGCCTGGACGCCACCGCGAAGGTCGTCGTGCCGGCGGAGAGCGCGACGACGTTGCCGGGCTCCACCCGTGCGGCGGCGGCGTCCGCGATGGCGGCCTTGGCGGCCTCCTCCAGCGAGGACTTCGCCTCGAAGCCCGGCTCGTCGGTGCTGGAGGCGCCGATCGCCACGGCGCCGCCGTGCACCTTCTGCACCGTTCCCCGGCGGGCCAGGGTGTCCAGGTCGCGGCGGATGGTCATGTCCGACACCCCGAGCTGTTCGACCAGCTCGGCGACCCGCATCGCGCCACGACGGCGCACGGCCTCCAGGATCAGTGCCTGACGCTGTGGTGCCAGCATCCCTTGATCGGTCACGAGCTCCCCTGACGACCTGGGCGGGCATCGATGTCCCGCTACGTCCAGAGGGCAGGCTACCGCCGGAACGATCAGAAACCGACAGCCGGGCCCCCGAGGGCCGCCCCCGGCCTCCCGGGGCCGGGCGCAGGGGGCTCGGAGGGCTCGGGGCGCCCTGCGGCGGCGGGCCGCCGGGCCGGCCGCCAGACCCCCGACCCGGCCGCCACCTGCGTCTACGCGGCGAGTTCGCGAAGCCGGCGGGCGGCGTCCTCGGAGCACAGGTCGTTGACGAAGGCGTCGGCCCCGGGCTCCACGCCGGCCGGGTACGTGAGCCGGTCCGCCGTCCGGCGGACGGTGGACAGTTCGAGGTGCGGGGCCGGCTCCGCCCCGCTTGGGGGCCTGGTGCCGGGCGGCGACATGGGGAGTGGGGCCGGCCGGCCCGCTCCGCCGTGGCAGAGGCGGCCGGAGCGGCACCGCAAGTCCAGCTAGAAGGTGGGGAGTTCGGCCCGTTCGTGCGAGTCGAGGCAGGTGAGGCCGGGCACCCGGCGATCGGGGTGGAGGTGGACTTCGTAGGGCCGGCGGGCGGCGAACGGAACGAAGGCGCTCCCGAGTTCGCCGTTGACGACCAGGCGGCGGGTGTCGACGCCTTCGACGGCGTCCGGCAGGGCGGACAGTGCGGCGGTCGGTCCAGGCGTCCAGGACGAGGCGGGCCCGCTCCTCGGGGAGGTCGGCGAAGGAGGTGTCGTGGTCGGGTGGGTGGTGGGTGCGGCCCTGGCGCTGTGCGGCGATGGTGACCCAGTCGCCGGCCACCGGGTCGAGTCTGGATTCGGAGTGGCCCGGGGTGGGCTCGAGCGGGCGGCTGTCGGCGGTGTCGCGGCCGGTCCCGGCCTCGACGTCGTAGTGGATGAGCTCGCGGCGGTCCACGAGCCTGGTGGCTGTCCCGTGTACGCGGGCACCCCTCGCGGACGGTTCTGTCGGGACGCGCGGCGCGGTGGGACGGTGGGCGGCCGACGGCAGGTGGGCCCCGACCGCGCCGCCCGGGCGGCCGGCGTCGCCGGTGCACTCGCTCATGATGCGCCTCCCGCAGGAATCTCCTCTCCATTAACGCACAACATTAAACCAAAGTCCCCACAATGCAACATCCTTTCATCGGGCGACTCGTCGGATCACGGCTGAACGATCGGATCTGGCTGATTCCGTGGCTCTTTGGTGGATCCCCCTCGCCCAGTGTCAACAATGACGCCATGAGCCTCGACGACGCATTCGCCTCCCCCCTCCGCTGGGCGCCCGCCCCGGCCGCCTGCTCCCTGGCCGGCCACGTCCTGTCCGTCACCGCCGCCCCCCGCACCGACGTCTTCACCGACCCGCTCACCGGCGAGGCCAGGCGCAACGCCGCGACGGCGCTGGTCGACCCGCCGGACGGGGACTGGCAGTTCTCGGCCCGGCTCCGGGTCGGGTTCCGGGCCCCGTGGGACGCGGGCGCCCTCATCGTCCGGTCGGACGCCGACCACTGGGCGAAGCTCAACTTCGAGCAGTCACCGGACGGAGCGCCGAGCGTCTACTCGGTGGTCACCCGCGGGCGCTCGGACGACGCGGTCGCGGGACCGGTCGAGGGCGACGCACCGTGGCTGCGGATCAGCCGGATCGCGCCGGCGTTCGCCTTCCACGTCTCCTCCGACGGCCGTACCTGGCGTCTGATCAGGCAGTTCGCCCTGGACGGGCCGGCTCCCGTCCGGGTCGGCCTCGAGGTCCAGTCGCCGGTCGGCGAGGGCTGCCGCGTCGACTTCGACGACATCCGCCTGACGCCCACCCGGCTGGCCCACCTGTTCGACGGCCGCTGAGCCCGCCGGCGGGCGCGGCCCGCCGACCCTCGGAGAATCCCCCGGAAACCCACACGTTCGGACCACAACGCACACCAGGATCCCCCGGCGCACCCGGGGGATCCTGTCGCTTCCGCGGGCGGCACCGCCGATTCCGTCACGGAGAAGTGATGCACCAGTAACGCGGAGTTTACCGGACGGGCCGATTCGTCCCGTCCGGGCGCAACTTGGACGAAACCCTTGACACCGCCGGACAGCACTCCGAGACTCTCCGTCGACCGCTTGTTTGCGCCAACATCCCCGCGACGGACGCGCTGGGGGCGCCGACAGACGGTTACTCCCCGGTCATCCTCCGGACGCCGCGGACGGGACGACGGGACTGCCCACAAGGCCGCCCCCGGCCTGTCGATCCGGCGCGCAAGCTCCTTCACCGGGAACGAGTTCCCCTGCGCCGCGCCGCTCCACCGGCCCGCCGTCCTCGACCCCGCACGACGAAATTCCACCCCCACCCAAGATGCCCGCACGACAGTCCCGCCCTCACCGCATTCGCCGTGCGCGGGAACTCGACGTCAGGCATGCCCTGGAACAGGGTGCCTGACAGCACGTCGGCCCTGGCGGTTCCGCGCCACCAGGACCGGACGCGGCCGTCACGCGCGCATCTGCGAGACCCAGAGGTATGAAGTCATGCCGCGATTGAGAACGATCCTGTTCGGCGCCCTGCTGGCGCTGCTCCTCCCCCTCTTCCAGGGCGTCGGCACCGCCCAGGCGGCCACGGTGACGATCACCAACGGCACCCAGTTCGCCGACACCGCCGGGAACCCGGTGCACGCCCACGGCGGCGGCGTCATCAAGGTCGGCACGTACTACTACTGGTTCGGCGAGGACCGCAACGCCGACAACACCTTCCGCTACGTCTCCAGCTACCGCTCCCGCGACCTCCGGACCTGGGAGTTCCGCGGCCACGTGCTGAGCCAGGCCACCGACCCGGAGCTGCAGTACGCCGTGATCGAGCGGCCCAAGGTGATGTACAACGCCGCCACCGGCCAGTTCGTCATGTGGATGCACAAGGAGAACGGCGCGGACTACGGCGAGGCCCGGGCCGCGGTGGCCGTCTCCCCCACCGTCGACGGCAGCTACACCTGGCGCGGCAGCTTCCGGCCGCTGGGTGAGATGTCCCGAGACATCACCACCTTCGTGGACGACGACGGCACGGGGTACATGATCTCCGCCGCCAACGAGAACCGGGACCTGCACGTCTACCGGCTCACCGCCGACTACACCGGCATCGACGCCCAGGTGCAGAGCCTGTGGAACGGCCAGTCCCGCGAGGCGCCGGCGATGTTCAAGCGCGACGGCGTCTACTTCCTGCTCTCCTCCCACGCCACCGGCTGGGCGCCCAACCAGCAGAAGTACGGCACCGCCACCAGCGTCACCGGCTCCTGGAGCGACCTCCAGGACATCGGCGACTCCGTCACCTACTCCAGCCAGACCGCCTTCGTGCTGCCCGTCCAGGGCAGCGGCGGCACCGGCTACCTGTACATGGGCGACCGCTGGGGCAACGCCAGCGGCGGGACGGTCAACGACTCCCAGTACGTCTGGCTGCCGCTGACGTTCCCGACCGCCACCACCATGACCATGGGCTACTCCCCGCAGATCACCGTGAACGCCGCCACCGGCGTCGTCGCCGGCATGAAGGCCACCTGGGAGAGCCTGACGGGCCGCCAGAGCGGCAAGTGCGTCGACGTGCGGGACTACTCCTTCGCCCGGGCGGGCCAGCTCATCCAGTGGGGTTGCGGCAACGGCGCCAACCAGAACTTCTGGATCAAGAACCTCGGCACCGGCTACGCCCAGATCATGGCCCGACACAGCGGACAGTGTCTCGACATCGCCGACGCGTCGACCGCCGACGGCGCGCTCGCCGTCCAGAACCCCTGCGACGGCCGGCCGTCCCAGCAGTGGCAGGTCCAGAAGGTCACCGGTGCCACGGGCTACGTCCGCCTGATCGCCCGGCACAGCGGCAAGTGCCTGGACGTGACCAACCAGGCCACCGCCGACGGCACCGCGCTGGAGCAGTGGACCTGCGGCACCGGCACCAACCAGCAGTGGAAGCGCACCACGGCCTGACCGGAGCCCCCCGACGAAGCCCCTCCACCACCACCGTGTCCGGCGGAGGGGCTTCGCCCTGCCCGACCACCATCAGCCCAGGAGGACCCGTGTCCCTGCGCAAGCAACCCACCGGCCGCGCCGGCAGAGCCCGCACCCGCCGGTCCCGCACCGGCCTCGGCGCCGTCGTCACCGCCGCCGCGGCCCTGGCGGCCGGCACACTGAGCGCCCCGCCGGCCTTCGCCGACGAAGCCGCCGCGCACGTCACCGTCCGGCTCGACCCCGGCTACCAGCAGCAGCCGTTCCAGGGCTGGGGAACCTCCCTCGCCTGGTTCGCCAACGTCACCGGCGGGTGGCCGGAGGCCGAACGCTCCCAGCTCGCCGACGACCTCTTCGGCCCGGACGGCCTCGGCTTCACCGTCGCCCGCTACAACATCGGCGGCGGCGACAGCCCCGAGACGACGCCCTACCTGCGCCCGGGCGCCGCCGTGCCGGGGTACTGGAACCGCCCCGCGGCGTTCGGCCCGCCGGCCTCCGGCACGGCCGGCTGGACCGAGCCCGCCGACTGGTGGAACCCGGCCGACCCCACCCACTGGAACGCCGCCGCCGACGCCAACCAGCAGTGGTGGCTCAAGGCCGCGAAGACCCGCGGCGCGGACACCTTCGAGGCCTTCTCCAACTCCGCGCCCTACTTCATGACCAGGAGCGGGCTGGTCTCCGGCGCGGCCAACAGCTGGGAGGACAACCTCCGCCCCGACCAGTACGACCGCTTCGCCGCCTACCTGGCCGGGTCCCTCCAGCGGGCCCAGACCGCCACCGGCGTGACCTTCGGTGCCCTCTCCCCGATGAACGAGCCGAGCACCTCCTACTGGGGCGCCGGCGGCAGGCAGGAGGGCTCCCACTGGGACCTCGCCTCGCAGGCCCACCTGGTCACCGCGCTGCGCGGCGCACTGGACGCGGCCGGCGTGAGCACCCCGGTCTCGGCGATGGACGAGACCAGGCCCGACCTGTTCCGCTCCGACTGGGACTCCTACGCACCGGCGGTGCGCTCGACCGTGGGCAAGCTCAACACCCACACGTACGAGACCGGCGGCCGCACCGGGGCGCGCGACATCGCCAAGGGCGCCGGCAAGCCGCTCTGGATGTCCGAGGTCGACCTCGGGGGCACCGTCCCGCAGAGCTTCACCGACATGTCGCCCGCCCTCGACTTCGCCCAGCACGTCACCGACGACATCCGGGAGCTGGAGCCGAGCGCCTGGGTGATGTGGCAGGCCGTCGAGGACTACGCCAATATGACGCCCGCCCACGAGAACGCCAACTGGGGCCTCGTCCAGGTGGACTTCACCTCCACGAACCCGGGCGCCGAGCCGATCCGCAAGAACAAGAAGTACTGGGCCATGGCCAACTACAGCCGCTTCATCCGGCCCGGGGCCCGGGTGATCACCACCGACTCCGCGAACGCCCTCGCCGCCCTGCGCCCCGGCGGCACGGGCACGGTGGCGGTCTACACCAACCCCACCGGCGCGCCGCAGAGCGTCACCCTCGACCTGGCGGCCTTCCAGAGCGTCAGCACCACCACCCCCGTCGAGCGCTACACCACCGACGCCGGAAAGAACCTGCAGCGCGACGGCGACCTGCGGGCCACCGCCGCCAAGACGCTCACCACCACGGTGGGCCCGGGCTCGGTGACCACCTTCGTCATCCCCGGCGCCACCGGCACCGACGCCGCGGTGACCGCCGCCGCCCCCACCGGGCAGGTGCGGCAGCTCGTCAACGACAACAGCGGCCTGGCGCTGTCGGCGGCCGCGAGCGCACAGGGCGGCCCCGTCCAGCACCCCGCCGACCCGGCCGACCCGGCGCAGCAGTGGAAGTTCACCAAGGTCTCCGGCGGCTCCGACAACACGGCCGCCTACCGCCTGACCAACACGGCGAACGGCAAGGCCCTGACCGCCACGGCCACCCCGGGCACGCTCGGCTTCGCGGCGGCCAACTCGTCCACGCAGCAGCTGTGGATGCTCTCCACCAACGGCGACGGCCACGGCACCCTGGTCAACAAGGCGACGGGCGACCTGCTCGACGTCACGGGCGCGTCCACGGGTGACGGGGCTCCGGTGGGGGTCTACCGGCCCACGACCGGGAGCAACCAGTCCTGGAACCTGCGCAGCGCGGCCCCCGACAGCTGGAAGGCGCTCCAGCTGCGGAGCAGCGGCAAGTGCGCCGACGTCCCCGGCGCCCCCGGCACGGCCGGCGCGCCCGCCGTGCAGTCCACCTGCAACGGCACCACCGGCCAGCAGTGGTCGCTGCGGGCGAGCAGCCCCGGCTACGTGAACGTGGTCGCGCGGGGCAGCGGGCAGTGCCTGGACGTCACCGAGGCCTCGACCGCCGACGGCGCCCCGCTGGTGCGGTACACCTGCAACGGCGGCGCCAACCAGGAGTGGTCGGTGCGCAGCACGGGCAGCGGCTACCTCACCCTGCTGGCGCGGCACAGCGGGAAGTGCCTGGACATCTCGGGGGCCTCGACCGCCGACGGCGCCCCGCTGGTGCAGAACACCTGCGGCGGCGGCCGCAGTCAGCAGATCAAGCTGAGCTGACGGCCGGTACCGCTTCACCCCGACGGCGAAGATCCGCCGGAACGGGAAGACCGTGCCG
>NZ_JBEXYD010000122.1:0-7576 GCF_040630735.1 Kitasatospora sp. NPDC005748
CGGTGCGCCCGCCCACGACGGGCGGGCGCACCGGGGCGGACCCGGCGTCAGCCGGCCGCCGCGAGGCTCTCCCGCGCGGCCCCGGCCACGGCCTCGGCGGTGAGTCCGAACTCGCTGTACAGGCGCCGGTAGTCGGCGGAGGCGCCGAAGTGGTCGAGGCTGACGATCCGGCCGTGCGGGCCGACCAGCTCGCGCCAGCCGAGCGCCACGCCCGCCTCCACGCTCACCCGCGCCGCCACCGCGGGCGGCAGGACGCCGTCGCGGTACTCGCGCGGCTGCGCGGCGAACCACTCCAGGCACGGCAGCGACACCACCCGGCTCGCCACGCCCTCGCCGGCCAGCTGCTCCTGCGCCGCCAGCGCGAGGTGCACCTCGGAGCCGGTGGCCAGCAGCAGGACCCGGGGCGGGGCGCCGTCGGCCGGGTCGCGCAGCACGTAGCCGCCGCGGGCGGCGCCGTCCGCCGGTGCGCACCCGCCGGTCCCGCGGTCGAGGACGGGCACCTTCTGCCGGGTGAGGACGAGGCCGGTCGGCCGGTCGTGGTGCTCCAGCAGCGCGTGCCAGCAGGCGGCCGTCTCGTTGGCGTCGCAGGGGCGCACCACGTCGAGGCCGGGGATCGCGCGCAGCGCCGCGAGGTGTTCCACCGGCTGGTGGGTGGGGCCGTCCTCGCCGAGGCCGATCGAGTCGTGCGTCCAGACGTAGACGGTCGGGAGCTCCATCAGCGCGGCCAGTCGCACCGCGGGCCGCATGTAGTCGCTGAAGGTCAGGAAGGTGCCGCCGTAGGGGCGGGTCAGGCTCTGCAGGGCGATCCCGTTGAGGGTGGCCCCCATGGCGTGCTCCCGGATCCCGAAGTGCAGGGTGCGGCCGTACGGGCCGCCCTTCCACTCCGCGGTCTCCACGCCCTCGGGCAGGAAGGAGGGCTCGCCGTCCATGGTGGTGTTGTTGCTCCCGGCGAGGTCGGCCGAGCCGCCCCACAGCTCGGGCAGGACCGGTGCGAGCGCGGTGAGCACCCGGCCCGAGGCGGCGCGGGTGGCCAGCCCCTCCCGGTCCGCGGGGAAGGCCGGCAGGTGGTCGGCCCAGCCGTCCGGCAGCCGGCGCTCCGTCAGCCGGTCCAGCAGTGCCGCGCGCTCGGGGTGCTCGTCGCGCCAGCGCTCGTAGCGCGGGGTCCAGGCCTCGTGGAGTTCACGGCCGCGCTCGCGTGCCCGGCGGGTGCGGGTGAGGACGTCGTCCTCGACGGTGAAGCTGCGCGCGGGGTCGAAGCCGAGCAGTTCCTTGGTGGCGGCGACCTCCTCGTCGCCGAGCGCGGAGCCGTGGGCCTTGCCGGAGTTCTGGAGGTTGGGGGCGGGCCAGCCGATGACCGTCCGCAGCACCAGCAGCGAGGGCCGGGTGGTCTCCGCGCGGGCGGCCCGGAGCGCGTCGAGGACGGCGTCGACGTCCTCGACGTAGCGGCCGGTGCGGGTCCAGTCGACGGTCTGCACGTGCCAGCCGTAGGCGCGGTAGCGGGCGGCGACGTCCTCGCTGAACGAGACGTCGGTGTCGTCCTCGATCGAGATGTGGTTCTGGTCGTACACCATGGTCAGGTTGCCCAGCCGCTGGTGGCCGGCCAGCGAACTCGCCTCCGCGGTGACGCCCTCCATGAGGTCGCCGTCCGAGGCGAGGACGTAGACGTGGTGGTCGAAGGGGCTCTCGCCGTCCGGGGCGTCCGGGTCGAGCAGGCCGCGTTCCCGGCGGGCCGCCATCGCCATGCCGACGGCCGCGCCCAGCCCCTGGCCGAGCGGGCCGGTGGTGATCTCCACGCCCCGGGTGTGCCGGTACTCGGGGTGGCCGGGGGTGGCGGAACCCCAGGTCCGCAGGGCTTCCAGGTCGGAGAGCTCCAGGCCGTAGCCGGTGAGGTACAGCTGGACGTAGAGGGTGAGGCTGGTGTGTCCGCAGGACAGTACGAAGCGGTCGCGGCCCAGCCACTGGTCGTCACCGGGGTCGTGGCGCAGGACGTTCTGGAACAGCAGGTGGGCCAGTGGTGCCAGGCTCATCGCCGTCCCGGGGTGGCCGTTCCCGGTGCGCTGCACGGCGTCGGCCGCGAGCAGCCGGGCGGTGTCCACGGCCCGGACGTCCACGGCGTCCCAGCCCGCCCGTGCGGCGACGGGGTCGGCCAGCGACTGGTGGCGGGTCGCGGGGTGCTTGTCGGGGGGTGTCACGGGTGTCCTCCCAGGGGGCCGGTCGGGGTCGGTGAGGTCGC
This sequence comes from Kitasatospora sp. NPDC005748, assembly GCF_040630735.1. Classification (NCBI taxonomy): domain Bacteria; kingdom Bacillati; phylum Actinomycetota; class Actinomycetes; order Kitasatosporales; family Streptomycetaceae; genus Kitasatospora; species Kitasatospora sp. NPDC005748. The sequence goes on from NZ_JBEXYD010000122.1 coordinate 2,234, forward strand.
CGGGGACGGTTCGGCGCGTCCGCGCGGCCTCCAGCGCCTACCCGGTGACCGGACCCGCATGGCCCGATCCGGTCCGGGATTCACCCGCCCGGTCCGGCCGGCGCGCGGCTGCCCCGTCCGCGACCCGAAGGGCGGGCCCTCCGCACTCCGGTGTCGGGGCGGCGCGCGGGGGTAGCCTCCGGACATGCCACACCACGATCTTGTCGTCCTGGGCGCGGGCTCCGGCAACACGGTGATCGATGACCGCTTCGGCGGCCTCGACGTCGCCGTCGTCGAGGAGGGGCCGTTCGGCGGGACCTGTCTGAACCGGGGCTGCATCCCCAGCAAGATGCTCGCCCACACGGCCGACGTCGCGGACACCGTGCGGGAGGCCGGCCGCTTCGACGTGGACGCCGCACCGGGCGTCCTGCGGTGGCCACGGGTACGCGACCGCGTCTTCGGGCGCCTCGACGGGCAGGCCGCGGAGGGGGAGCAGGGCCGGCGCGGCTCGGACTTCGTCACCGTCCACCGCGGCCGGGCGCGCTTCACCGGCGAACGGACGCTGGTGGTGGAGGGCGACGGGAGAGAGGTGCACATCACCGCGGACCGGGTCGTGGTGGCGGTCGGCAGCCGCCCGCTGGTCCCGCCGCCGCTACGCGACAGCGGGCTGCCCTACGAGACCTCGGACACGATCATGCGGCGCCCGACGCCGCCGCGGCACCTGGCCGTCCTCGGCGGCGGCTACATCGCCGCCGAGCTGGCGCACGTCTTCCACGCGGCCGGCAGCCGGATCACGATCATCGAGAAGCAGGAGACCCTGCTCGCCCCACAGGACGAGTCGGTGTCCCGCGCCTACACCCGGCTGGCCCGCTCCGCGTTCGACGTGCGCACCGGCGTCGAGCTGACCGGACTGGAGGGTGAACCGGGCCGGCTGCGGCTGCGCCTGGACGACGGCTCCGCGGTCGAGGCCGACGCCCTGCTGGTGGCGGTCGGCCGGACCCCCAACAGCGACAGCATCGACGCCGACCGGGCCGGCATCGCCCTGCGGGAGGACGGCCGCGTGGTGGTGGACGCCCATCAGCGGACCACCGCGCCGGGCGTCTTCGCCCTCGGTGACGTGTGCACCCCCGTACCGCTCAAGCACGTCGCCAACCGGGAGGCGCAGGTGGTCGCGCACAATCTGCTGCACCCCGACGACCTGATCGCCACCAGCTACGACGCCGTCCCCGCCGCGGTCTTCACCCGCCCCCAGATCGCCCAGGTGGGCCGGACCGAGCAGGAGTGCCGGGACGCCGGCCTCGACTACACGACCGCCACCCGCCGGTACGCGGACGTCGCCTACGGATGGGCGCTGGAGGACACCGCCGGCTTCTGCAAGGTGATCGCGGACCCGGGGACCGGCCGCCTGCTGGGCGCCCACGTCCTCGGCCCGCAGGCGTCCACCCTGGTCCAGCCCCTGGTCGTCGCGATGAGCCTCGGCATCGACGTCCCCACCCTGGCCGGCACCCCGTACTGGATCCACCCCGCCCTCACCGAGGTCGTCGCAAACGCCCTGCTCGACCTCGACCTCTGACGGCGGCGCCGGGACGGGCGGACGGTGCCCGACCTCTGACGGCGGGCCCGGACCGGCAGGCGGCGCGGGCGTCCGGAGGGCGCCGTCCGGACGGGATGCGCCGGCCCGGCCATGAAACGGCGGTGTCCGGGCAGACGGGGGACGTGACCACAGGGGTAAGGCGTCCGCTCCGAACGATCGCACCGGCACTGCTCGCCCAGACGGTGCTCATGGTGCTGGCCGGTCTCACGATCACCCACCCGCCGCTGCACCTCTGGCGGCCGGGGGAGAACGCGCTGACCGACCGGCTCGCCGCGGGCCGGGTACCCGTCCTCGACACCGTCACCGCGTGGCTCTCGGTCCTCGCGAGCACCGGGGCCGTGATCGCCGTGGCGGGCGTCGCCGTGCTCGCACTGCTGCTGGGCGCCCGGTGGTGGCGCGAGGCCGCCTTCCTCGGCGGCTCCGTGGCCGCCCAGTCCGCGGTCTTCCTGCTGGTCACCCTGTGCGTGGACCGGCCCCGGCCGACCGCGCCCCGGCTCGACGGCGCACCGCCGACCTCCAGCTTCCCGTCCGGCCACGTCGGTGCGGCGGTCGCGCTGTACGGCGCACTGGCCGTCCTCGCCGTCCTGCGCGTGCGGGGGCCGCTCCGGCTGCCGCTGTGCGCCCTGGCGGCGCTGCTGCCGGTGCTGGTCGGGTTCAGCCGGCTGTACCGCGGCATGCACCACCCGACCGACGTGCTGGCCGGGCTGGTGAACGGCGGCGCCGTGCTCTGGATCATGTGGCGGGCTTTCCTCTCCGACCCCAGGGAGACCACCGTGGCAGCCGTACCCGATCACCCGTCCGCCGGCCGGGCGGTGGTGGTCTTCAACCCCGTCCTGGTCGACGAGGACACCCTCGACCGGATCGACCGCGTCCTCGCCGGCCACGGCTGGGCGGCGCCGACCAGAACCGCCACCAGCGAGGCCGACCCCGGCCGGGGCGCCGCGGCGGCCGCGGTCGCCGCGGGGGCCGACCTGGTGGTGGCCTGCGGCGGCGACGGCACCGTGACGGCGTGCTCGCACGCCCTCGCCGGTACGGGCGTCGCGCTGGCCATCGTCCCCTGCGGCACCGGGAACCTGCTCGCCCGCAACCTCGGCCTGCCGGCGGACCCGGCGCGGGCGCTGGCGGACGCCCTCGCCGGCGGGCCCCGCCGGATCGACCTCGCCCAGGCCGACGGCGACGGCATCACCGCCACGGTGGTCAGCGCCATGGCGGGCATCGGCCTGGACGCCGCGGCGATGGCCGGCACCAGCCGCCGCGCGAAGAACCGCTGGGGCTGGCCCGCCTACCTTCCTCCGCTGCTCCGCCACCTCGGCGACCGCCGGATGCGGCTCACCGTCACCCTGGACGACGCGCGCCCGCTTCACCGGCGGGCCGCGATGGCCGTGATCGGCAACGTCGGCGCGCTGCAGGGCGGAATCCGGCTGCTGCCGGGCGCCCGGCCGGACGACGGCCTGCTCGACCTCGTCCTGGTCCACCCGCGCGGCCTCGCCGGCTGGCCGGCGGCGGCAGCGCGGCTGCTCACCGGGCGGACCGGCGCGGGGGGCGGGTCGGCGCCGTTCGAACACTTCCAGGCGCGCCGGATCCACCTCACCGCCGACCGGGACCAGCCGCGGGAGCTCGACGGGGAGTGCCTGCCGGCCGGCCGCACCCTGCGGCTGGCCGTCCGGCCCGGCGCCCTGCTGGTCCACACGCCCACGGCCGGCGGGCCCCCGGTCAACGGAGCTGCGGTCGGCGGGCCCCCGGGCGACGCAGCCGCGGGTGACGGAGCTGCGGGCGACGGGTCCCACCCGGTCGGAGCCGATCCCGTCCCGGCCGAACGGAGCAGCTGAGTGGGAACCGCCACTCGCGTCGGCCACCGCGGCCGCGAGCCCGAGGAGCTCTCCGCCGACGAGGCCGTCACGACGCTGCGCGCGTACGGCCGGTGGCAGTTGCTCAGGGACGCCTTCCTGCGCTTCCGCTACGCCGACGGCTTCAGCCACGCCCGGGCCCTCGCCTTCCAGACCGTGCTCGCCCTCGTCCCGTTCGCGATCGCGGTGGTCGGCCTCTCGTCCGTGCTGCACACCCAGTGGCTCGGCCGGGTGACCGAGCTGACCATCGCCCGGCTCACCGCGGGCCCGAGTTCCGACCTGGTCGACCAGGTCCTGCGGAGCGGCCGCGAGCGCGCGGGAGACGGCGGGAGCGTCGCCCTGTGGGGCGGCGCCGTGTTCTCCCTCGTCAACGTCGCCACCGCGATGTGCCAGATCGAGCGCGGGGCCAACCGGATCTACGGCATCGAACGCGACCGGCCCTTCCACCGCAAGTACGCGCGCGGACTGCTGATGGCCGTGCTGGCCGGTCTGCCGCTCGGCCTCGGCTTCGTCCTGCTGGTGGCGGGCCGGGAGATCGCCGCGGCGGTCGTCGAGGCGGGCGGACCGGGGACCCATCGGGAGGCTCTCGTCTGGGCGGTCCTGCGATGGCCGGTCGGCATCGTGCTCGCCCTGCTGTCCGCGAGCGTCATCTTCCACCGGGCACCGCGCCGCCGACAGCCCGGCCACACCTGGCTCGCCTTCGGCGCCGCCGTGTACCTGGTGCTGTGGGTCGGCCTGACCGCCCTGCTCGGCCTGTACCTGCGGCTGAGCAACTCGATCGACGCGGTGTACGGGCCGCTGAGCGTGATCATCTCGCTCCTGATGTGGGCCTACCTGACCGCGATCGCGCTCTTCCTCGGGATCGCCTTCGCCGCGCAGCTGGAGGCCGACCGGGCGGGCGTCGAGGAGCCGGTGCTCCCCGACCCCGAGGATGATCGCGCAGGTCGTGGGTAGACGAGCCGTGATGACAGCTGACCGAAGGCCGCACCGAAGCCCCGCCCGTACCCGGGTCCCCGCGCTGCGCCGGCTCTCCCGGCGCTGGATCACCCGGCGCCGCTTCACCCAGCGCCGGGCCGACCGGCGCTTCGGGGAGCGCCTGCTCGGGGCCGTCCTGGCGTTCGCCGTGGCGGCGGTGCCGGCCGCCGTCCTGCTGGTGCTGATCGAGGCCGGCTGGGAGCCGCTGCGCGAGCTGGACGCCGGGGCGGCGGTGCACCTGAACGAAGCCGTCCGGCACCACCCGCTCCTGCTGGAGACCACGCGGGTACTGAGCAACTGGGTCTGGGACCCGGTCACGATGCGCCTGCTGGTGGCGGCCACCGTCGGCTGGCTGCTGTGGCGGCGGGCCTGGCGGCTGGCCCTGTGGGCGGCCCTCACCGAGCTGGCCGCCGGACTGACCGGCCTGCTGGTCAAGGTCACGGTGGCCCGGGTCCGGCCCCGGCTGCCCGATCCCGTCGCCCACGCGCCGGGCTTCTCCTTCCCGTCGGGGCACGCCATGACCGCCATGGCCTCGTGCGCGATCCTGCTGCTGGTGCTCCTGCCGGTCGTGCCCCGGCGGGCCCGCCCGGTGGCCTGGGCGATCGCCGCGGTGACCGTGCTCGGGACGGGGCTGACCAGGATCGCCCTCGGCGTGCACTGGGTCAGCGACGTCCTCGGGGGCTGGCTGCTCGGGTTCGCGCTGGTCGCCTCGACCGCCTGGGCGTTCGAGGCCTGGCGGCGGGAGAGCGGCCTCCGCACGCCGAGGCTCCCGGAGGGCCTGGAACCCGAACTCGCCACGGACGACGACCCCGGCAGCCGCCCGTACCGACCGGTGGGGTGAGGCGCCGGCCGTGTCGTCGGCGGCGACTTCGTCCAGCACCGAGGCGACGTACTCGGGGTGGATCGGCAGGTGCTTCTCGATGTCCCGGGTGTAGGCGCCGACGACGT
>NZ_JBEXYD010000123.1:0-7311 GCF_040630735.1 Kitasatospora sp. NPDC005748
GGTTCTTGCGCGCCCCCTACCCCCCCCTGGGGGGGGGGGACGCTTCCATCCCCCGTTCTGTGTTCTTGCGGGGTAGCGGGCGTTTCGCCGCGGATGGGGGGTTAGGCCCCGCGGTGCTGTCGGGCTCGCGCTGCGTGGCCCTACGAGCCCGCCCGCCCGTCCAGGCCGGCCTCCGCGCCCGGGTCGAACTTTCGGTTATCCCGGCGCCCCTCGCCGGTCTCCTGTTCAGTGCGGCCGGCTCCCTCGGCTCGCACGGCACCGTGCCGTCGGCCGGAGAGGAGGAGGGAGCGCCCCGTGAGAGGCCGCACCGTCGGCGGCGCGGAGCGCGACCCGGACGCCCCGGTGTCCGCCGCCCAGGCCTGACCGAACCCGCCCCGCACCCGCTCGTCCAAGCGCCGTCCCGCGCTCACCCGGAAAGACCCGCCGATGTCCGCTGCTGTTCGTTTGTTCTCCCCTGGTTGGGCACTGGCGTCCTGCGTGCCCGCCCTGCTGGTCGCCGGGCTCGTCGGGCTCGTCGCGTGCGGCCCCTCCGCGCAGGCCGGGCCGGCGGTGGCCTCCGGTACCTCGGGCACCTCGGTCGCAGCCGGGAAATCCGGGATGCCCGGGATGGTCGGGATGGACCACGGAGCGATGACCGCCGGGCCCGCCGCGATGCCGGGGGTGCCCGGGACGCCCGCGCCCGCACGGGGCCTCGCCGCCGAACAGGACGGCTACCGCCTGGACCTCCGGAGCGCGGAGCTGCCCGCCGGCCGGGCGACGGCCTGCTCGTTCACCATCACCGGACCGGACGGCGGGCCGGTCACCGACTTCGCCGAGCACCAGGGCAAGAAGCTGCACTTCTACGCGATCCGCTCCGACCTCACCGGCTTCCAGCACCTGCACCCGACGATGGCCGCCGACGGCACCTGGACCGCCGACCTGTCCGCCCTCGCCCCCGGCGACTGGCGGCTGTACACGTCGTTCCTGCCGAACACCGGCCCGCGCGCCGGCGAACTCGTGCTCAGCCGCACCGTGACCGTGCCCGGCGCGGCCCCGGCGGTGCCGTTGCCCGCGCCGGCGGGCAGCACCACCGTGGACGGCTACACCGTCGACCTCCGGAGCGAGCCGATGGCCGGTGCGCACCGGCTGACCGCCACCGTCAGCCGGGACGGCCGGCCGGTCACCGACCTCCAGCCGTACCTGGACAGCTACGCCCACCTCACCGCCTTCCACCAGGGCGACCGGGCGCTGGCCCACCTCCACCCGACGGACCGGGTCGACGGCGAGCACGGCGGTCCGACGCTGACCTTCATGGCCCTGCTCGGGGCGCCCGGGAACTGGCGGGTCTTCCTGCAGTTCCAGACCGCCGGGCAACTCCACACCGCGGAGCTGACGCTGAACGTCGCCGACCCCGAGGAGTAGCAGGCCGCGGCCCCGCAGCCACGGGCTGGTGGCCCGAACGGGCGGCCGCGGACGGGGTCGGCCCCGCTCGCACGTCTGTCGGGTCCCTCGCCCCGGCCCGGTCGACGGAGCGTCCGTGCGGGGCGGCTCCGGTGGTTGGGCCGATCGGATGGCGGTTCGTCCACGCTGCGCCGCTGCGCGAGTGGTGCTGGCTACGGTGAGCGCATGCGACGAGGTGTGCGGATGTGGCCGGTGGTTCTGGGGGTGTGTGCGGCGCTGCTGGCGCCGGGGCCGGTGTCCGCGATGCCCGCCCCGCCGGCACCGACCGTGCCGACCGGCGGTTCGGCGCCGGCGGGGCCGGACTGCGAGCGCCTGGCCTGTGTGGCGCTGACCTTCGACGACGGGCCCTCCGCGGCGACGGCGGAGCTGCTCGACGATCTGGCCGCCGCCCGGGCGAAGGCGACGTTCTTCGCCGTCGGGGATCAAGTGCGCTCGTGGCCCGACCGGTTGAGGCGTGAGGCGGCGGAGGGCCATGTGATCGGCAACCACAGCCTGACCCATCCGCGTCTCGGGGCGTCGACGCCCGCGCAGGTGCGCGCCGAACTGGCGGGCGGCGAGCAGGCGATCGCCGAAGTGCTCGGTGAGCGGCCGGAGTTGGTGCGACCACCGTACGGCTCCTTCAGCGCCGAGGTCCGCAGGTTCGGGCACCCGCTGGTGCTGTGGGACATCGACACGCGGGACTGGGACCACCACGATCCGGCGCAGGTCCTCGCCCGGGTCGAGGCCGGTGCGCGACCGGGGTCGGTCATCCTGATGCACGACACCGAGAACCAGCGCGAGACGCTCGCCGTGGTGCCCGAGCTCGTCCGCCGTCTGCGCGGGGCCGGCTACACCCTGGTCACCGTGCCCGAACTCTTCGCCCCGGCCACGCTCGTGCCCGGCGGCGCCTACCGCGACCGGGCCTCCGCCGCCCGCCCCGTCGAGCACCCGCAGCCCTGGGACACCGCACCGGCGAGCAGGGAACAGGACTCCGCCGACGCGGTCGCCGGCACCCTCGTCTGGCAGCACCCCACCGGCGCGCCGGACGGAGCGGCCGAGGCGGAGACCGTGGAGAGCGGCCTGCGCCCCGGCGAGTGCCGCACCCTCGTGTCACCCGGTCCGCCCGCGTACGCCGTGCGCAATCTCACCGGTCACGACATCGAGCTGCACGACCGGCCGGACTGCACCCGTCGGACCGGGACCGTCACCCCGGGCGAGGAGATCGTCGGCGAGCTGTACAGCGTCCGGGTCCTCTGAGCCCGATGGGCCACGACTCCTTCTCCCGGCGGCTGGTGGCGATCGCGACCGGCCGGTGGGCGGCCACGGCCGGGTCCGCCGCCCCGGCGCCACCGGGCCGTCCTTCGCGCTCCGGAGGTCCGGCCCGGCACCGGGGCGCGGCCGTGCTGACCGCCCTGGCCACCGCGGCCTGCGTGGTCTGTCCGGCCGCCGCCCGCGCCGACGGCGGGCCCGCGCGGGAGCGCCTCCTGCAGCGGCAATTCACTTCGGCAGCCGGGGAGTTCGGCGTGCCGGTCGGAGTACTCCTGGCACTCGCCTACCAGGAGAGCCGCTGGGAGTCCCACCAGGGCAGGCCGAGTACCACCGGGAACCACGGCGTGCTGGGGCTGACCGACGTCGACGTCGCCGCCGTCAACGCCGTCAACGCCGTCAACGCCGACCACCCGGCCCGGCGCGGCGCGGCGGGCGCCGCGAAACCCCGGGTCACGGACTCCCCGGCGCTCCACACGCTCCGCGCGGCGGCCGCCCTGATCCACCGCCCGGCCGAGGAGGTGAAGCGGGACACGCTGCAGAACCTCCGCGGCGGCGCGGCAATGTTGGCGGGATACCGGAACGCGCTGCCGGGACCGGTCCGCGACGGCGCCGGCGGCTGGTACGAAGCGGTGACGCGCTTCGGGCGCGGGGCGGGTGAGGACGAGCCGGGCCGTCGGTTCGCGGACCGGGTCTTCGAGACCCTGCGCGTGGGCGCGGAGCGGACCACCTCCGAGGGGGCGCGGGTGAGGCTCGCCGCCGAACCGGACCTCGTGCCGCCCGCCGCCCGGCCGCACCGGCCCGCCGAGCAGCCTTCGGCGCGGCCTTCGCGCCGGGCCGACGGGCCGGTCGCCGAGTGCCCGGACGAGCTCGGGTGCGACTTCGTGCCCGCCGCGTACGCCCTGGCCGACGCCGCGGACCCGACGTCATGGGGGAACTACAACCCGGCCGACCGCCCCGCCGACGGCCTGCGGATCCGCACCCTCGTGCTGCACGACACCGAGGGCGGCTTCGACGGGGCGATCGAGTACTTCCAGGACCCCCGGGCCCAGGCCAGCGCGCACTACCTCGTCCGTGCCTCCGACGGCCACGTCACCCAGCTGGTGGCCACGCACGACATCGCCTGGCACTCCGGCAACAAGACCGTCAACATGCACAGCATCGGGATCGAGCACGAGGGCTTCGCGCTCCCCACCGACCGGCCCACCTGGTACTCCGAGCAGTTGTACCGGTCCTCCGCGGAGCTGGTGCGCCACCTCGCGGCCCGGTTCGCCGTGCCGCTGGACCGCGAGCACGTCATCGGCCACGACGAAGTCCCGGCGCCGACCCAGGCGGCGGTGTCCGACATGCACTGGGACCCGGGCCCGTACTGGGACTGGGAGCACTACTTCGAACTGCTGGGGGCGCCGCCCGGGCCGGCCGACGGTCCGCCGCGGCCGGGTGACACGGTGGCCGTCGTCGCGCCGCTCGTGGCGACCGGGCCGCTGCCGCCGCAGGCCCGGGAGCTGCAGGCGCGCAACGCCGTCCTGCTGCGCACCGGTCCGGCCGCCGACGCGCCGCTCGTCAACGACGGGTCCACCAGGCCCGACGACTGGAGCGACACCGCCGTTACCGGCGCCCGCTACGTGGTGGCCGGGCGCGAGGGCGACTGGACGGCGATCTGGTACGACGGGCAGAAGTGCTGGTTCCCCGACCCCGCGGGCCTGAGCACCCGCCGCGTGGGAGCGGCCGGCCGTACGCTGCTCACCCCGCGCCCCGGACCGGCCTCGGTCCCGGTGTACGGCCGCGCCTATCCGGAGGCCTCCGCCTACGCCGACCACCCGGCCGTCGACCCGCCGCCGGTGGTCGCCCTGCGGGCCACCCTCCCGGCGGGCCAGGTGTACGTCGCGGCGGACGGGTCACCCCGGCCGGCCGACTTCTTCCAGCAGCGGACGATCCGTACCGACACGCCCGACAGCCGGATCCTGGTGGTCGGCCGCGACACCTACTACGCGATCCGCTTCGACCACCGGCTCGCCTTCGTGCGGTCGAGCGACGTGCGCGTCGTCCCGCCCACGGCGGAGTCCGGGTGACGGCCGCCGGTCAGGCAGTCGGGACGGTGAACCGGTACCCGGCGTCGACGAGCCGGGGCAGGTAGTGCCGGACGGCGGCGACGGTCTGCGAGCGGTCGGCCGGCCCGCCCCGGGCGGGCAGGAACCCGGGGGTGAGGCAGCCGTCGTGGTTGAGGACGATCGAACCGGTCCGGGCCTCGGCGAGCACCCGGTCCACGATGACGTCGGCACCGGGGTTCGACCAGTCCTCCGGGTCCACCGACCAGGAGACCGGGCGCAGTCCGAGGTCCGCGCAGACGGCCAGGGTGGCCGGGGTGAAGTGGCCGCCGGGGGCCCGGAACAGCGTCGGCCGTCGGCCGGTGACGCCGACGACGAGCTCGGTGGTGCGCTCGATCTCCGCCCGGATCTGGGGCTCGGACAGATCGTCGAGGCGGGGATGGGACCAGGTGTGGTTGCCCAGGACGTGGCCCGCCTCGGCGACGCGGCGGGCCAGACGGGGGTACTTCTCCACGTTGGCGCCGATCACGAAGAAGGTCGCGGTGACGCCGTACTGCCGTAAGACGGTGAGGAGTTCGGCCGTGGCGTAGGGGCCGGGGCCGTCGTCGAAGGTCAGCGCCATGGCCATCGGTGCGGCGTCCACGTACTCCTGCGGCCCGGAGAGGGCGCCCGTGGCCGCGTCCGTGCTCTCGCCCGGGGCCCCGCCTGTGGTCGCGGTCTCCGCGCCGGGCGACCGGCGCGGACGCGGCCCCGCCGCGCCGACGGTGGCGCCCGCGCCGCAGGCCGTGGCGAACGCCAGGGCGGCGGCCCTGAGCAGGGGGCGTCGTGCGAGCTGTCCGCGGTGAACCGTCATGGCCGCAGTATCGGCGTCGGCGCCCCGGCGCCGGGCCGCACGACCACCCGGGCGGCGCTTGCGCGGTGAACGGCGGGGCAGGGCGCCCGGATCCACGCCGCACGCGTGGCCGGGCGCCCCGGTGGGGCCTACTGCCACGGGTCGGTGAACGACCGCCCGGGTACCGGCTTGGCGATGAGCGCCACCGCGATGAAGAAGTTCACCTGGCCGATCGCGAACATCAGGGTGGCGAGCGCCCGGGCGTCGTAGTGCTCGGTCGCCCGGCCGTACAGCTCGTCGGAGACCCGCTCGCCGTGGACGGACGGCTGGAGCACGGCCTCCACCAGCGCCAGCGCGGCCCGCTCCGCACCGGTGAAGTACGGCGAGTCCGCCCAGGACGCCACCGAGGTGATGCGCTCCTCGGACTCCCCGGCCTTGCGCAGGAAGCCGGTGTGCAGCACGGTCAGGTAGGTGCTGCCGACGATCTGGCCGGCCCGCAGCTGGACCAGGCTGATGGTGGTGCGCGGCACCGAACCGTTGCCGGTGGCCCTGAACAGCGCGGCCGACACCTCCGCCAGCTCGGGCACGAGCTGCGCCGGGTCCTCGGTCATCCGCGGCGCCATCGGGACCTCTGCCGTGATCGATCGCGTTTCCATAAGTGCCTCCTCGGGGCTTTCACACGGTCACTGCTGCTTCGACGGACGGCGGCGGGAAGATGTGACAGCGGCCGGACGCCAAGTTCGCCGGAGTCGTCCGGCTCCCGGGCGGCGTTGCCAGGCGCTGCTGCCTCTTCCCGCGGCCGGACAGCGGATCTTCCGGTGAACGCTCCCCCCAGGTGGGGCAATTCGGCCGATCTACCCGGTGACGGGCCGGCCGATGACCTGGTCGAGCTCGAGGTCGCGGAGGACGGCGTCGTCCAGCCTGACGCCGGTGGCGTCGGTCAGCCCATGAGGCGGGGCGCCGGTGAGGACCAGGCCCAGTCGTGTCAGCCCTGGAACGCGACTGTCGTCGGCAACCGCGGGCTCCGGCGGTGCCGACCAGGCCGGAAGGACGCGCGCGGGTCTGGCAGGGGAGTCCGGTTCTGTTCCGGGTCGACGGGACCTTCCGGTGAACTCGACGGGGTGCGGCTCCCGTTGGTACCGGTGAGGGCCCGGCGGGTGGGCGCCGGGTGGGCTGCGGCCCGGGTGGACCGGTGCGCCGACGAGGCCCGGTCCCGACCAGTCAGGAGCAGACGCATGAACAAGATCAAGGCCGCGGTCGTGGCCGCCGCCGCCCTCGCCGGAGTCGGGCTGGGCGCGGCTCCCGCGTCGGCGGGTGACATCGGTGTCCCCGGACACTGCAGCGACCGGCAGTTCGGCGGCACCTACCTGTGCGGCGGCGCCTACGGCGACGGCGTGACGTACTTCGGTTTCCGGGACGGCACCAGCGAGATCTTCGTGATCGGGACCGACCACGCCGTGTGGACGCGCTGGACGACCAACATCTCCGGCAAGCTGAGCTCCTGGACCTCCCTGGGCGGCTCCTTCCCGAGCAAGGTCGAGATCACCCGGCAGACCCTCGGCGGCGCCTTCACCATCACCGCGCGCGGCGACGACAACCGCCTGTGGTCCCGCGACCGTGACCAGAACGGGAAGTGGAACGGCTGGCACAACTAGTGCCGCATCAGGCAACGTTTGCCCTGGTGACGACTTCGCGTAGGCGCTCGTCGGCGGCGTGCTTGTTCCGCCAGATGATGTAGCGGCGGAT
>NZ_JBEXYD010000124.1:0-6950 GCF_040630735.1 Kitasatospora sp. NPDC005748
GGCTACAACCTCGCCGCCCTCCCCCTCGCCGCCACCGGCCTCCTGAACCCCATGATCGCCGGCGCCACCATGGCCTTCTCCTCCGTCTTCGTGGTCACCAACAGCCTCCGGCTGCGCCGGTTCCAGCCCACCGACCGGCCCTGAGACCGCACCCCCGCAACGCCGAGGGCCCGCCACCGCGCGTGCGGTGGCGGGCCCTCGGCGTCTCCCGGAGCGGTCAGCGCCCGAGCAGCTCGCCGCCGTTGCAGTGCATGATCTCGCCGGTGATGAAGCCGGCCTCCGCCGAGGCCAGGAAGTAGACCGCCGCGGCCACCTCGCCCGCCTCGCCGATCCGGCCGAGCAGCGTCCGGGCCGCGCGGCGGGACACCTCGGCCTCGTCCAGCCGGGGGCCGAAGAACTCGGTGCCCGCCACGGTGCCCGGGGCGACGATGTTGGCCGTGATCCCCGAGGTGCCGAGCTGCGCGGCCAGGAAGTGGTTCCAGGCGTGCAGCGAGGCCTTGGCGGCCCCGTACGAGCCGGCGCCGCTCAGGGCGGCGATCGAGCTGACCGTGACCACCCGGCCCGAGCCCGGGGTGAGCCGGTCGCGGATGGACTCGGTCAGCAGCACCACGGTCAGCACATTGCGCTCGAAGTCGCCGCGCCAGCGGGCCAGCAGGGCGTGCGGCCCGCCACCGATCACGGTCTCCCGGCTGCCGGCGTTGTTCACCAGCACGTCGATCCGCTCCGGCAGTTCACCCAGCGCCGCCTCGACGTCGTCGGGGTCGGCGAGGTCGCGGACCAGTGGGGTGACGTTCGGTCCGAGGTCGGCCGCGGCCCGTTCGAGCACCGCCCGCCGACGGCCGACGATCACCACCCGTTCGCCCGCCTCGGCGAACCGCCGCGCCACTTCGTACCCGATACCCGTGCCACCACCGGTGACGACGACGTTCCTGGCCATCTGCGCACTCCCTCCCCAGTTCCGCCGCCACGCTGCGAGGGTGCGGGGCGGTCCGTACCGGAATGCCACGATTCCTATCACGCTCGGTTGCCGTGACTGCGGGGAGGGTGACGTAGCCGCCGCCGGGAGGTGTGATATGGGCGGGCCACAACCCGCACACGGAGCGTGGCGAGAGGCAGCTCACACCCCCCGGGCGTAACTTCTCGCACCCTGATACGTCTTAGGTTGGTAGTGCGGCAGTTTTTCGGTGGGCGGAGACGTGGCGAACGGCATCACGTCGCCGCACGGCCACCACTGCCGCCGACGGGGCTCCGGCGGGCCCCGGGACGGTCGCCGACGGTTGGCGGCCTTCGCGCACGACGCCGGGGTGTGGCGGGCCTGGGACGCTTTGAGCGGCCGTCCCCGGCTGCGGCCGCCCCGGAGTCGTGCGCTGTACCTCTCCCACCCTCGTGCGGGACGGTGAAGGGCCCGGCCGCGTGAAGCGGCCGGGCCCTTTCAGGTCCTGCGTCAGCGGGCTTCGAGGCCCACGTAGTCGCGGATCGCGGTGCCGGTGTAGATCTGGCGCGGACGGCCGATCCGGCTGGTCGGGTCGTTGATCATCTCGTGCCAGTGGGCGATCCAGCCCGGCAGCCGGCCGAGGGCGAACAGCACGGTGAACATGCTGGTCGGGAAGCCCATGGCGCGGTAGATCAGGCCGGTGTAGAAGTCCACGTTCGGGTAGAGCTTGCGCGAGACGAAGAAGTCGTCCTGGAGCGCGTGCTCCTCCAGCTTGAGCGCGATGTCGAGCAGCTCGTCGGACTTGCCGAGCTGGCCGAGCACCTCGTGCGCCAGCAGCTTGACCTGCGCGGCGCGCGGGTCGAACGCCTTGTACACGCGGTGGCCGAAGCCCATCAGCTTGACGCCGTCCTCGCGGTTCTTCACCTTGCGAATGAACGCGTCGACGTCGCCGCCGTCCTTCTGGATGCTCTCCAGCATCTCCAGCACGGCCTGGTTCGCGCCGCCGTGCAGCGGGCCCCAGAGCGCCGAGATGCCGGCCGAGATCGAGGCGAACTGGTTCGCGTGGCTGGAACCCACCAGGCGGACGGTGGAGGTCGAGCAGTTCTGCTCGTGGTCCGCGTGCAGGATCAGCAGCTTGTCCAGCGCGTTCACGACGACCGGGTTGAGCTCGTAGTCCTCGGCGGGGACGGCGAAGGTCATCCGCAGGAAGTTCTCGACGTAGCTCAGGTCGTTGCGCGGGTAGACGAACGGCTGGCCGACCGACTTCTTGTACGCGTAGGCCGCGATCGTCGGCAGCTTCGCCAGCAGGCGGACCGTCGACAGGTGACGCTGGGCGGCGTCGAAGGGGTTGTGGCTGTCCTGGTAGAAGGTGGACAGCGCGCCGACGACCGAGGACAGCATCGCCATCGGGTGGGCGTCGCGCGGGAAGCCCTGGTAGAAGCGCTTGACGTCCTCGTGCAGCAGGGTGTGCTGGGTGATCTCGCGGTTGAACTCCGACAGCTGGTCCGCGGTCGGCAGCTCACCGTTGATCAGGAGGTACGCGGTCTCGATGAAGCTGCCCTGCTCGGCGAGCTGCTCGATCGGGTAGCCGCGGTACCGCAGGATGCCGTTGTCACCGTCCACGAAGGTGATCGCGGACTTGTACGCGGCGGTGTTACCGAAGCCGTTGTCCAGGGTGACCAGGCCGGTCTGCGGGAGCAGCTTCGAGATGTCGAAGCCGGCGTTGCCCGCAGTGCTCTCGACGACGGGGTACTCGTACTCGCCGTCCTGGTACCGCAGTACTACCGAGTTGTCGCTCACGTCTTCCTCACCGACGAAATGAATCCTCTTCCAAGGTGCCCTGACTGCCTCTACCATCCCCCATCTGGCGGACAGCCGCGCACCCGGGGTGGCCCGAAAGGGACCGCCCCTACAAAACCTGCCGCCGCAGCCGGTACGAACCGGACAAGATCGGCACCACTCCAGGCTCTGCCGTAAATCTCTTCACGTCAAGAGAACAATAGAGGCAACCATCCGTTGGAGAATCATCCAGTCGCCAGCCGATGATCCAGCGCGGCGTGCCTCCTACCTGCGCTGACCGTGCGAACGGCCTGTCCGATCGCCTTCCGTGACCCCACCAGCACTACGAGTTTCCGCGCCCTGGTCACGGCGGTGTAGAGCAGGTTCCGCTGGAGCATCGTCCAGGCGGACGTGGTGACCGGAATCACCACCACTGGGTACTCGCTCCCCTGCGACCGGTGGATCGTCACCGCGTACGCGTGCGCCAACTCGTCCAGCTCGTCGAAGTCGTACGGCACCTCCTCGTCCTCGTCGGTGACCACCGTCAACCGCTGGTCGTCCACGCTCAGTGAGGTCACCACTCCCACCGTGCCGTTGAAGACCCCGTTGCGCCCCTTGTCGTAGTTGTTGCGGACCTGGGTGACCTTGTCCCCCACCCGGAACGTCCGGCCGCCGAACCGGCGCTCCGCCAGCCCCTCCCGGGCCGGCGTCACCGCCGCCTGCAGCAACGTGTTCAGGTTCCCCGCGCCCGCCGGCCCCCGGTGCATCGGCGCCAGCACCTGGACGTCCCGGCGCGCGTCGTACCCGAAGCGCTGCGGGATCCGCCGCGCCACCACGTCCACCGTCAGCCCGGCCGCCTGCTCGGCGTCGTCCTCCACGAACAGGAAGAAGTCCGGCAGGCCCTCCGTCAACGGCGGCAGGCCCTCGTTGATCCGGTGCGCGTTGGTCACCACGCCCGACTGCGCCGCCTGCCGGAAGATCCTGGTCAGCCGCACCGAGGGGATCGGGCCGCCGTCCGCCAGCAGGTCCCGCAGCACCTCGCCGGCGCCCACCGACGGCAGCTGGTCCACGTCCCCCACGAACAGCAGGTGCGCCCCCGGCGCCACCGCCTTGACCAGCTTGTTCGCCAGGATGAGGTCCAGCATCGAGGCCTCGTCGACCACCACCAGGTCGGCGTCCAGCGGGCGGTCCCGGTCGTAGGCCGCGTCCCCGCCCGGCCTCAGCTCCAGCAGCCGGTGCACCGTCGAGGCCTCCACCCCGGTCAGCTCCGCCAGCCGCTTCGCCGCCCGGCCGGTCGGCGCCGCCAGGACGACCTTCGCCCGCTTCGCCAGCGCCAGCGTCACGATCGACTTCACCGT
Source organism: Kitasatospora sp. NPDC005748 (assembly GCF_040630735.1). NCBI lineage: Bacteria > Bacillati > Actinomycetota > Actinomycetes > Kitasatosporales > Streptomycetaceae > Kitasatospora > Kitasatospora sp. NPDC005748. The sequence continues at coordinate 4,072 of NZ_JBEXYD010000124.1, forward strand.
GAACGACTTGCCGCAGCCCGGACCGCCCGTCAACACCGCCACCTTCTCCGTCAGGGCCAACCGCACCGACTGCTCCTGCTCCGGAGCCAGCTCCGCCCCCGTCCGCTTCGCCAGCCAGCCGAGCGCCGCCGGCCAGTCCACGTCCGCGAACCACGGCATCCGGTCCGACTCCGAACGCAGCAGCCGCAACAGCTGGTTGGCCAGCGAGATCTCGGCCCGGTGGAAGGGCACCAGGTACACGGCGGTGATCGGCTCCCCCGCCTCCCCCGGCACCGCTTCGCGCACCACCCCCTCCGCGGCCACCAGCTCCGCCAGGCAGTCGATCACCAGCCCGACGTCCACCTGGAGCAGCTTCACCCCGTCCGCGATCAGCCGCTCCTCGGGCAGGTAGCAGTGCCCCTGGTCGCTGCTCTGCGACAGCGCGTACTGCAGGCCCGCCTTCACCCGCTCCGGACTGTCGTGCGGGATGCCCACCGCCTGCGCGATCCGGTCCGCCGTCAGGAAGCCGATGCCCCAGACGTCCGACGCCAGCCGGTACGGCTCGTTCTTGACCACCCCGATCGAGCCGTCCCCGTACTGCTTGTAGATCCGCACCGCGAGCGACGTCGACACGCCGACCCCCTGCAGGAAGACCATCACCTCCTTGATGGACTTCTGCTCCTCCCAGGCCGCCGCGATCTTCTTGGTGCGCTTCGGCCCGAGCCCCGGCACCTCGATCAACCGGCCCGGCTCGTTCTCGATCACCTCCAGGGTGTCCACCCCGAACCGCTCCACGATCCGCTCCGCGAACCGCGGCCCGATCCCCTTGATGAGCCCCGAGCCGAGGTAGCGCTGGATGCCCTGGATCGTCGCGGGCAGCACCGTCGTGTAGTTCTCCACCACGAACTGCTTGCCGTACTGCGGGTGCGACCCCCACCGCCCGTGGAGCCGCAGCGACTCCCCCGGCTGCGCCCCCAGCAGCGCGCCCACCACCGTCAGCAGGTCGTTCGCACCGCGCCCGGTGTCCACCCGGGCGACGGTGTAGCCCGTCTCCTCGTTGGCATAGGTGATCCGCTCCAGCACGCCCTCGACCTGAGCGAGCTGGCGCGGCAGCGGCGGCTGGTCCGCCTGCGCCTGCCTGGCCACCGGGCCCCCCTTATCAGTGCGGGTGCAGTTTCGCTACGCACCGTACCGCCCGGGTGCGACACCGGGCGTCCTGATGCCAGGCTGGAGGGCAGCGGGGGGCGCCGACACCGCCCGTGCCCCGCCGCGACGGGCCCGTTCAAGGAGCACCGCCACCATGCTGAGCACCGCCTTCACCCCCGGCTCCCCGAACTGGCTCGACCTCGCCAGCCCGGACATCGCCGCGTCCGCGGTCTTCTACAACACCGTGTTCGGCTGGACCTTCGCCACGGCGGGGCCCGAAGGGGGCGGCTACGGCTTCTTCCAGCAGGACGGCCGCACGGTCGCCGCCCTCGGACCGCTCAACGAGAACGCGGACCGCCCCGGGTGGACGATCTACTTCAACACCCCCGACGCCGACCGGACCACCGCGCTCGTCGAAGCCGGCGGCGGCACCGTCCGGTTCGCCCCGTTCGACGTCTTCAACAGCGGCCGGATGGCCGGTTACCGCGACCCCACCGGCGCCGAGTTCGCCGTCTGGCAGCCGCACGCCACCCGCGGCCTGGACACCGTCACCGATCAGGGCACCTTCTGCTGGGCCGAGTGCTACAGCGTCGACGCCGACGCGGCCAAGGAGTTCTACCGCGGCGTCTTCGGCTGGCAGGAGCAGGACGTCCCGCTCGGCGAGGTGACGTACACCGTCCTCACCCCGGCCGGCGGCGGTACCGACGACGCCCACGGCGGCATCATGCAGCTCGGCCCCGAGCAGACGGCCGCGGGCACCGGCTCGCACTGGCTCCCCTACTTCGAGGTCGCCAACGTGGACGCCGCCCTCGCCCTGGCCGGCCAGCTGGGCGCGACCGTCCGCATCCCCGCGATGGACGTGCACGGTGTCGGCCGACTGGCCCAGCTCCTCGACCCGCACGGGGCGGTCTTCGCCGTCATCACCAGCGCGCTGCCCGGCGAGTGACGCCGGATCACCTCGCCGCTCCACCCCTCGGGCACACCGGAGCGGCCCCCTCGGCGGCCCCTCGGCGGCCTCTGACGGGCCCAGGCGGGCCCCGCGGGCGCGCGGGGCGGGCAGAGAACGGACCCGAGCCCCGGACGAGCCCCTCCGCGCCCCAGGGGCTCGCCTAGGCTGTGATCATGAACGACCTGACGATCCGCCGCGCCACCACCGACGACCTGCCGGCGATAGTGGCCATGCTCGCCGACGACCCCCTGGGCGCCGCCCGCGAGAGCCCCGACGACCTCTCCCCCTACCGGACGGCCTTCGCCCGGATCGACGCCGACCCGCACCAGCACCTCGTGGTCGCCGAGCGGGCCGGCCGGACCATCGGAACGCTCCAGCTGACGGTGGTGCCCGGGCTCTCCCGCAAGGGCTCCACCCGCACCATCATCGAGGCCGTCCGGATCCACGCGGACGAGCGCGGCACCGGCCTCGGCACCGACCTGATCCGGTGGGCGATCGACCGCTCCCGCGAGCTCGGCTCCGACCTCGTCCAGCTCACCTCGGACGCGACCCGGACCGACGCCCACCGCTTCTACGAGCGCCTCGGCTTCGTCCCCTCGCACCTCGGGTTCAAGCTCGCCCTGTAGTCCCCCGGCCCGGTTCCGCACTGCAATTCCACGTTTCCGGGTCTGCCCTGGAAACGCAAAGAACCCCCCGGTCCTTACGGACCGGGGGGGTTCTTTGGAATGATTGTTCGGCGGCGTCCTACTCTCCCACAGGGTCCCCCCTGCAGTACCATCGGCGCTGTGAGGCTTAGCTTCCGGGT
>NZ_JBEXYD010000125.1:0-6895 GCF_040630735.1 Kitasatospora sp. NPDC005748
GCTCCCCGGCCGGACTCGGTCCCGGTCGGGGAGCGCGCCGCCGGAGAGGGCTCGCTCGGGGAGGGCTCAGCCGCGGGAGGGGGCCGCGCCGACGCCGCCGGGCAGGGGCGAGTCGGGCAGGGGGAAGTCGGGCAGGGGTGAGCGCAGTGAGCTGCGGCCGGCCCGCCAGTGGTCGAGCAGATGGGCGGCGAACCGGTCGTCGACCGCCCCGGCGGCGGCCACTCCGAAGGCGATGTCGGCCGCCAACCCGGGCTCGGCGGAGACCAGTTCCTCGACCACACCACGCCGCACCAGTTGCTCGTGGACGGCGTCCGCCTCGATGTGCTCGCGGTAGAAGAGCGTGCCGTCCGGCCCCGCGCCGAGCCGCTCCAGCGCGGTGGCGAGCCGAGCCGAGCCGGGCGAGGAGGTGACCTCCAGGGCCGCGAAGTGGCCGACCCCCGCGCCGCGCAGCGCCCGGTGCAGGCCCAAGAGCATCATCAGGTTGACCACGGCCAGCGCGGGCGCGGGGACCAGGTCGATGTAATGGCCGTACTCGGGGTCGAGGCCCAGGTCGGCCATCATCCGCGCGAACAGCAGCGCGTGCGCGCGGTCCGGGCGCCCGGCGCCGTACTCGTCGTAGGCGATCGCCATCAGGACCGCCTGCGCCGGACCGTGCACTCGGGGCACCAGCCACAGCTGCGGGTCGGCCTCCTTGAGGTGGTAGACCGAGCGGTGCACCAGGTACTCACGGGCCTGCCAGCGCTCGCCCTCGGCGAGCAGGAAGTGCGAGGGCCCGGAGCCGTCCGGCGGCTCGGTCAGCAGGCTCTCCAGCGCCTCCGGCAGCGGCCGTACGGGCTCCACCTCGGCGCGCACAGCCGCCAGGAAGGCCCGCTCCAGGTCGCGGCGGAGGGCGAGCAGGCCGGGATCCCACTCCCACTCGGGGTCGACGCCCGGCAGGCCCCGGTCGTGGAGTTCGTAGCAGAGGTGGAGGGCGAGCTGGTGGTCCTCGCCCCACGGGTCGGTGAGCGGGCCCGGTTCGGTCAGGAGCCGCCCCGCAGCGGGCGGTCCGGCGGTGACGAGGTCGAGCACCGCCTCGGAGAGCGGGCCGCGGGACCGCGGCAGGGCGTTCACCGTCCGCTCCGGTGGCCCTCGGCGCACAGGCGCAGCACGGCGAAGGACGCCGCGAGGATCAGCGCCCAGCCGCCGGTGAACGCCCAGAAGACCGTCGCCGGTGCGGGCAGCAACCCGACCGCCAGCACTGCGAGCGAGGCCAGCCCCAGGCCCAGCACCGTGCGCGGGCGTACCCCGCGCACCATCTCCCAGCCCCGGCTGCGCAGCCCGAGCCCGAGCCGTCGCGCCAGAACCACCAGTTCGCGACCGTGGCTGCCCGTACCGCCGGTGCCGCCGTCGACTCCGGCCAACGCCACCTGGTCCCGCCGCTCCATCGCGTCTGTCTCCTCGCATAGCCGTTCACGTCCGCCGGTGCGGGTGCCCGCGATGCGGGCCGGCTAACCTGCGGATCGTGGCCTGCCGTGGATCACCAGGACGCGGTCAGTGGCCGAAGAGGTGCCGGATCCGGCCGCCCCGTCCGGGCTCGGCGGTCCGCTCCTCCTCCTGCGGCTGTTCGGGCGCGGCGGCTCGCGGGTCGCGCGCGTAGGTCTGCGGCTCGGGCGGGTAGGCCTGCTGCTCCTGTGTGAGGGCCTGCGGGTCGAGCGCGTAGGTCTGGGGCTCGGGTCGGCCGGCCGGGTCGGCCGGTCGGCGGGGGTCGTCGCGCTGGACGGGCGTCGCGGGCGCGACCGGCCGCGAGGGGACGGGTTCGACGGGAGCGGGGTAGCCCTCCGGGCGGCCCCTGCGGTGGGCGCCGAGCCGCACCGGGCGGGTCCGCCGGGCGAGGACGATCAGAGCCAGTCCGAGGCAGAAGAGCAGGGCGAGCGCCACCCCGGCGAGGAAGATCGCCAGGCTGTTGAGCGTCACCAGGTCGGATCCGAGGACGGAGACCTGGTAGTCGGGCCCGCCATTGAGGTTGTCCGCGATCAGCAGGCCGGTGAACGCGCCGGCGGCGGCCATCAGCAGAAGTCCGAGCAGCAGCATGTCGGGAGTCCCTTCGGTCCGTTCGGCCCCCGTGCCCTCCCCTCGCTGGGCCTCGTCTACCCGGCCCACCGCGGCCCTAACATGCCGACCGCCCCCGGCCCTGCCCGATAGGGCCGGGGGCGGGGACGGTCGGATCAGACGCTCCGCCGCGACGCCTGCTCGGCGGCGTCGCCGTCCCCGTCCTCGGAGCGGTCACCGCCGTCGGAGCGGTCACCGCCGTCGGAGCGGTCACCGCCGTCGCCCGGACCCTGGCGGGCCCGATCGATGTGCTCGGTGTTCTTCTCGTCCACCTCGTCCTTGAGGTGGGAGAGGTCCTCGGACTTCCGGTGGGCCCGCTCGCGGTCGAACTCCTTCATGGGTCTGCCCTCCTGTGTCGCCGGCGGCCCGTGCCCGGGCGGCTTCGCCGGGCCGCGCGGGTCAGTCCGGCCAGGTGCCGGTCAGGCGGCGGGTGCCGACCGCGCCGCCGCGGTCCACCGCCGCCTTCACGAGGGCGAACAGCGCTCCCTGCAGGGCGGCCGCGGTCAGCACCTCCCGCCAGGTGCGCTCCTGGTCGGTGGCCTCCGGAGCGTCCTCCTCGTGTCCGAGGAGCGCCCACAGGCGCCGGAACAGGGCCCCCGCGATCAGCCCGCCGAGAACGCCGAACAGGAGCCCGAGCGGCTTGTAGAGGATCTTGATCATCGCAGTCTCCCCGGATCGCACGACCGCCGTCGGCCGTTCCATGCTGTGCGTCTGTCCGTCGGCGGGCCGGCCAATCCACCGGGGCGGCCCCCCGGCCGGGAATCAGATGGCGAGCAGGTCGGTGAGGTCGTCGGCGTGCTCCTCCTCCTCTTCGAGGATGGACTCGATGAGGCGGCGGGTGGTCGGGTCGTGGTCCCCGAGCCAGCGGGCGATCTCCTGGTAGGTGGAGATGACGATGCGTTCGGCCAGTAGGTTGTGCTCCAGCATCGCCGTGAGGTCCTTCTCGTCCGGCGTGGTGTAGTCGGTGTGGGCACGACTGGCGAGCGTGCTGGGGTCGAAGTCGGGCTCGCCGCCGAGCTGCGCGATGCGTCCGGCGGCCCGCAGCGCGTGCTGCATCTCCTCGGCGGCGTGCTCGGTGAACTCGGCCGCCACCTGGGCCCGGTCGATGCCGGTGGCCGAGATGGCGTGCCGCGTGTAGCGCAGCCAGCAGACCACCTCGGTGGCGACCACGTCGTTCAGAACGGCGATCACCTTCTCGGTGTCGAGGCCGTAGGTGCTGGTCACCGCGCCCTCGGCCATCTTCTTCCGGGCCTCGTCCCGGATCCGGCTCACGTCGATGACGAAGTCGTCGCCTGCCACAGTGCACTCCCAAGGGGTCGGGGGAAGGACGGTCCGGGCCACGTCTTCCCCCGGACGGGCGAGGACATTCCCACCCGTTCCGGACACCACCGGTTCGCAGCAAGGCCGCGGCAAGGCCCGGCACGGGGCGCGGCGGGCCGCGCCCCGTGCCGGGCCCGAGGTCTACCAGCGGTACCAGCGGCCCCGGCCGCCCGAACTGCTCGCGCCGCGCGCGACGAAGCCGAGCAGCCAGATGACCAGCACCGCGACGGCCACCCACCAGAGGGCCTTCAGCGCGAATCCGGCTCCGAAGAGGATCAGGACCAGCAGCAGGACGAGCAGCAGAGGAACCATCCCGAACAGCCTCCAAGGTCGGTGTCACCAGTGGTGGCAGGCGTCTTCCCCCGGTTCGGAGTTCCACGCCCCCGCGTTCAGAGCGGCGACGGCCCGCCGGATCCGGCGCCGCCCCCGGCGAGCACCTCGGCGCTGACCAGGCGGTGCCAGCCGTCCAGCGTGCGGGCCTGGTCGGTGGCGCGTGCGATGAGCCGGTCCAGGTCGTCGCGGTCGAGGCGGGGCTCCTCGTCGGCGATGGCGCGCAGCGCGCGCCAGAGGGCGGTCTTGCCCGCGACCCCGGTGCGCATCATCTCCAGCTCGACCAGGTCGGACAGCGGGGCGCGGTGGACCAGGGTGCCGTTGGGCTTGAGCCGCCCGATGCGTTCGCCGGCGATGCCCAGCCAGGTGCGGTAGTGCCGCACCGGTACGCCCAGCCGGTTCATGATGCGGACGAGTTCGTCGCGGTCCTCCTCGACCTGCCGGGCCAGCTCGCGCAGTTCGGCGGCGCGCCGGCTGTCGGCATGGGAGTCGGCCATCCGGCGCGCGAGCGCGGCGCCGCCGAACGCTCCGGTGAGGTGGTCGTTCAGGTAGACGCCCAGGGGCTGGGCCAGGAGTTGAGGTGACCTCACGTGACCTCCAGGGCGAGGGTCTGTCGGGTCGGCGCTCGCGTGCCTCGCGACCGCGTCGCGGGCGCCCGGGCCGAACGGCGGTACGCCTCCCATGGTGCCCCTCGCTGCGGGGCTCCGCCCGGCGGGCGGGCCGGGGGCGCGGTGGCCGCCCGGACCGGGCGGGGGTTCAGAGCCGCTCCTCCATCCGGATGGCCTCGCGGAGCGCCAGGTGGGCCTCGCCCTCGTGGCCCTCGTGCTGTTCGAGCAGGGCGGCGGCGATCGCGTCGAGCTTGCGCTGGATGGCGTGTTCGGCGCGGCGCTCGGCGTTCTTGAGCAGCGCCAGCAGGAGCAGGGTGATCGCGGTCATGGTGTCGCCGACGAGGATCTGCCACTCCGTCGACAGTCCGGCCGCGTGGACCGCGACGAAGGCGGCCACCAGCAGGACGCAGAACACGGAGAACGCCGGGGAGCTGGTGAGGTTGGAGGCGGCCTCGGCGAGCCGCTCGAACCGCCCGCGTGCACCGTCGCTCCGGGCGGCGGGGTGTGAGAGGGTCATGCCCCTCTGCCTATCACCCGCCGTGCGCGGACACGGGCGACGGCACGCGGGCCCACCCGTCGCCCGGCCACCGTCCCGGGCTCACCGAAGCGGGCGGGCGGGACGGCTCGGGCGGAGGGACGCGCCGGGGGACGCCACGAGCGCCGCGGCGCCGTGCCCCGCGCGCCCGTCATCGCGTCCGCCCGGCGTACAGGCCGAGGCCGACGGCGAGGCCGGCGACCGCCGCGGCGGCGAGCGGCCCGCGGTGGGTGGTGGCCCAGAACTGCAGGCTCCGGTCGTGGGAGCTGTCGCTGAAGCGGCCGCGGGCGCCGTGGTCCTCCCTCGCGTCGACGGGCCGCCACAGGTTGGCGGGCTCGTCGTCGCGGCGGCGGCGGTCGGTCTGCTGGGAGTCGAAGCCGGTCCGGGCCAGGTAGCGGTCCAGCAGCCCGGGCACGACCGCGTTGGCCAGCAGGGTGGCCGCCGTACTGCCGCCCACCCAGTACTCCCGCCGCTGTGGCCGGTCGGCGGCGTGCAGCACGGCGCGGGCCGCGACCTCGGGCTGGTAGATCGGGGCCACGGGCCGGGCGCGGTTCGGCAGCCGCGACAGCACCCAGTCGAACTGCGGGGTGTTCACCGCCGGCATCTGCACCATCGTGGTCCGCACGGCGGTACCGGAGGCCAACAGCTCGCAGCGGAGCGCCTCGTGCCACCCCTGCAGGGCGTGCTTGGCGCCGCTGTAGGCGCTCTGCAGCGGGATCCCCCGGTAGGCGATCGCGGAACCGACGTGCACCAGCGTGCCGTGGTCGCGCGGCAGCATCCGCCGCAGGGCGCTGCGGGTGGCGTAGACGTAGCCGAGGTAGCTGACCTCGGTGACGCGGCGGAACTCCTCCGGGGTGATCTCGGTGAAGGGCGCGAACACGGAGGTGAAGGCGTCGTTCACCCACACGTCGATGGGGCCGAGTTCGTTCTCGACGCGCTCGGCGGCGGCCTCGACGGCGTCGGGGTCGGCGGTGTCGGCCTCGATCGTGATCACCGTGGCACCGGCCTCCCGGGCCTGCGCGGCCGCCGCTTCCAGGCCCGCCCGGCCGCGGGCGATCAGCGCGAGCCGGTCGCCCCGCTCGGCGAAGGCCCGGACGCAGGCGCGCCCGATTCCGGCACTCGCGCCGGTCACCACCACGACCCGTTCGGTGCGCCTCAATGCAGTCATGACCGTCGTCTGTCCGGCGCCGCGCAGGTCAAACGCGCCCGGCCCGGTCGCGTTCGGCCCGGGGCCGCCGTAGCGTCGGCGGCGGAGCGAACCGTGACGGACAGGAGGCGCCCGATGGCACCGACAGCGCTGTTCGACGTCGATGGCACCCTCCTCGACACGAACTACCTGCACACCCTCGCCTGGGCCGAGGCGCTGGCGCAGTACGGGCACACTCCGGCGATGGCGCGCATCCACGCGTCGATCGGCATGGGGGGCGACCAGCTGCTCGACCACGTCCTCGGCCGGGACCGTGACCGGTCCGGGGACGGTGACCTGAGCGCGGCCCACCAGGCGCTCTACGCCCGCTTCTGGCCCGTGCTGCGGCCCTTCGACGGGGCGGCCGCGCTGTTGCGCGCGGTCGCCGCGCGGGGCTGGACGGTGGTGCTGGCGAGTTCGGCCTCCGGGCGGGACCTCGCGGTGATGCGCGACGTCCTCGACGCGGACGACGTGGTGGCCGCCGTCACCGGTGCGGACGACGTCGACGCGAGCAAGCCCGCCCCCGACCTCGTCCGGGCGGCGCTCGACAAGGCCGGTGCGCGGCCCGAGGAGGCGGTCTTCGTCGGGGACACCCCGTGGGACGTGCAGGCCGCGGCGGCCGCCGAGGTGCCGTGCGTCGCCGTCCTGTCCGGCGGCTGGAGCGAACGGGACCTGCGGGCCGCCGGGGCGCTGGAGGTCCATGAGGACGTGGCGGCGCTGCTGGCGGGGCTGGCGGGCCCGGTGGACCAGACGACCGCGTTGGACGCGTTGGACACCGCGACCACGCCGTCGCCCCGGACCATGAGGTAGGCGCCGGTGGCACCGGTC
>NZ_JBEXYD010000126.1:0-6549 GCF_040630735.1 Kitasatospora sp. NPDC005748
ATCGCGGCCAGCACCGGCCACTTCGCCGGACTCGCCGTCGCGAACACCTCCAGGCCCAGGTGCCGGGCGAGCTGCACCGCCGCCATGCCGACGCCACCGGCGCCCGCGTGCACGAGCACCCGCTGGCCCGCCTCGGCCTCGGCCAGTTCCACCAGGGCGTACCGGGCCGTCATGAACGCCACGGGCACCGACGCGGCCTCGGCGAAGGTCCAGCCCTCCGGGATCCGCGCCAACTGCCGGGCGTCCGTGACCGCCACCGGCCCGAACCCGCCTGCGGCGACGCCCATCACCCGGTCGCCGACCGCGAGGCCGGTCACCTCGGGGCCGAGGTCGAGCACCGTACCCGCGAGCTCACTGCCCATCACACCACCGCCCGGGTACATCCCCAGGCCGATCAGCACGTCCCGGAAGTTCAGCCCGGCCGCGTGGACCGCCACCCGGACCTGTCCGGTCTCCAGCGGGTCGCCCGTCTGCGGCGCCGGCGCCGGTGTCAGCCCCTCCAGTGACCCGCCGGCGTCCGGCTCCAGCCGCCACGGGCCCTCGGGCACCGCCAACTCGCCCGCCGGGCGCGCCAGACGCCGCCCGTGGGCCTGGTCGGCGCGGACGACCAGCTCGGACTCACCGCTGCCCACCGCCGACGGCAGCACCGTGGCGGGCGCACCGGACTCACCGGCGGGCAGGTCGACCAGGACGAGTCGGCCGGGGTTCTCCGACTGCGCCGAGCGCAGCAGGCCCCAGACGGCGGCGGCGGGCAGATCGGCGACCCGCTCACCGGCCGCGGCAGCGACAGCTCCCCGGGTGACGACCACCAACCGGGCCTCGGCCAGCCGCTCCTCGGCCAGCCAGGCCTGGGCCAGGCCGAGCACCTCACCGGTCACACGCGCGGCCGCCTGCGCCGGGTTTCCACTGTCCTGGTCACCGGCGCAGGCCAGCACCTGGGCGGGCTCGATCTCCCCCGCCTCGGTGGCGGCGGTCAGACCGGCCAGGTCGGCGAAGGCCCGGACCGGAACGCCGGAGGCCTCCAGTGCCTCGGCCAGACCGAAGCGATCGGCGCCGATCAGCGCCCACGCCCCGACCGGAGCCTCGGCAGCGCTCAGCGGGGCCCACTCGACGGTGAACAGGGCGTCGGCCACCGTCGAGGCAGCGGAGTTCAGTTGGTCGGCCGCCACCGGACGGGTGATCAGCGACTCGACGGAGACCACCGGAGCACCCGTGGCGTCCGCCGCCACCAGCACCAGACTGCCCTGCGCATCCCGGCGCAGCCGAGCCCGCAGCACGGACGCACCCGCCGCGTGCAGCTCGACGCCCGTCCACGCGAACGGCAGCCGCACCTGCCCGGAATCGCCCTCCTCGGAACCGCCGACCAGGGCGCTGGCGTGCAGCACACCGTCCAGCAGGGCCGGGTGCAGACCGAACGCACCCGCATCGGCGGCCACGCCCTCGGGCAGTGCCACCTCGGCGAAGACCTCGTCGCCCCGGCGCCACACCGCGCGCAGCCCCCGGAACGCCGGGCCGTAGCCGTAGGGCGTCCCGGCCAGCGCCTCGTACATACCGCTGACGTCCACCGCCGTGGCCCCGCGCGGAGGCCAGACCGCGAAGTCCTCCTCGGCGAGCGCGGGTTCACCGGCGTGGGCGACCAGACCGCTCGCGTGTTGGAGCCACGCCTGCTGCGCGTCGGCGGCGTCGGGGCGGGAGAACACCTCGACCGTCCGACGGCCGTCCGCATCGGCGGCGGCCACCACGACCTGGACCTGCACACCGGAACCGTCCGCCGGGAAGATCAGCGGCGTCTGGAGGGTCAGTTCCTCCAGCAGGCCGCACCCCACCTGGTCACCGGCCCGGACCACCATCTCGACGAAGCCGGTCCCCGGCAGGAGCGCGACGCCGCCGACCACGTGGTCGGCCAGCCACGGGTGCGTCCGCAGCGACAGCCGCCCGGTGCAGACCAGCCCCGCGCCGCCGGCCAGCTCGACGGCCGCGCCCAGCAGTGGGTGACCGACCGCGCCCAGGCCGAGCGAGACCGCGTCCCCACCGAGGGACGGCGCCACAGCCGGAGGCCAGAACTGCTCGTGCTGGAAGGCGTAGGTGGGCAGCTCCACCGACTCGGCGGCCGGGAGCACCGTGCGCCAGTCCACGGGGGCACCGTTGACGAAGGCCTCGGCGAGTGAGGCCAGCAGGCGCTGGGCACCGCCGTCGTCGCGGCGCAGCGTGCCGCAGACGGCCGCCGGCAGCGCGGCGGAGTCCAGCGCGACCTCTTCGAGCGTGTCGTTCATCGCGCCCAGCAGCACCGGGTGCGGAGTCACCTCGACGAAGACCTGGTGGCCCTGACCGGCGAGCGTGCGCACCGCCCGGTCGAAGTGGACCGTGGCGCGCAGGCTGCCGTACCAGTAGGCGGCGTCCAACTCCTCGCCGGTCAGCGTCTCGCCGGTCATCGCGGACACCATCGGGATCCGGCCCCGGCGCGGCGCGATACCGGCCAGGACCTCGGTGATCTCCGCTTCGAGGCGGTCCACCTGCGCCGAGTGCGAGGCGTAGTCCACCGCGACCATCCGGGCGCGCACGCCCTCCGCCTCGAACTCCGCCTTCAACTCCTCCAGCGCCTCCGGCTCACCCGAAACCACCACCACCGACGGCCCGTTGACCGCCGCCAGCGACAGCCGCTCACCGAACCGGGCGATCCGCTCCTCCACCACCGCGGCGCTCCGGCTCACCGACAGCATCCCGCCGAGACCTGCCAGCACCTTCAACGACCGCGAACGCAGCGCCACCACCCGCGCGCCGTCCTCCAGCGACAGCATCCCCGCAACCGTCGCCGCCGCTATCTCGCCCTGCGAATGCCCCACCACCGCAGCAGGCGTGACACCGGCGGCCTCCCAGACCGCCGCCAGCGACACCATCACCGCCCACAGCGCGGGCTGGACGACATCCGCCGCCGTCAACTCCGTCACACCCGCCAGGACATCGGCCAGCGACCAGTCCACATAAGGCGCCAGCGCCGCCTCGCACTCCGCCAAGCGTGCCGCGAACACCGGGCTCGACAGGGCCAGTTCACGGCCCATCCCCACCCACTGCGAACCCTGCCCCGCGAACGCGAACGCCACCCGCGCACCCGGCCGCGCCACACCCGACACCACCGACCCCGACGGCGCACCGGCCGCCAGACTCTCCAACCCGGCCACCAGCTCGCCGCGCCCGCCACCCAGCACGACCGCCCGGTGCTCGAACACCGACCGCGTCGTCGCCAGCGACCACGCCACCTCCGCCGACTCCACCGACGGCCGCGCCGACACCCACGCGTGCAGCCGCTCCGCCTGCGCCGTCAGGCCCTCGGCCGTGCGGCCCGACACCAGCCAGGCGTCCGCCCCCGACACCACCGGCGCCGTCGCCGGGGTGTCACCCTCCTGGGGCTCGCCGCCCCCGGCCGGGGCCTCCTCCAGGATGATGTGCGCGTTGGTGCCGCTCAGACCGAACGAGGACACCCCGGCCCGGCGGGCCCGCTCACCGGCCGGCCACGGCACGGCCTCGGTCAGCAGCCGGACCTCGCCTTCCGTCCAGTCGACGTGCGGTGACGGCACGTCCGCGTGCAGGGTCTTCGGCAGCTGCTCGTGCTGGAGGGCCAGCACCATCTTGATCACACCGGCGACACCCGCCGCCTGCTGGGAGTGGCCGATGTTGGACTTCACCGACCCCAGCAGCAGCGGCCGTCCCTCCGGACGGTCCTGGCCGTACGTGGTGAGCAGCGCCTGCGCCTCGATCGGGTCGCCCAGCGTGGTGCCCGTGCCGTGCGCCTCGACCGCGTCCACGTCGGCGGCCGAGATCCGCGCGTTCGCCAGGGCCGCGCGGATCACCCGCTGCTGGGACGGACCGTTCGGCGCCGTCAGACCGTTGGACGCGCCGTCCTGGTTCACGGCCGAACCGCGCACCACCGCGAGCACCTTGTGCCCGTTGCGCAGCGCGTCCGACAGGCGCTCGACGACGACCATGCCGGCGCCCTCGCCCATCCCCATGCCGTCCGCGTCGGCCGAGAACGCCTTGCAACGCCCGTCCTCGGCCAGGCCGCGCTGCCGGGAGAACCCGACGAAGCCCATGGTGGTGGCCATGACCGTGACACCGCCGGCCAGCGCCAGCGAGCACTCCCCGGCGCGCACCGCCTGGCAGGCCAGGTGCAGCGCCACCAGCGACGACGAACACGCCGTGTCGACGGAGACCGCCGGCCCCTGCAGACCGAGCAGGTAGGAGATGCGGCCGGACATCACGCTGGCCGCACCACCGGTCATGAGGTGCCAGTCGAGCCCCTCCATGGTCTGCAGGGACTGGTGCGCGACGTAGTCGGAGGGGGCGACGCCGACGAACACGCCGGTCTGCGAGCCCCGGAGCGAGGCCGGGTCGACCCCGGCCCGCTCCAGCGCCTCCCAGGACGTCTCCAGCAGCAGCCGCTGCTGCGGGTCCATCGCCAGCGCCTCACGCGGCGAGATCCCGAAGAACCCGGCGTCGAAGCCGGCCGCGTCCCGCAGGAACCCGCCTTCGACCACGTAGGACGTGCCCTGGTGGTCGGGGTCGGGGTCGTAGACGCCCTCGGTGTCCCAGCCGCGGTCGTCCGGGAACCCGGAGATCGCGTCCCCGCCGGCGGCGAGCAGCTCCCACAGTTCCTCGGGGGTCGTCACGCCCCCGGGGTAGCGGCAGCTCATGCCGACGATCGCCAGCGGTTCCGAGGCCGCCGAGACGAGCTGGCGGTTCCGCTGTCGCAGCCGCTCGGTTTCCTTCACGGAGGCACGCAGCGCTTCAAGGAGCTTGTCGGCCTGTCCGGTCATCGCTGCCTCCACGCATCGAGCATCATCAACATCACTCCGACTCGCCGTCCAGGGCCAGGCGGATCAGGCTGTCCGCGTCCAACTCGTCGATGGCTTCGGCCTCTTCGCCCTGGTCGCCGATCAGCGCGGCGTCCCGGACGTCGGCGAGCCGCATGAGCGCCTCCATCAGCCCGGCATCGCGGAACCTGGACAGCGGGACGGTCGCGAGGGCCTTCCGCAGCTTCTCCTCGGCCGCGTCCGCCTCGCCGTGCTCGGCGAGCTCCGGCAGCAGCTTCTCCAGCAGGAGCCCGGCCAGTTCCGTGGGGTTGGGGTAGTCGAACACCAGGGTGGCCGGCAGCCGCAGTCCGCTCGCGGTGCCCAGGCGGTTGCGCAGTTCGACCGCGGTGAGCGAGTCGAAGCCCAGGTCGGTGAAGGCCCGGGTGGACTCGACCGCCTCGACGGAGGCGTGCCCCAGCACGGCGCCCACGTGGGCCCGGACCAGGTCGACGAGCAGCCGCAGCCGCTCCGGCTCCGACACCCCGGCCAGCTGCTTGCGCAGCGAGTCCGCGCCGACGGCGCCCGAGGCGGCGTGGCGCCGGCCCGTCCCGCCGCCGACCAGGGCCCGCCACAGCGGCGGGACGTCGGCGGCGCGGCCGGCCTGGGCCCGGAGCCCGGCCAGGTCCAGCTTGGCCGGGACCAGCACCGCCTCGTCCCTGGCGAGCGCCAGGTCCAGCAGCGCCAGGCCCTCGTCCGCGCTGAGCGCGGCGACGCCACCGCGGTTGATCCGGGCGCGCTCGGAGTCGCTGAGCCGCCCGGTCAGTGCGCTGGCCTCGGCCCACATGCCCCAGGCGAGCGAGGTGGCGGGTAGTCCGGCCGCCCGGCGGTCGGCCGCCAGCGCGTCCAGGAACGCGTTGGCCGCCACGTAGTTGCCCTGACCGGGGCTGGCGAAGGTCGCCGCGGCCGAGGAGAACAGGGCGAAGTGCTCCAGGTCCAGCCCCAGGGTGAGTTCGTGCAGGTTCCAGGCACCGTCGGCCTTGGGCCGCATCACGGCGGCCACCCGCTCGGGGGTCAGCGACGCGATGGTCGCGTCGTCCAGGACACCGGCGGTGTGGACCACGGTCGTCAGCGGAGCCCCGGCCGGGACTCCGGCCAGGACGGCGGCCAGGGCGTCGCGGTCCGCCGCGTCGCAGGCGAGCACGTCCACCGACGCACCCGACTGCGCCAGCTCCGCGGCGAGCGCGGCCGCACCCGGCGCGGCCGGGCCGGAACGGCCGGTCAGCACCAGCCCGTCGGCCCGCCCGGTGGTCACCAGATGCCTGGCCACCAGGCCGCCGAGCGTGCCCGTGCCACCCGTGACCAGCGCCGACCTGCCGCGCTCGCGGGGTTCGGCCGGGCCGACGGTGACGGTGAGGACGAGCTTGCCGGTGTGGCGTGCCTGCTGCATGAAGCGGAACGCCTCACGCGCCCGCCGCACGTCCCAGGCCCGGACCGGCAGCTTCGTCAGCGTGCCGGCGGCCATCAGGTCGACGATCCGGCCGAGCATCGCGCCCATCCGCTCGGGCCCGGCCTCGCCCAGGTCGAAGGGCCGGTAGAAGACCCCCGGGTACTGGACGGCCAGGGCCTCCGGGTCCCGGAGGTCGGTGCGGCCCATCTCGACGAAGGCTCCACCGCGCGGCAGCAGCCGCAGCGAGGCGTCCGTCAGCTCGCCCGCCAGGGAGTTGACCACGATGTCCACACCCGCGCCGCCGGTGGCGGCGAG
>NZ_JBEXYD010000127.1:0-6429 GCF_040630735.1 Kitasatospora sp. NPDC005748
GCCCCACTTTCATGCCCTGCCGACCAGAAGATCACCCGACCGAGTCGGCAGACTCGAACTCACGATCACCAAGATCGATAGAGCAACGGCTAGTTTGAGCCAGCGCTGCACGGTGCGCTGGGAGACGCCCAGTTCCTGGGCGAGCCGCTTGGTGGAGCCCTTGGCGCCCCTGAGCAGGAACCGCGTCCGCGCGGCCGTGGACCGCGGGATCGGGCGGGTGCGCTCGGCGCGCTCCAGGCCCTCGTCGATCTCCCCCATCGGGAACATCCTTCCTTGCGTGGTGATGGCAGTGGCGGTAGTGGGGGCCGCCCGGCAGCGGGCGCCGGGCGGCCGGGTTCAGCCGATGCGGGTGAGGGGGTGGCCGCGGTCGTCGGGACCGCGGTGTAAGCCGGCTCCCCCGCGGGCGTGGACCCGCGGCAGCGCCAGGTCACCACCGTCGCTGGTCGGGATGTCGTTCCTCACGCCGCCCTGGCCGTCCCGCCACAAGGCCGTGCGGTCCTCGCCCGGCGCGACGGTGCCCGCGGCCCGCGCGGCGCCCGCCGCCGGGCGGCCCTGCCCGGTCCGCTCCGCCCGCACCCGCGGCTTCGGACGGCCCCAGGCGGCCGATCCCGGCCTGGTTCGGTGCCGGTAGGCGGCGGCGAGTTGCCCGGCGCGCGAGCCGTGTTCCACGGGTTCCCTCCCCTGCTTGCGGCCACCGGTCGACGGCCCGCTCCTGCTGGTCGTGCGGGCCGGGCCCGCGAGGTACGGGCCGGCCCGGGCGGCTACTCGTCGGCGGACACGTGACCACCGGTCTTGATGTGCCGGGCCGGGTTCGCGCGGTCGGCGAGCAACTCGACGACCTCCGCCATCGGCCTGCTGCCCTCGAACTTCACCAGGCCGGGCGACACCCCGAGGCGCAGCGAGGTGGTGAGGGTGCCGTCGGGGAGGGCGAGAATGTCGAGGGCGCTGGGGCCGGGTGAGGCGAAGACGGCGCAGTCGGAGAGTACGGCGAAGGCGTGCAGGCCGGTGTCGGCGGCCATCTTGCGGAGTTTGCGGTGGAGGTTGACGGTGGCGGTGTCGATGACGAGGGCGCGCATGAGCGGGTCCCAGGTGGGCCGCTCCAGGGCCGGCCAGCGCTCGCCGGGCTTATAGCCGTGGCCTCGGGGGCGTTCGCGCATCTTGCCGATGGCGCCCTTGGCGGTCTGCTTGATCGCGGTCAGCACCGCGAGTTCCGCCGGATCGCCGGTGGACTTGATGGCGGCCATGGCGTCCAGGAACGCCACCGGGTCGCGGTCGGCGAGGGTGAGCGGCACGCCGAGAGCGGCCATCGTCTCGACGTACGCCGCGCGGAGCCGCTTGTGCCACGGGTCGAGGTAAGGGCCGTGCTCGTGTCGCAACCTGCCCTCCAGCGGCTGCGGACGGGCGCCGAGTTCGGTGGCATAGGCGACCTTCGCCGTGGAGTACCAGGCCGGCCCGGTCGGGCGGGAGCCGTCCGCGGTGAACGGGGAGGGGAGCAGCGGGTTCGTCTCGACGCCGGACAGGTCGACCAGCCAGGAGCCGGGGAGTTTCGGGTCGAAGGCAGGGTTCAGTTCGTGGAGCAGGCCGGACAGCGGCAGCGTCAGGCGACCGGCGGCGAGGAAGGCCATGTTGACGTCCAGGCCGACCGCGAACGGCGCCGCTTGCTCTTGCTGTGCCAGTCCCACGCCTCGGTCACCAGACGGGACAATGGCCACCTGCAGGTGCAATTGGCCAGAGCGGTCAGATGTGCTTGATGGGTGACCACCGGATGTGGCGGGCCTCCACCCCTGACTGGCAGCCGTCGCGGCGGGGCAGTCATCCCTGGGCACCGGCGAGCTCGCGCCAGGGGCCGGATCCGTTCGGAGTGGGGGGCACGTAGTGCATGATCAACTTCTCGGGGGTCGCTACCGGTTGGTGCGGCTGCTCGGCGAGGGCGGTATGGGGCAGGTCTGGGAGGCCCGGGACGAGACGCTGGCTCGACCTGTGGCGGTCAAGGTGATCTCGATGTTGGCCGGCGGCGGCAGCCGCGGCGACGACGCCCGGGCCAGATTCCTGCGCGAAGCGCGAATAACCGCGCGCCTTCAACATCCCAACATCGTGACGATCCATGACCTGGGCGAAGCAAGGATGGACGAGGGGACGGCACCGTTCCTGGTGATGGAGCTGCTACGCGGTGAAAGCCTGGATGCGATTGTGCGGAGAGGACCTGCCTCCCTGTCGCAGGCGGCCTACTGGGGCGCCCAGATCTGCGGTGCGCTGAGCGGCGCCCACGATGCCGGAATTCTGCACCGGGACATCAAACCGTCGAACATATTCGTCACGCCTTCTGGGGTTTTGAAGGTTCTAGATTTCGGCGTCGCGCGGGCGGCCGATCCCTACGCGACTGCGGACCGGCTCACGCAGACCGGCTTCATCGTCGGCACGCCCCCATACATGGCACCTGAACAGGCCCGCGGCTTCCCCGAGGCACGCAGCGACCTCTACGCGCTCGGCTGCGTGCTGTTCGAACTCATCACGTGCCGGCTCCCCTTCCAAGCACCCGACACCCTGGGCTACCTCTCTGCTCACCTCATCCAGGAGCCGCCCGCTCCCAGCTCTGCAACTGCGGACATCCCGCCCGCCTGGGACGGGCTCATCCTCACCCTCTTGCGCAAGAACCCGGAGCAGCGGTACCCGAACGCCGCCGCCGTCGCACAAGCACTACGAGACCTCGACCACGGATCGCACCTCGCCCCGTGGCCAGGCAGTCCCACCCATCCCGTCACGGTGCGCGCTACGACGCCGATCGAACCAGCGGCCAGCTACAGCAAAGCCCCCACTCGACCGGATCGCCCGCCCACAACACCCGCTGCCGGCACGGACCCATCATCACCCAACAAGGACCGAGCGAAGCTGAAGCGATTCGGCCCCCCGATCGCCACTTGGCTGATCTTCATGGTGATCGGCAGCATATTCGCATTCGAATTCATCCTGCCGACCCTCCTCATCATGCATATTCTAATGACCTTAATCATGCTATGCACAATTTCCTTGCAGCCTTCCTCTCGCAAGCTTTTGCGAGGAGCCGGCTATACGGCTGCCACCTTGTTTATCGCATTCTTCGCACTGGATACAGTCATGATATTCAAACACGAAATGTACCATGGGATAGCGGCATTCTTGTCCGCAAGTGACAGTCCAGCTTCAATCCGGTCGCTGATCCTCTACGCCTGCAGCGCACTCGCCGTCATCTTGTACGTGCAACGCGAGATCACGACTCGGAAAGCTCGGCGCCCGCAAGCCCCCGTCGGCCTCGACCAACAAGGGTGAGATTCCCATGCCCACTCTCGGACGGCACCAACGTCGTCCCGAACGATGATGGTGGCCCGATCAAGGGCACTGCGCGAGCCGATCCTGGTTTCAAGCTGGCCAACTACCGATGTGAGAACTGGCCACCTCCGCTGAACCCAGACCTCCCAGCTAGGTACAGCGCACGGCAGTGTGGCCCCCTCCTCAGGTTGAACTCGCGATGTCGGTGATCAAGGTCAGCCGAGGAAGGGCTGTGGCATCCTCGTGCGCGTGATGGATGCCCCGAATGATGGCTGGTCGTTTGCAACAACGCGGGAGCCGGCCCGATTCGGTGCCTGCGAGGTGAACGGCGTTCCCGGCGTCGAGCATGCGGTGGGCGCGCGCGGGACGCTGTGCGGCGTCTCGGCCCGGCATACCACCTGCTATCTGCATCTGTTCGTTCCCGAGGCCCTGCAGTCGTGCCGACGGTGCCGCCAAGAGGCTGAGGCAGCCGGGCGCCGCAGCCGGGCGTCCAGGAGCGCCTTCACGGCCGAGTCCTGGACTCGGCTCAGGGAGCGACGCGTGACGAGTTGCTCGCCGCCCTTCGCATGGGGGCGAACGTCCGCTTGTGGCCCGGCCAGGCAGCCGTCGACGAGCTGAGGCCGGTACTGGATCTTCCGTAAGCCGCACCTGGCCGCCCGTACGAGGAGGTCCGGGTCGGCGAAGGTGACGTTGGCCGGGAATCCGCGCCGCAGAAGCGACCAGAACGCACTCGCCGCCGCCGGGCCCGGCATCGCGGCCGTCGCTCTCCTGCGGGTGGCCGACGAACCACAATCCTCGCGCGCACGACGTGCACGCGCCTTGGAACCCGGCCCCCGCGACCCTGGCCCGACTGTGGTTGCAGTTGTTCATCAACCTGCGCCACTGCGGCAGGGACGGACCAGTCCCGGTCAGGAGCGCGCGAGCCCTTCGAGTTCGCGCTCGATGGCACGGGCCGCCGCCTGCGCGGCGCGCGTGGAGCGTTCCTCGGTCAAGGCGACGAAGCGGGCGATGACGGCGGACTCCGACTCGCTGAACAGCTCCTGCGTCTGCGCCGCCGCGT
Source organism: Kitasatospora sp. NPDC005748 (assembly GCF_040630735.1). Lineage (NCBI taxonomy): Bacteria > Bacillati > Actinomycetota > Actinomycetes > Kitasatosporales > Streptomycetaceae > Kitasatospora > Kitasatospora sp. NPDC005748. Next base: position 4,367 of record NZ_JBEXYD010000127.1, read on the forward strand.
CACGCACGCTTGCGGCCTGTGCCCCGGCCCGCCGCGCTTCGACGTGTTCCGGCGCCACGACGTTGATGTAGCCGGCGGCGGCCAGGCGCCGCAGGCCTGCGCGGGTGGCGTCCGCCGGCATGTCGAACTCGCGGATGAACCAGTCCACGTCGCCCTGTTCCCCGCACACCTCGGCCAGCCACAGGCACCGCATGTACAGGCCGAGATCGGCGAGGGAGAGGCGGCTGTCCGTGATGGGCGCGTGCCCCACGGAGAGGGAGTAGCCGGGCACGCCGGTGTTCGCGTTGATGGTGGTGATCTCATCCATGGGAGACATCTTCGCGCAGCCGCACCTCCTGTCAGGACCGCGGTGCACCGTCGTCCGCTGTCTGGGCCAGCGCGCGGCAGCCCCCTCCTGGTTGCGGATCGCCGGTCCCCTCGACGTGCTTGCGCAGCATCTCCGATCGGCCTCCGATTTGTCTGCGGACAAAGCGGGTTGTCCGGCACTCACCTGGCCTTCGACGGTTCGCCGTTGATGGACAAACAGGCGGACCGGATGGTGGGACCACCGACGATTCCACGGGCCCAGGACGGAGCCCGGTGCGAGGGGCACGCGATCCGAACACTTCCGACGGAGGGTCGGATGCCGGGGCGCGGTCACCGTACGGAATCGACTCTGTGAGGAGGAAGCGATGAGGAAGCTCAAGACCGCGGCGGCGGCACTGATCGCGAGCGGCGCCCTGCTGCTGGCGGCCCCCGGCGTGGCATCCGCCACCGAGGTCCACCAGTACCTCGGAAATCTGGAGAACCCGGGCGCGAGCGGCGACAAGTGGAGGAGCACGGTCAACGCGACCGGCCGCTATAACACCTCCTGCACCACCGTGAGCGGCTACGGGGGTGCGGGCGGCTGGTCGCCGAACGGCTGGTTCAGCTCGATCCGGCGGGCGAGTGACCAGTCCGGGGCCTTCTGGAGCTCCGACCACTACGGCAGCGGGCGGTACTGCATCGACAACAAGGACCTGGGCAGCTGGGGCGAGTACTACACGCGGGTGACCGCGAAGCACACCACCGCGCTCGCGGGGATCAGCGTCGATCACTACGCCTGGTAACAGAACGTACCGCGCGGCCGTCCCGTCCGGAACACGGAGAAAGGCGATATGAAAGACGCTCCAGCGAGGCCGGTGCGCTTCGCATTGCTCCTGCTCGCGTTAGCAGCCGCCGCGGTCGCTGGCTGCTCCACGCCGCACGGCGGATCCCCGAAGGCCCCGTCCGGCTACCGTCCCGTGGCGTCCGGCGAGACGGTCGGACACACCTGGCAATTGCTCCGCGGTGAGAACGGTGAGGGGATTTCCTGCCTGATGGTGAAGGTCGACCTGCTGGAGAGCTCCGCCGACTGCGGAATGAGCCTTGAGGTCGCGCCTTTCAACGTCGCGGTGCAGAGATTTCCGGACGGCTCGACGGTGGCCTTCGGCATCGCCAGAAAAGAGGTCACCGCCGTCCGCGTGGAACGGCGGGGTGCCGCGGAGGACGTGCCGGTCGTCGGCACGCCCTCCGCGGAAGGCCCGAACTTCGTGGTCGTCCTGGGGACTCCCGGCGATCCGGTCAGTGACATCTCCTCGACGGGGCCGGACGGCAGGGAGTACTCCGCCCGGGACAAGCTGGCCGAGGCCAACGGTGAAGGTGCGTGAGGGCCGGACCCGAAGGCCGAGGGGGAGTCCCTGGACGACACCCGGTTACTCACCCCAGGGGCCGGAGGCCGCGGCAGGTTCCATGACGGTGACCCCGTCGGCCCGGCGTTCGTGCAGGAGTTCGCCGCCGAGCGTGTACCGGAGAGCCGCTGGTCGTCGGTCGTGGTGTCGGCCAGGGCGCCTTGGCCGAGGCGGCGGCGTCCGGCCAGCGCCGGCCGCGCGGGGACGTCCGCGGCGGCGGGTTCCAGGAACGGCGCCCGCTCGATCGCGAGGAGCCGGGGCCGGCCGTCGGCCGGGGCGCCCTAGGGCACGTATTCGGTCGTGATCAATGGGTTCGAGTGAGGTCCTTGATCCAGATCATCGCGCCACGGAGGTGGAGGCCGGCGAGGTAGCTTT
>NZ_JBEXYD010000128.1:0-6354 GCF_040630735.1 Kitasatospora sp. NPDC005748
CGGCGCTGCCGGAGCGGGCCGCGGTCCTGGGCGCGGACCGGGCGGCGCTGCTGCACGGCCTGGACGCGCTGGCCGAGGGCCGGCCCGCCGCCGCGACGGTGCGGGCCCGGGCGACGGCCGACGACCGGACGGTGTTCGTCTTTCCGGGGCAGGGTTCGCAGTGGGTCGGGATGGGTGTGGAGCTGTTGGCGGAGTCGCCGGTGTTCGCGGCGCGGTTGGCGGAGTGTGCGGAGGCGTTGGGGCCGTTCGTCGACTGGGATCTGCTCGATGTGCTGCGTGGTGTGCCCGGTGCTCCGTCGTTGGAGCGGGTGGACGTGGTGCAGCCGGTGCTGTTCGCGGTGATGGTGTCGTTGGCGCAGTTGTGGCGGTCGTACGGTGTGGAGCCGTCGGCGGTGGTGGGGCATTCGCAGGGGGAGATCGCGGCGGCGTGTGTGGCGGGTGTGTTGTCGCTGTCGGACGCGGCGCGGATCGTGGCGTTGCGCAGTCGGGCGTTGACCGGGTTGGCCGGGCGCGGGGGGATGGTGTCCGTTCCGCTGCCCGCCGGTGAGGTCGGTGAGTTGATCGTCCGCTGGCGGGACCGGATCCAGGTGGCGGCGCTGAACGGCCCGGCGGGCACGGTGGTGGCCGGTGAACCGGCGGCGCTGGACGAGCTTCTGACGCATTGCCAGGAGCACGGGGTGCGGGCCCGGCGGATTCCGGTGGACTACGCCTCGCACACCTCGCAGGTGGAGCGGTTGCGCGAGGAACTGCTGGCGGTGCTCGCGCCGGTCGAGCCGGGACCGGCCGAGGTGCCGTTCTACTCCTCGACGACCGGGAAGACGATGGAGGGGCGGGAGCTGGACGCCGCCTACTGGTACGCCAATCTGCGGCAGCCGGTGGAGTTCGAGGCCGCCACCCGGGCGCTGCTCGACGACGGCCACCGGGTCTTCGTCGAGGTCAGCCCCCACCCGGTGCTGACCACCAGCATCCAGGACACCGTCGAGAGCGCGGAGGCCACGGCCACCGTGACGGGCACGCTGCGCCGCGACGAGGGCGGGCCGGAGCGCTTGCTGGCCTCGGTGGCCGGGCTCTGGGCTGCCGGTGTCCCGGTCGACTGGAGCGCCGCCACCGCCGGCGGCCGCCCGGTCGAACTGCCCACCTACGCCTTCCAGCGCCGCCGTTACTGGGTGCGGACCGCGGCGGACGAGCAGGGCGGCTCGGCCGTCGGCCTCGGGCTGGGGGACGCCGGCCATCCGCTGCTCGGCGCCGTGGTCGCCCCGGCGGGCGGTGACGGCCTGCTGCTCACCGGCCGGCTGTCGCGGCGCGGCCACCCGTGGCTCGCCGACCACGCCGTGCGGGAGACGGTGCTGCTGCCGGGGACGGCCTTCGTCGAGCTGGCCGTCCGGGCCGGTGACGAGGCCGGCTGCCCGGTCGTCGAGGAACTGGTCATCGAGGCGCCGCTGGCGCTGCCCGAGCGGGCGGCGGTCGGCATCCAGGTCGCGGTCGGGGACGCCGACGACACCGGACGGCGCACGGTGACCGTCCACGCCCGCCCGGGCGAGGGGCGGCCGTGGACCAGGCACGCCTCCGGGACCCTCGCCCCGGCCGACCCCGTGGAGGAGCCGGCCGACCTGGCCGCCTGGCCCCCCGCCGGTGCGGTCGCGGTGGACACCGCGGGCTTCTACGAGAGCCTCGACGAGGCCGGGTACCGCTACGGACCGGCGTTCCGCGGCCTGCGGACCCTCTGGCGGCGCGGTCCGGAGCTCTTCGCCGAGGTCGGCCTCCCGGAGTCCGAGCGCGCCGGGGCCGGGCGCTACGGACTGCACCCCGCCCTGCTGGACAGCGCCCTGCACGCCTGGGCGCTCCAGGGCGTCGGCGGCGCCGCCCGGCTCCCCTTCTCGTGGAGCGGGTTCCGCCTGCACGCCTCGGGCGCCACGGCGCTGCGGGTCCGGCTCGTGCCGACCGGTGAGGACAGCGTGTCGCTGCTGGTCGCCGACGAGGACGGCCGTCCGGTGGCCTCGGCGGCCTCGCTGCTGGTCCGGGAGATCCCGGGCGGCGCGCTCGCGCAGCGCGAGGCGGTGGCCCCCGACGCGCTCTTCGACGTGGCCTGGCAGCCGCTGCCGCTCCCGGCCGGACCGGTCGCGCGGACGGCGCGGATCCTGGTCACCGCGGCGGGCGACGCCGACCCGGCCCGGGCCGTCCGGGACGCCGTCCGGCACGCACTGACGGAGGTCCGGGCCAGGCTGGCCGAAACCCCGGCCGACGCCGGCCCGCTGGCCGTGGTGACCCGCGGTGCGGTGGCCGCCCGGGCGACGGACGGCGCGCCGGACCCGGTGGGCGCCGCCGTACTGGGGCTGCTCCGCTCCGCCCAGGCCGAGCACCCCGGCCGGTTCGTCCTCGTCGACCTCGACGACGATCCCGCCGCCCCCGGGCTGCTGGACGCCGCCGTCGCCACCGGCGAGCCCCAACTCGCTGTCCGCGACGGCGTACTGCACGCCCCCCGGCTGGCCCGGGCGGTGGCGGCCCGGGGTGAACTGGCACTGCCCGACCCGACTGAGCTGCCCGACCCGTCTGAGCGGCCCGACCCGCCCGCCTGGCACCTGACCGCCGACGCGTCGGGAACCCTGGAGGGCCTGGCGTTCGCCCCGCACCCCGAGGCGCTCGCGCCGCTGGCCGCCGGTGAGCTGCGGATCGCGGTCCGCGCGGCCGGACTGAACTTCCGCGACACCCTGGTCGCGCTGGGGATGTACCCGGACCCGGGGGCGTACCTCGGCGGCGAGGGCGCCGGGGTGGTGCTGGAGACCGGCCCGGGGGTGACCGGCTTCGCCCCCGGGGACCGCGTCCTCGGCATGCTGCCCAAGTCCTTCGGACCGGTCGCGGTGGCCGATGCCCGGCTGGTGGCCCGGATTCCCGAGGGCTGGTCGTTCGCCGAGGCGGCGGCCATGCCGGTCGCCTTCCTGACGGCCTACTACGCCCTGTACGAGCTGGCCGGCCTGCGCCCCGGCGAGTCGGTGCTGATCCACGCCGCCGCCGGCGGCGTCGGAACGGCCGCCGTGCAACTGGCCCGGCACCGGGGCGCCGAGGTCTACGGCACGGCCGGCCGGGGCAAGTGGCCGGCGCTGCGCTCGCTCGGCCTCGACGACGACCGCATCGCCGACTCGCGGACCACCGGCTTCGAGCAGGCGTTCCTGGCGGCCAGCGGCGGGCGCGGGATGGACGTCGTCCTGGACTGCCTCGCGGGGGAGTTCGTCGATGCCTCGCTGCGCCTGCTGCCCCGCGGCGGGAGGTTCGTCGAGCTGGGCAAGACCGACGTCCGCGCCGCCGGTGAGGTGGCTGCCGCGCACCCGGGCGTGACCTACCGGGCGTTCGACCTGGTGGCGGCCGCCGGACCGGACCGGATCCAGCAGATGCTGGCCGAACTGGTGGACCTCTTCGAGCAGGGCGTGCTGTCGCCGCTGCCGACGACCTGCTGGGACGTCCGGCGGGCACCCGAGGCCTTCCGGCAGCTGAGCCAGGCCAAGCTGGTCGGCAAGGTCGTGCTGACCGTCCCCCGGCAGCTGGGCCCCGAGGGCACGGTGCTGGTCACCGGTGGTACCGGCACGCTGGGGTCGCTGCTGGCCCGGCACCTGGTGACGGCGTACGGGGTGCGGCATCTGCTGCTGGTGGGCCGTGGTGGCCCGGCGGCCGAGGGTGCCGGTGAACTGGAGGCCTCGCTGCGCGAACTGGGCGCCGAGGTGACCATCGCGGCCTGCGACACCGCCGACCGCGACGCGCTGCGGGAGCTGCTCGCCGGGGTCCGACCGCCACTGAGCGGCGTCGTGCACACCGCGGGCGTGCTCGACGACGGCGTGGTGGAGTCCCTGACCGCCGAGCAACTGGACGCGGTGCTGCGGCCCAAGGCCGACGCGGCACTCGCGCTGCACGAGCTCACCGCCGGTGAGGACCTCGCCGCCTTCGTCCTCTACTCCTCGGCCGCCGGTGTCTTCGGCAGCCCCGGGCAGGCCAACTACGCGGCGGCCAACGCCTTCCTGGACGCGCTCGCCGCCCGGCGGCGGGAGGCCGGCCGGCCGGCGCTCTCGCTCGCCTGGGGGCTCTGGGAGCCCCGCAGCGGGATGACCGGACACCTCGGCGCGAGCGACCACGGCCGGCTGGCCAGGAGCGGCGCCCTCGGGATGACCCCGGAGCAGGGCCTCGCCCTGTTCGACGCCGCGGTCCGGCTGGACCGGTCGACGCTGGTGGCCGCGCCGCTCGACCTGGCCGGCCTGCGCGAGCGCGGCGGGGACGTCCCCCCGCTGCTGCGCGAGCTGGTCGCCCCGGCGCGCCGGCCGGCCGGCACCGGCCGGCCGGAGGACGGTTCGCTCGTCCTGCGGCTGACCAGGCTGCCCGCGGCCGAACGCACCCGCGTCCTGCTGCGGGCGGTCCGGGGCCACGCCGCCACCGTGCTCGGCCACGACGGGCCGGACCTGGTGGGGGCGGACCGCCCCTTCAAGGACCTCGGCTTCGACTCGCTGACCGCCGTCGAGCTGCGCAACCGGCTGAACACGGCGACCGGGCTGCGGCTGCCCGCCACCGTGGTCTTCGAGAGCCCGAGCGCGCGCGAACTCGCCGAGCGGCTGCGGCGGGAGCTCTTCCCCGGCGGGGAGGCGCCCGGGGCCGTCGCCGCCGCGGTGCCCGGTACCGGCGCCGACGAGGACGGGATCCGCCGGACCCTCGCCGCGCTGCCGCTCGACCGGCTGCGGGAACTGGGCCTGCTCGACGTGCTGTTGGGCCTCGCCGAGGAGGCCCCGGCCCCCGCAGCGTCCCCCGGGCCGTCCCCCGAGCCGTCCCCTGTCTCGGCAACCGACCCGACGTCCGACCCGACGTCCGACCCGGCGCCCGTCGCGGAGGACGAGCTCGACCGGCTCGACGGCATGGACGCCGAAGACCTGATCGCCCGCGCGTTCGGCAGCGCGACATGACGCCGCGCCCCGACCGCCCGGCCGGTCCGCCCGCCCGGGCCCCGCATGCCGACCGACCCGGAACCGCCAGTGGAGGAAAGATGGCCGAGACCCAGGACCGCCTCGTCGAAGCCCTGCGGCTCTCGCTGAAGGAGAACGAGCTGCTGCGCCGGCAGAACGCCGAACTCGTCGACCCCGCGCCCGAACCGATCGCGATCGTGGGCATGGCCTGCCGCCTCCCGGGCGGGGTGCGCACCCCGCAGGACCTCTGGGCGCTGCTGACCGACGGCGCGGACGTGATCGCCGACCTGCCCCGGGACCGCGGCTGGGACATCGACGGCCGGTACGACCCCGACCCGGACGTGCCCGGCACGTTCTACGTCCGGCAGGGCGGCTTCCTGACGGACGTCGCGGAGTTCGACGCGGAGTTCTTCGGCATCTCGCCGCGCGAGGCGCTCGGGATGGACCCCCAGCAGCGGCTGCTGCTGGAGACGTCCTGGGAGGCCGTCGAGGCGGCGGGCATCGACCCGCACTCCCTGCGCGGCAGCCGGACCGGCGTCTTCGCGGGCCTCGGCTACCACGACTACGGCACCCGGCTGGGCCGGGTGCCGGACGGGCTGGAGGGCTACCTGGGCAACGGCCGCTCGGGCAGCGTCGCCTCCGGTCGGGTCTCCTACACGCTCGGGCTGGAGGGGCCGGCCGTCACGGTGGACACGGCCTGCTCGTCCTCGCTGGTCGCGCTGCACCTCGCGGCCCGCTCGCTGCGCCAGGGCGAGTGCGACCTCGCCCTGGCCGGCGGGGTGACGGTGATGTCCACCCTGGACGGCATCCTGGAGCTGGCCCGCCAGCGGGCCCTGGCCCGTGACGGCCGCTCCAAGGCGTTCGGCGCCGGCGCCGACGGCATGAGCATGGCCGAGGGGGTCGGCCTGCTGCTGGTGGAGCGGCTCTCCGACGCCCGCCGCCTCGGCCACCCGGTGCTCGCGGTGCTCCGGGGCAGCGCGATCAACCAGGACGGCAGGTCGAACGGCCTGACCGCGCCGAACGGCGCCGCGCAGCGCCGGGTGATCCGGCAGGCCCTCGCCGAGGCGCGGCTGACGCCGGACCAGGTCGACCTGCTGGAGGCGCACGGCACCGGCACCGCGCTGGGCGACCCGATCGAGGCCGTCGAGCTGCTGGCCACCTACGGCCAGGGCCGGCCGCAGGAGCACCCGGCCTGGCTGGGCTCGGTGAAGTCGAACCTCGGCCACACCCAGTTCGCCGCCGGTGTCACCGGGGTCATCAAGGCCGTCCTCGCGATGCGGCACGGGGTGCTGCCGAAGACCCTGCACGCGGACGAGCGGACCGGGCAGGTGGACTGGTCGTCGGGTGCGGTGGAGCTGTTGACGCGGGCGCGGCCGTGGCCGGAGACGGGGCGGCCGAGGCGTTCGGCGGTGTCCTC
>NZ_JBEXYD010000129.1:0-5923 GCF_040630735.1 Kitasatospora sp. NPDC005748
GTTCGCGCAGGCCTACGTCGGCGGCCTGTCGGTGGACTGGAAGACGGTGCTGCCCGCCGCCGAGACGGTGGAGCTGCCGACCTACGCCTTCCAGCACCAGCACTACTGGCTCCAGTCCGCCGCAGCGCCGTCCCCGCTGGGCGGCGACGGTGCGAGCACGGCCGCGGAGGCGCAGTTCTGGGCCGCCGTCGAAGGCGGCGACCTGGCCCACCTCACCGAGGCGCTGGCCATCGAGGACCAGCAGCTCATCGAGGTGTTGCCCGCACTGGCGTCCTGGCGTCGCCGCGAGCGGGACCGCTCGGTCACGGAGGCCTGGCGCTACCGGGTGACCTGGTCCCCGGCGACCGTCCCCGGCGGCCTCGCCCGGCTGTCCGGCCGGTGGCTGGTGGTGCTCCCCGCCGGGGAGACCGACGGCGATGTGGCCCAGGGCTGCGTGGCCGCACTGTCCTCCCGCGGCGCCGAGCTCGTCTTCGTCGAGGTCCCGGCCGGGACGGTCGACCGGGCGGCTCTCGCCGCACTGCTCGGCGAGGCGCTGCGGGGCACCGGGGAGGTGTCCGGCGTGCTGTCGCTGCTGGCGACGGACGAGACCCGTCTGCCGGATCACCCGGTGGTGACCGTGGGCCTGGCCGCCACGCTGGGCCTGGTGCAGGCGCTGGGCGACGTCGAGGTCGTCGCGCCGCTCTGGGTCCTCACGCGGGGCGCTGTGGCCACTGCCCCGAACGAGGTGCTGACCAGCCCGCTGCAGTCCCAGGTCTGGGGCTTCGGCCGGGTCGTCGGACTCGAATACCCGGACCGCTGGGGCGGGTTGATCGACCTCCCACCCGTCCTGGACGAGCGGACCGGCTCGCAGCTGGTGGCCGTACTGGCCGGCTGCGACGAGAACCAGGCCGCGCTCCGCCCGGCCGGGATCGTGGGCCGCAGGCTGACCCACGCCCCCCAGCCGGCGGCGGCCGGGACGTGGCGGCCGACCAACGGCACCGCGCTGATCACCGGCGGTACCGGTGCGCTCGGCGGGCACGTGGCCCGCTGGCTGGTCGGACGCGGTGTGGAGCGCCTGGTGCTGACCAGCCGGTCCGGCGCCGGCGCCGCCGGTGTCGCCGCGCTCGCGGCCGAACTGGCCGCCCGGGGCGCCCGGGTGGACGTGCTGGCCTGCGACGCGGCCGACCGGTCCGACCTGGCCGGCCTGCTCGACCGGATCGCCACGACCGGACCCGCGCTGGGCACCGTGGTGCACACCGCGGCGGTGCTGGACGACGGCGTGATCGACGGCCTCTCGGCGGCGCGCCTGGAGTCCGTGCTCGCGGCCAAGGCCGCCGGTGCGGCCTACCTGGACGAGCTGACGGCCGACCTCGACCTGGACGCCTTCGTACTGTTCTCCTCCGTGGTGGCCACCACGGGCGGCCCGGGCCAGGCCAACTACGGTGCGGCGAACGCCTACCTGGACGCCGTGGCCGAGAACCGGCGCAGCCGCGGCCTGGCCGCGCTCGCCGTGGCCTGGGGCCCGTGGGCGGCCGGCGTGGCGCAGGGCTCCGAGGCGGCCCGGCAGCGGCTGGCCCGCAACCAGTGGGAGGGCGTGATGGACCCGGACCTCGCGGTCCGGGCCCTGGGCGAGGCACTGGACTGCCGCGACACCGTGCTGACCGTCACCAACATCGACTGGTCCGTCATCCTCGCGCAGCCGCAGCAGGCGGCGAGCCTGCTGACCGTCCCCCTGATGCGTGACCTGCCGGAGATCCACCGGCTGGCCGCCCTGCTGGCCGAGGTCCCGGCCGCGCCGGTCGAGCAGGACCTGGTCCGCCGACTGGCCGGGATGAGCCGGGCCGAGCAGCGCCGGGTGCTGACCGAACTCGTCCAGGCCAAGGCCGCCCATGTGCTCGGCTACGCCTCGTCCGAGGCGGTCGAGACCAACCGCGCCTTCAGCGAACTCGGCTTCGACTCGCTGACCGCGGTCGAGCTGCGCAACGACCTCGGCTCCGCCACGGAGCTGCGGCTGCCCGCGACCCTGCTGTTCGACTACCCGACCGCGGCCGCGCTGGCCGACTACCTGGAGGCGGAACTGCTCGGGGCGGTGCCGGACGGCGCCGGGACGCCGGCGGCCGTGCCGGCCACGATCGCGGCCGACGAGCCGATCGCGATCGTCGGGATGGCCTGCCGCTACCCCGGCGGCGTGGTCGACCCCGACGGGCTGTGGGCGCTGCTGGCCTCCGGCGGGGACGGGATATCCGGCTTCCCGGACGACCGCGGCTGGGACCTGGAGGCGCTCGGCGAGTCCTCGTACGTCAGGTCCGGCGGGTTCGTCCAGGACATGAGCGGGTTCGACGCCGGCTTCTTCGGCATCAGCCCCCGCGAGGCGCTGGCGATGGACCCGCAGCAGCGGCTGCTGCTGGAGCTGTCCTGGGAGGCGGTGGAGCGGGTCGGCATCGACCCGGAGTCGCTGCGCGGCAGCGCGACCGGCGTCTTCGTCGGCGGCTACACCTCCGGCTACGGCTACGGCGCGGACATCGAGGGCATGGCCCACCTGATCACCGGCAACGCCACGAGCGTGCTGTCCGGCCGGGTCTCCTACGCGCTCGGGCTGGAAGGCCCGGCGGTGACGATCGACACGGCCTGCTCGTCGTCCCTGGTGGCGATGCACATGGCCGCCCAGGCGCTGCGCTCCGGCGAGTGCTCGATGGCGCTGGCCGGCGGTGTCACCATCCTGGTGTCCCCGGAGGGCTTCGTCGGCTTCAGCGAGCAGAGCGGACTGGCGGCGGACGGCCGCTGCAAGGCCTTCTCGGCCGACGCGGACGGCATGGGCTTCGCCGAGGGCGCGGGCATCCTGGTGGTGGAGCGCCTGTCCGACGCGCGGCGCAACGGGCACCAGGTGCTCGCGGTGCTGCGGGGCAGCGCGACCAACCAGGACGGTGCGTCGAACGGTCTGACGGCGCCGAACGGTCCGTCCCAGCAGCGGGTGATCCGCGCGGCGCTGGCGAACGCCGGCCTCACGGCCGCCGATGTGGACGTGGTGGAGGCGCACGGGACGGGTACCACGCTGGGCGACCCGATCGAGGCGCAGGCGCTGCTGGCGACCTACGGTCAGGATCGTGGTGCCCAGAAGCCGCTGTGGCTGGGGTCGGTGAAGTCCAACATCGGGCACACCCAGGCGGCCGCCGGTGTGGCGGGTGTGATCAAGATGGTGCTGGCGTTGCAGCACCAGGAGCTGCCGAGGACGCTGCACGCGGACGAGCCGTCGCCGCACGTGGACTGGTCCGCCGGTGAGGTGGAGCTGCTGACGGAGGCGGCGCCCTGGCCGAGCAACGGCCGGGTGCGGCGAGCGGGGGTGTCCTCGTTCGGTCTGAGCGGCACCAACGCGCACGTCATCCTGGAGGAGGCCCCGGCGGTCGCCGAGCCGGCCGATGCCGGGAACGACGCCGGGAACGACGGCCGGGGCGACGTCCCGAACAAGGTGGTCGAGCCGGGCGCGGTGGGCGCCTGGCTGGTGTCGGGCCGCTCGGCCGACGGCCTCACCGCTCAGGCGGGCCGGCTGTACGACTGGGCCGTGGCACGGCCGTCGGTGGATCCGGCGGAGGTGGCGTGGTCGCTGGCGACGACGCGGTCGGTGTTCGAGCACCGGGCGGTGGTGGTCGGTGCCGACGCCGGCGAGCTGCTGTCCGGCCTGCAGAACTTCGCGGCCGGTGTGCCGTCGGGTGCGGTGGTGTCGGGTGTGGCGCGGCCGGGTGCGCGGGTGGTGTTCGCCTTCGCCGGTCAGGGTTCGCAGTGGGTCGGCATGGGCCGTGAACTGGCGGCGTTCAGCCCGGTGTTCGCGGCGCGGCTCGCGGAGTGTGAGGCGGCGCTGGCGCCGTATGTGGAGTGGTCGCTGAGCGACGTCCTGGCGGGTGCCGAGGGTGCCCCCGCACTGGAGGCGGCGGATGTTGTCCAGCCGGCGTTGTGGGCGGTGATGGTGTCGCTGGCGGCGGTCTGGGAGGCCGCGGGCGTCACGCCTGCTGCGGTGGTGGGGCATTCGCAGGGCGAGATCGCGGCGGCGACCGTCGCGGGGATGCTGTCGCTGGAGGACGGCGCCCGGGTGGTGGCGCTGCGTTCGCGGTCGTTGAAGGTCCTGGCGGGCCTGGGCGGGATGCTGTCGGTGAGCCGGTCGGCCGCGGTGGTGGAGGAGCAGATCGCCCGCTTCGGTGAGCGTGTTGCCCTGGCGGCGGTCAACGGGCCGTCGGCGGTCGTGGTTTCGGGTGAGCCCGAGGCGCTGGAGGAGTTGAAGGCCGAGTTCGAGGCGGAAGGTGTTCGGGCTCGGATGGTCGCGGTGGACTACGCCTCGCACTCGGCGCAGGTGGACCGCCTCGAAGCGGAGATCACCGAGGTCCTGGCCGGTATCGCGCCGCGCCGGGGCCGGATCCCGATGGTGTCCGCGATGACCGGTGAGACCCTGACCGGTGAGGAGTTGGACGCCGCCTACTGGTACGGCAGCCTGCGCGCCACGGTCCACTTCGACCGGGCGGTGCGCACGCTCGCCGGTCAGGGGCACCAGGTCTTCGTCGAGGTGACGCCGCACCCGGTGCTGCTGGGCGCGATGAACGACACGCTCGAAGAGGTCGCGCTGGACTCCGCCGCGCTGCCGGCGGCCGTCTGCGGCACGCTGCGCCGCGACGACGGCGGCGCCCAGCGCCTGCTGGCTTCACTCGCCGAGGCCTTCGTCAACGGCGTGGCGGTCGACTGGACGACGGTTCTGCCCTCCGCCGACCTCGTCAAGCTGCCGACGTACGCCTTCCAGCACGAGCGGTACTGGCCGCGTGCGGCCGGACCGGCTCTGGGTGGGGACGCGGTGTCGCTGGGCCTGGGCGCGGTCGGTCACCCGCTGCTGGGTGCGGCGGTCGAACTGGCCGGTGGTGCGGGGCTGGTCTGCACCGGGCGGCTGTCCGTGCGGACGCACCCGTGGCTGGCCGATCACGCGATCGGTGGGGTCGCGCTCCTGCCGGGGACCGGCTTCGTCGAGATGGTGGTCCGGGCCGGTGACCAGGTGGGCTGCGGCCTGCTGGAGGAGCTGACGCTCCAGGCGCCGCTGGTGCTGCCTGCCGACGGCTCCGGTGTGCAGGTCCAGGTCGTGGTGGCCGCCGCCGATGCGGACGGCCGTCGGACGGTCGAGGTGTTCTCCCGCCCCGACGGGCAGGAGGAGTGGGCGCAGCACGCCGGTGGCGTCGTCGCTCCCGCCGGGGAGGCGCCGGTCGCGGAGGAGGACTTCGCGGTCTGGCCTCCGCGCGGGGTCACGGCGGTCGACGTGACCGGCATCTACGAGGCCGGCGCCGGGGCGTCCTACGGCTACGGCCCGGCGTTCCGGGGGCTGCGCGCGGTGTGGCGCCGGGGCGAGGACCTCTTCGCGGAGGTGGCACTGCCCGAGGGCGTGGCCGCCGATGCGGGTGCGTTCGGTCTGCACCCGGCCCTGCTGGACGGCGTGCTGCACGCCAGCGCCCTGGTCGCCGGGGCCGAGGACGAGGGCCGGGTGCGGTTGCCGTTCGCGTGGACGGGTGTCGAGCTGCACGCGGCGGGTGCGTCCGTGCTGCGGGCCCGGCTGCGCCGGGATGCGCAGGGCGGTCTGGTGCTGTCGGCGGCGGATGCCACGGGTGCGCCGGTGGTCTCCGTCGAGTCGCTGATCACCCGTCCGGTGTCGGCCGAGCAACTCCGGTCGAACGATGCCGGGGTGGCGGATTCCCTGTTCACCGTCGAGTGGGCCGCGGTGAGCGCTGCCGAGGCTCCGGCCGGGGCGTGGGCGCTGATCGGCGCCGATCGCTTCGGTCTGGCCGAGGCGCTGGCCGGGGCCGGGGTACCGGTCCGCTCGTTCACGGACCTGGCCGGTCTGGCCGCCGCCACCGAGGCGGGGGAGATCGAGCCCGCCCTGGTGCTGGCCTGCGCCGGTGACCAGGCGGAGGGCGACAAC
>NZ_JBEXYD010000130.1:0-5518 GCF_040630735.1 Kitasatospora sp. NPDC005748
AAATCGAAACCGCCCTCACCGCCCTGGACCACATCCACCAGGCCGTCGCCATCGTCCGCGACGACACCCTCCTCGCCTACCTCGTCACCGACAACACCGGGTTCGACCTCACCACCGTGCGCCGCGAACTCGCCACCACCCTCCCCGAATACATGATCCCCGCGGCGCTCGTCACCCTCGACGCCATCCCCCTCAACAGCAGCGGCAAGACCGACCGCCACGCCCTCCCCACCCCCGACCTCAACGCCTTCACCACCACCGGCTACACCGCCCCCCGCACCCCCGTCGAAGAACGCCTCGCCGCCGTCTGGGCCGACGTCCTCGGCCTCCCCCAGGTCGGCATCGACGACAGCTTCTTCGACCTCGGCGGCGACTCCATCCGCGCCGTCCGCCTCACCGGAGCCCTCCGCGCCGCCGGCTACGACATCACGGTCCGCGACGTCTTCGAACAGCGCACCATCGCCGCCATGGCCATCGCGGTCGGCGACGGCACCGGCGAGTCCCTGATCACCGCCGTCGAGCCCTTCGCCCTGATCGGCGACGACGACCGGGCGCTGCTGCCCGCCGATGCCGTGGACGCCTACCCGCTCTCCCAGGTCCAGACCGGCATGCTCGTCGAGATGCTGGCAGCGACCCACGGGCGGAACGTCTACCAGAACATCACCTCCTTCCGCCTTCCGGACCGCCAGGCGTTCTCGCCGGACGCCCTGCGCGGCGCCGTCGAGCTGATCACCGCGCGCCACGAGACGCTCCGCAGCTCGATGCACCTGGACGGGTTCTCGCAGCCGCTCCAGCTGGTGCACGCGACCGCCGGGATCCCGGTCACCGTCCATGACCTGCGCGGCTCGACCGCCGAGCAGCAGGCCGAGCACGGCCGTGCCTTCGCCGCCGCCGAGCACGCCGCCGCGTTCGAGCTCACGGCCGCTCCGCTGATGCGCGTCGCCGCACACCTGGAGTCCGACGAGTCCTGGTACCTGACCCTCACCTACCCGCACGCCATCACCGACGGCTGGTCCGTCAACTCGATGCTGGTGGAGCTCCTGGGCGACTACCAGGCGCTGCGGGACGGCCGCGAGCCCGCCGCCCCGGCGCCGCTCCCGGTGCGCTACGCGGACTTCATCGCCGCCGAGCAGACCGCGCTGGCCGACCCGGCGACCCAGGCCTTCTGGCAGCAGGTCGTCGACACCCACAGCCCGCTGGTCCTGCCCGCCACCTGGGGCGGTGACGCGGGCGGCCGGACCGGTCTGCAGGTGCCGTTCGCGGACCTGGAGGAGGGGCTGCGCAAGCTCGCGGCCGAAGCGAAGACCTCGCTCAAGAGCGTCATGCTGGCCGCCCACCTCAAGGTGATGGGCAGCCTGACGGCCGAGGACGCCTTCCACACCGGCGTGGTCTACCACGGCCGTCTGGAGGCGCCGGGTGCCGACCGGGTGCTCGGCATGCACCTCAACACCCTGCCGTTCCCGGCCAGTCGGGGTGCGAGGACCTGGCGTGAGCTGGTCGAGCGGACGTACGCGACGGAGACCGCCATCTGGTCCCACCGCCGTTACCCGCTGCCCGCCATCCAGCGCGCCGCCGGCAGCAGCGGCGAGCTGGTCTCCGTGATGTTCGACTTCCACGACTTCCACCAGCTGGACGCCGATGAGGTCGACACCTCCGCCGAACTGCGCGAGAGCGCCAACGAGTTCGGGCTGACCGTCATCGCCCGTGACGGGCGCTTCCACCTCAGCAGCACGGCCGAGGCCTTCGGTGCCGAGGGCCTGGAGCGGTTGGGTGGGTTGTACCGGTCGGTGTTGAAGGCGATGGCGGCGGATCCGGAGGGTGACGCGCGTGTGGTGGCGTTGTCCGGGGCCGAGGTGGCGGTGTTGTCCGCGCCAGGGCGTGAGGTGGTGTGGTCGACGGCCAGTGCGCCGGAGGCGTTCGCGGCCCGGGTCGTGAAGTCGCCGGACGCGGTCGCGGTGGTGGTCGGTGATGTCGAGCTGACGTACGGGCAGGTGGCGGAGCGGGCAGCGCGGTTCGGTGCCCTGCTGCGGGCGGCGGGTGTCGGTCCGGAGAGCGTGGTGGGTGTGTGCCTGCCGCGTGAGGCGGATCTGGTGCCGCTGCTGCACGGCGTCTGGCTGGCCGGTGGGGCGTATCTGCCGATCGACCCGGCGCTGCCGGGTGAGCGGGTCGACTACATGCTGGCGGACTCGGGCGCGGCGGTGCTGGTGACCGTGAGCGGCCGGTCGGTGGAGTTCTCCGGGACGAGGATCGATCTGGACACGGTGGTGCTCGACGAGACGCCGACTCTTGCCGTGCCGGGTGTGGTGGTTCCGGAGCAGTTGGCGTACGTGCTGTACACGAGTGGTTCGACGGGGCGTCCGAAGGGCGTGATGATCGGGCACGGTGCGCTGCACAATCTGCTGGCTTCGGTGCGGGACGACCTGGGTGTGCCGGATGGTTCGGTGTGGCTGGCCTCGACGTCGGTGTCGTTCGACATCTCGGGTCTGGAGCTGCACCTGCCGCTGGTCACGGGTGGCCGGGTGGTGCTGGCGCGCGACCACGAGGTGAAGGATCCGGCGGCGCTGATCGCTCTGGTCGGGGCGCGTGGGGTGAGCCATGTGCAGGCGACGCCGTCGGCGTGGCGGCTGCTGCTGGAGGCGGGTTTCGAGGAGCGTTCGGTCACCGCGCTGACGGGTGGCGAGCCGTTGCCCGGACACCTCGCGTCCGCCCTGTCGGCGGTCACGCGGCGGGTGGTCAACGTCTACGGTCCGACCGAGACCACCATCTGGTCGAGCTTCTGGGACGTCCCCGAGGAGCCGGAGACCATCGCCGTCGGCCACCCGCTGGCCAACACCGGCGTCTATGTCCTGGACGAGGGGCTGCGGCTGCTTCCGTCGGGGGTGACGGGTCAGTTGTTCATCGACGGTGACGGGGTGGCCCGGGGCTACCACGGCCGGACGGACCTCACGGCGGAGAAGTTCCTGCCCAACCCGTACGGCGCGGCAGGTTCGCGGCTGTACGCGACGGGTGACCTGGCCCGGTTCCTGGCGGACGGCAGTCTGGAGTGCCTGGGCCGGATCGACAGCCAGGTCAAGATCCGCGGCTACCGCATCGAGCCGGGTGAGATCGAGACGGTCCTGAGCGGGCTGGAGCAGGTCCGCCAGGCCGTCGTGACCGTCCACGACGAGGCCCTCGTCGCCTACCTGGTGACCGAGGACGGCAGCGCGCCGGACATCGCCGCCGTACGGCGCGAACTGGGCCGGCAGCTGCCCGAGTACATGGTCCCGGGCGCGTTCGTGACGATCGACGCCGTCCCGCTGAGCAACAGCGGCAAGGTCGACCACCGCGCCCTCCCCGCCCCCGACCTGGACGCGTTCGCCACCGGCGGCTACACCGCCCCCCGCACCCCCGTCGAGGAACGCCTGGCCGCGGTCTGGGCCGAGGTCCTCGGCCTGCCCCAGGTCGGCGTCGAGGACAGCTTCTTCGACCTCGGCGGCGACTCCATCCGCGCCGTCCGACTGGTCGGCGCCCTGCGCGCCGCCGGCTACGACGTCACCATCCCCGACGTCTTCCAGCAGCGCACCATCGCCGCCCTCGCGACCCGGATCGGTGACGGTACCGGCCACTCCCTGATCACCGCCGTCCAGCCCTTCGCCCAGATCTCGGACGAGGACCGCAAGGCCCTCCCGGCCGACATCGTCGACGCCTACCCCCTCTCCCAGATCCAGACCGGCATGCTCGTCGAGATGCTCGCGGCACAGGGCGGCAACACCTACCACAACCTGAACTCCTTCCTCGTCCCCGACGAAGTCCCCTTCGACGCACCGACGTTCCGCCGCGCCCTCGACACCGTGGTCGCCCGGCACGACATCCTGCGCACCTCGATGCACCTGGACGGCTACAGCCAGCCCCTCCAGCTCGTCCACGCCACCGCCGAGGTCCCGGTCGCGATCCACGACCTGCGTGCGCTCGCCGCCGAAGAGATCGCGGCGCGCAAGCAGGAGTACATGACCTCCGAGCGCGCCCTGGGCTTCGAGCTGGCCGAGGCGCCGCTGGTCCGCATCGCTGTCCACCTGGAGTCGCATCAGGCCTGGCGCCTGACGTTCAGTCACATCCACGCCGCCACCGAGGGGTGGAGCTACCACACCCTGGTGATGGAGATCCTCGCCTGCTACCGCAGCCTGCGGAACGGCGAGCAGCCGGCCGTCTACGAGGTGCCGTCGGTCCGCTACGCGGACTTCATCGCCGCCGAGCAGACCGCGCTCTCCGACCCGCAGACCCAGGCCTTCTGGCAGCAGCTCGTCGACACCCACAGCCCGCTGGTCCTGCCGACCTCCTTCGGCACCCCGGATGCCGGCGTCGAGCAGCTGCATGCCCGGGTGCCCTACACCGACATCGAGGACGGTCTGCGTCGTCTCGCCACCGAGGCGAAGACGTCGATCAAGAGCGTGCTGCTGGCCGCGCACCTCAAGGTGATGGGCAGCGTGACGGCCGAGGACGCCTTCCACACCGGCGTGGTCTACCACGGCCGCCTGGAGGCGCCGGGCGCGGACCGGGTGCTCGGCATGCACCTCAACACCCTGCCGTTCCCCACCACTCAGGGTGCGAAGACCTGGCGTGAGCTGGTCGAGCGGACCTACGCCACCGAGACCGAGATCTGGTCGCACCGCCGCTACCCGCTGCCCGCCGTCCAGCGCGCCGCCGGCAGCTCCGGCGATCTGGTCTCCGTCCTCTTCGAGTACCTGGACTTCCACGTCGTCGACGAGAACTCCGTCGACCTGGACGGGTCGATGGGCGACGGCTCCAACTCGTTCGCCCTCAACGTGATCGTGCGTGGCGGCCGAATCAACCTCGACAGCATGAGCACCGCGATCGACCGGGCGAACCTGAACGCCCTGGGTGAGCGCTACCGGCTGGTGCTGGAGGCGATGGCCGCCGACCCCAACGGCGACGCGACCCTCTCCCACCTGCCGGAGGCGGAGCGCACCCAGCTCACGACCTGGGCCGCGGGGGGCTCGGTCGACTGGCCGGAGGGTCTGACCGTCGACCTGATCGAAGCCCAGGCCGCCGCGACGCCGGACGCGGTCGCCGTCATCGCCGGGGACGTCCGCCTCACCTTCCGCGAGGTCGACGAACGCGCCAACCGCATCGCCCACCACCTCCTCACCCTCGGCGCCGGACCGGACATCCTCGTCGGCGTCTGCCTGGAGCGCGGCCCCGACCTCGTCCCCACCCTCCTCGGCGTCTGGAAGGCCGGAGCCGCCTACCTCCCCCTCGACCCGTCCTGGCCCGCCGACCGCCTCGCCTACGTCCTCACCGACACCGCGACCCCGGTGATCGTCACCTCCGCCGCCCTGGCCGACACCGTCGACGCCCAGTACGACGGCCCCCTCGTCGTCATCGAACGCGAGCAGGCGACCATCGGCCAGCACCCGGCGACCGCGCCCCAGCGCACCCTCGACGGCCAGAACCTCGCCTACGCCATCTACACCTCAGGCTCCACCGGCCGCCCCAAGGGCGTCCTCGTCCACCACCACGG
>NZ_JBEXYD010000131.1:0-5400 GCF_040630735.1 Kitasatospora sp. NPDC005748
AGTTGGTGGCTGCCGCGGAGGGCCGGTTGTCGGTGGCGGCGGTGAACGGGCCCGGCTCGGTGGTGGTGTCGGGGGAGCCGGCGGCGTTGGAGGGGTTGCTGGCGGACTGTGAGGCGCGGGGCGTGCGGGCGCGCCGGATCCCGGTCGACTACGCCTCGCACTCCGCGCAGGTCGAGACCGTGCGGGACCATCTGCTCGCCGCGCTCGGCCCGGACCGCGCGGCGGCCTCGGAGGTGGCGTTCTACTCCACCGTCACCGGGGACCTCCTGGACACCGAGGGGATCGACGCCGACTACTGGTACCGCAACCTGCGCGAGACCGTGCGCTTCGACCAGGCCGTCCAACGGCTCTCCGCACAGGGCCACGGCGTCTTCATCGAGGTCAGCCCCCACCCGGTACTGCGCCCGGGCATCGAGGAGACGGTCGAGGAACTCGGCCGCGACGCCGTCGTGGTGGGAACGCTGCGCCGGAACGAGGGCGGACTCGAACGCTTCCTCACCTCGGCCGCCGAGGCCTTCGTCCGGGGCGGCCCGGTGGACTGGACGGCCGCGTTCGCGGGCACCGGTGCCACCCCGGCGAGCCTGCCGACGTACGCGTTCCAACGGCAGTCCTACTGGTGGCGGCCGGCCCCGGGAGCGTCGGGTGACGCGAGCACCCTGGGACTCGCCCCGGTCGACCACCCCTTCCTGGGCGCGGCACTCGCGCTGCCCGACTCCGACGGCGTCCTCGTCACCGGTCGGCTCTCGCTGGCCGAGCACCCGTGGCTGGCGGACCACACCGTCCTCGGGACGACGGTGGTCCCGGGCACGGCCCTGCTGGAGCTGGCCTTCCAGGCCGCCGACCGGGCCGGCTGCGGCCGGATCGAGGAGCTCACGCTGCACGCCCCGCTCGTCCTGCCGGACCAGGGCGCGGTGTCGCTCCAGGTGGTGGTCGGCGCGCCCGACGAGGCCGGTCGGCGACCGGTGAGCCTGCACTCCCAGCCGGCGGGGGCGCCGGCCGAGCAGCCGTGGACCAGGCACGCCACCGGCCTGGCGGGGCCCGCCGGACCGGTAGGAGGGGCCGGAGCGGCCGGGGAACGCGACGCCGGCCCGGCGGCCTGGCCCCCACCGGGAGCCGGACCCGTCCGGATCGACGGGCTGTACGCGGGCCTGGCCGAGACCGGTCTGCCCTACGGTCCGGCCTTCCGGGGCGTCAGGGCGGCCTGGCGGCGGGGCGACGAGGTGTTCGCCGAGGTCGCGCTGCCCGAGGAGGCCGCCGTCGGCGCCGACCGCTTCGCCGTGCACCCGGCGCTGCTGGACGCCGCGCTGCACGTCATCGGTCTGGCCCGGCCGGCCGCCGAAGCGGCGGACGGCCTGCCGCGGCTGCCCTTCGCCTGGGAGGGCCTGACGCTGCACGCCGTCGGTGCGACCGCGTTGCGGGTCACGGTCACCCCGCTGGGGGCCGGCAAGGTGGCGCTGAGTGTCGCCGACACCACGGGCCGGCCGGTCGCCGGGATCGAGTCCCTGGCGCTGCGGCCGGTCACCCGGGAGCAGCTGGACGAGGTCGGCCGGCCCCACGGCGAGGCGCTCTTCCAGGTCGACTGGGTGGCCGTCGGAGCGCCCACGGCCACCACGTCGGGCTCCGGAGGCGACTGGGCCGTGGTGAGCCCGGGGGGCGCCGGCTTCGCGGGCCAGAGGCCCGGGGGCGCCGGCTCCGACGGCCCGGTCGGCGGGACGTTCGCCGATCTGCGCTCGCTGGCGGAGGCGGCGACGCGGACGAACGGTGCCGTGCCGGAGGTGGTCCTCCTGCCCTGCGCCGCCCCGGCCGCTACCCCCGACGCGGCCGACCTCGGGGCGGCGGCCCGCGCGCTGGCCGCCGACGTCCTCGACGCGCTGCGGACCTGGCTGGCCGACGACCGGTTCGCCGCCTCCCGCCTGGTGGTGGTGACCAGGGGCGCCGTGACTGTCCGCCCCGGCGAGGGAGCGGCCGCGCCGGTGCAGGCCCCGGTGTGGGGCCTGGTGCGGGCCGCGCAGGCCGAGAACCCCGGCCGCTTCGTCCTGCTGGACCTGGACGAAGGCGACGCCCCACCGGCGCTGCTGGCCGCGGCCGTTCACTCCGGTGAGCCCCAACTCGCCCTTCGCGAGGGCACGCTGAGAGTCCCCCGGCTCGCCGGGGCGGCAGCGGCGCTGACGCCGCCGGTCGGCGCGGCCGTCTGGCGGCTGGACATCGAGGGCAAGGGCACCCTGGAGAACCTGGCGCTGCTGCCGGGCCCGCAGGACTCCGCCACCGGCCCGCTGGCCGAGGGCCGGGTCCGGATCGCGGTCCGCGCCGCCGGACTCAACTTCCGTGATGTCGTGGTCGCGCTGGGTCTGGTCCCGAGGCTCGACGGGCTCGGCATCGAGGGCGCCGGCGTGGTCACCGAGATCGGTCCCGGGGTGGCCGGGCTCGCCGTCGGCGACCGGGTGATGGGCCTGTTCTCCGGCGCGTTCGGACCGGTCGCGGTGGCCGACCACCGGGCCGTCGCCCCGATGCCCGACGGCTGGTCGTTCGCCGAGGCGGCCGCCGTCCCGGTGGTCTTCCTGACCGCCTACCACGGCCTGCGGGACCTGGCGGACCTGCGGCGCGGCGAGAGCGTCCTGGTGCACTCGGCGGCCGGCGGGGTCGGCATGGCCGCGGTGCAGCTGGCCCGGCACTGGGGGGCCGAGGTCTACGGCACGGCCGGCCCGGGCAAGTGGGGCACCCTGCGCGCGTCGGGTCTGGACGAGGCGCACATCGCCTCCTCCCGGGACCTCGGCTTCGAGCAGCGGATCCTGGCGGCGACCGGCGGGCGCGGGGTCTCGGTCGTGCTCAACTCGCTGGCCGGCGAGTTCGTCGACGCCTCCCTGCGGCTGCTGACACGGGGCGGGCGCTTCCTGGAGATGGGGAAGACCGACCACCGGGACGGGGCCGAGGTGGCCGCCGCGCACCCCGGCGTCGACTACCGGATCTTCGACCTGATGGAGGTCGACCCCGGGCGGATCGGCGCGATGCTCCGGGAGGTCCTGGCCCTGTTCGCGGCCGGGGCCCTGCACCGGACGCCGCTGACCGTCTGGGACGTCCGGCGGGCCCCCGAGGCGTTCCGCCACCTCCGCCAGGCCCGGCACATCGGGAAGATCGTCCTGACCGTGCCCGCCGCGCCGGACCCGGACGGCACCGCGCTGATCACCGGCGCCCCGGGGACGCTGGGCGCGCTGACCGCCCGGCACCTGGTGACCCACCACGGCGTACGGCACCTGCTCCTGGCCTCGCGCCGGGGCGCGAAGGCCGACGGAGCCGCCGCCCTCGCCGCCGAGCTGACCGCCCTCGGCGCCACCGTGACCGTCGCCGCGTGCGACGTCACGGACGGCGGGGCGGTCGCCCGTCTGCTGGCCGGGATCCCGGCCGAGCACCCGCTGACGGCGGTGGTCCACACGGCGGGCGTGCTGGACGACGGGATCGTCACCTCGCTGGACCGGGCGCGGCTGGACGGCGTCATGGCGCCGAAGGTGGACGCCGCCTGGCACCTGCACCGGCAGACCGAGCACCTGGACCTCGCGGTGTTCGCCCTGTTCTCCTCCGCCACCGCCCTGGTGGGCGCCGCCGGGCAGGGCAACTACGCGGCGGCAAACGCCTTCCTGGACGCCCTGGCCGCGCACCGGCGCTCGCGCGGCCTCCCGGCCCTCGCACTCGCCTGGGGGCTGTGGGCCGAACGCAGCGCCATGACGGGGCACCTCGACGGCGCCGACCTCGACCGGATGCGGCGGGTCGGCATGGGCGCGCTGTCCAGCGAGGAGGGGCTGGCACTCTTCGACGCCGCCCACCGCGCGGCCGCGCCGGTCCTGGTGCCGATGCGTCTGGACACCGCCTCCCTGCGGGCACGGGCGGCCTCCGGCGCCGGCCAGGCCGCCGTACCGCCGCTGCTGCGCGGGCTGGTCCGGGTGACCGGCCGCCGGACGGCCGCCGCGGCCTCGCCCACCGGGGGGACGACGCTGGCCCAGCGGCTCGCCGGACTCCGCGGGCCCGAGCGCGAGCGGCTGGTCCTGGACCTGGTGCTCGACGAGACGGCCGTGGTGCTGGGGCACGGTCTCGCCGGCGCGGTCGACGCCCGCCGGGCGTTCCGGGACCTCGGCTTCGACTCGCTGGCCGCCACCGAGCTGCGGAACCGGCTGAACGCCGCGACCGGACTGCGGTTGCCGACCACCACCGTGTTCGACCACCCGACGCCCGCCGAACTCGCGGCCGTGCTGCGTGCCCGGCTCGTCGGCGAGGCCGAGGCCACCGGGGCGCCGGCACCGGACGCCCGCGCCGGGGCGGCGGTCTACCAGGAACTCGACCGGCTGGAGGGCGCGCTCGGCGCGGTGGCGCAGGACGACGAGGCAGTCGCCGGCATCACCGAGCGCCTCGAAGCCCTCCTCGGGAAGTGGAAGGAGGCCCGCGCCTTCGAGACGGGGGCCACCGAGGACCGGCGGGACTACGAGTCCGCCACCGTCGACGACATCTTCTCGCTCATCGACGAGGAATTCGGCCTGTCCTGATCCGCCCCCGCTCCGCCCGGTCCCGTGCTGCCCCGCCCCGCTCCGTGCTGCCCCGCTGCTCCCCTGTCCCGACCGCCCGGCCTGACCTCGAACGGCGCTCCCGGCCTCTACCCGTTGGACGGATTCCCGATGGATAACGAAGAGAAGCTCCTCGACTACCTGAAGCGTGTGTCGGCCGACCTGCGGCAGACCAGGGAGCGCCTGCGGGCGGTGGAGGCCGCGTCGGGCGAGCCGGTGGCCGTGGTGGGCATCGGCTGCCGGTACCCCGGCGGTGTGCGGTCCCCGGAGGACCTGTGGCGGCTGGTGGTGGACGGCGGGGACGCCGTGGGGCCGCTGCCGACCGACCGCGGCTGGGACAACGAGGCACTGTTCGATCCCGAGGCGGCGCGGCCGGGGTCCAGCTATGTGCGGGCCGGTGGGTTCCTGGATGCCGCCACCGAGTTCGACGCGGGGTTCTTCGGGATCTCGCCGCGGGAGGCGCTGGCGATGGACCCGCAGCAGCGGTTGCTGCTGGAAACCTCGTGGGAGGCGGTGGAGCGGGCGGGGATCGACCCGGACTCGCTGCGGGGGAGCCGGACGGGCGTCTTCGCCGGCGCGCTCTCCCAGGAGTACGGCCCCCGGCTGCACGAGGGCTCGGACGACCTCGCCGGCTACCTGCTGACGGGCAACACGCTCAGCGTGCTGTCCGGCCGGGTCTCGTACGCGTTGGGGTTGGAGGGGCCGGCGGTGACGGTGGACACGGCGTGTTCGTCGTCGTTGGTGGCGTTGCACCTGGCGGTGCAGTCGTTGCGGTCGGGTGAGTGCGACCTGGCGTTGGCGGGTGGGGTGACGGTGATGTCGACTCCGGGGATGTTCGTGGAGTTCTCGC
>NZ_JBEXYD010000132.1:0-5271 GCF_040630735.1 Kitasatospora sp. NPDC005748
CTACCTCGCAGGCCTTCACCTCCGCGCCTCGATGATCTGGATAGACGACCTCGTACGACCGCTCCACTGATCACAACATCACACAGGCCCTAGGAGGCCGCAGGTGAGCGGTGTCAGCCTGGACGGAATCGGCCGACTGTTGCGGGAGATCCGCGAGGCGCATCCGAAGAAGACGCGCGCCGAGCAGGCCGCGTTAGTCGCCGCCGCAAGTGGCGAGTGGTGCGACTGGGAGACCATCAAGCGGTGGGAAACCGAGAAGCGAATTCCGCAGAAACCCTCGTACCAGGGGATCGCCGACGCCTACGGTCTGACCGTGGGCCAGGTGGCCGAGGCCGCCGCCGCCTCCCGGCGGTACCGGAGTGAGCGCAGCACGAAGGGCAACAGCGTGGACAGGCGGAAGTTCATCGGAGCAGGAATAGGAGCAGCCACCGGCCTCGTCGCGCTGCCCGGCATGGCACAGGCCCACGAGGGGATCACCGCCGCGCTCAGGTCATCCGGAGAGGGCGATCTCGCCTACTTGGAATCGGCGTTCGAGCGACACCGGGGTGGCTACCGTGGCCGGGCACCGGAGGCGGTGCTGGCCGAGATGATGAGCGATCTCGATCTGCTGGGTGAGGTGCTGAACCGCCCTCACCCGGCGCGTACCCGCGCAGACCTCGCCCGGACGGCAGCAGGCATTGCGGGCTTGGTGGCGATCGTCCAGCACGATCGCGGTGACCAGCGCGACGCCTACCGGTGGTTCGCCACCGCCGAGCAGGCCGCGCGGGAGTCCGGTGATCAGCGGATGATCGCGTGGGTGCTGGCCCGGCATGCCATGGTCCCGCTCAACTACGGCGCTCCTGGGGCTGCCGCTCGGATCGCCGAGCAGGCTCGGCAGGAGGCGGGGAGCAGCCCGACGGCGGCCGGAGCACTCGCTGCAGCCGTCACAGCGCGGGCTCTGGCAGCCTCCGGCGACCGCGAAGCGGCCCGGCGAGCAGTGGACGACGTGCGGAATCTGGCGGAACGGCTGGAGGGCGCCGAGGCGGCTGACACCTGGTTCGGCTACCCCGGGCAGAAGCACCACGTGCACCTGTCGCAGGCGTACACGCTGCTGGGCGACACGGGCAGCGCCTACCAGGCACAGGAGGACGCCCTGGCGCTCACGGACTCTCCGTCGGTAATGGCGCGCGCCCTGCTGGCAGTGGACACCGCCGCATGCCTCGGCGTCGACGGCGACCCGACCGGTGCGGCGGAGATGGCGTCCGGGGTGTGGGAGCGGCTGCCGGCCGCCTACCGTGAGGGCCTGATCCGCTCCCGCACCGAGACGCTGCATCGCCGGCTCACCGGTCGGCCGTACGCGCTGCTCGGGGAGGCGCTGGCCAGCTAGCTGCGACGAGGTTACCGGGGGCTCTTGGGCGGCTGCTTCGACCGTTCTCACCGCCACTCAATCGCCACACAGCACCCAGAAAGAGGCCGCGATGGACACGAAGGGTCAGCGGGCGGTTACAAGGCTTTGAGATGCGAAAAGGCCCTCTGACCTGCGAGATTGCAGATCAGAGGGCCTCTTCTAGGTCAACGACGGAAGAGTCGGCCTGTACGCCGGGTTCTGTCTCCTGGGCTGCTCGCGCGGCCCGGGGAGGCGGTCATCCATCTAGGACTGCCGTTGCCGACAGCCTCGTGCGGTCTACCCGCGGACTCGGGCGAGCAGCCCTCGAACATCCGCGCACGGTGCCCGGGGGCACCGATCTTGACCTTGCTCCAGGTGGGGTTTACCGAGCCGGCCGAGTCACCCCGGTCGCTGGTGGTCTCTTACACCACCGTTTCACCCTTACCCGCCGCCGAAGCGGTGGGCGGTCTGTTTTCTGTGGCACTGTCCCGCGGGTCACCCCGGGTGGGCGTTACCCACCACCCTGCTCTGTGGAGCCCGGACGTTCCTCGGCGGGCCCTGAGGACCCGTCGCGACCGCCCGGCCGGCTCTTCCGCCGTAGTGGTCATCGTAACCGCTCGGGCGGGGCGTCCCGTACCCCGGCCCGGACGAGGGGCGGGTCGCCGCCGAGGCGGGCGGCCACCCGGGTGGCGGTGCCGGTGGCCCAGGCCGTGGTGGTGACCAGCCCGAGGAGGAGGATCGCGAGGCCCAGCCCGGTCACGATCCACCAGCCGGCGTGGCTGGCCGGGGCGAAGCCGGTGGCGACCGGGCCCACGACGGCCGAGGTGACCACCGTGCCGATCACCGCGACGCCGAGCGACTGACCGACCTGCCGGCTGGTCGAGGCGACCGCCGCCGCCACCCCCGCCTGGGCGCGCGGCATCCCGGAGACGGCGGCATTGGTGATCGGCGCGTTGACCATGCCGAAGCCGAAGCCGAACAGCGCGTAGGCGGCCAGCAGCAGGCCCGGCGGGGAGTCGGCGGTGAGCCGGGTGAGCAGCAGCCCGCTGGCGGCGAGGCCGAGACCCGCCGCGACCAGCGGGCCGCGCGGCCCCCGGCCGCCGACGATCCGGCCTGAGAGCGGCGCGCAGACCAGCATCATCCCGGCCATCGGCAGCGTCCACAGGCCCGCCTCGACCGGGCTGTAGTGCCGGACGTTCTGCAGGTACAGGGTGTTGAGGAAGAGGAAGCCGCCGAGCGCGGCGAAGGCGCAGACCGCGGTGACGGTGGCTCCGGTGAACGGCGCACTGCGGAAGAACCGCGGGTCGACCAGCGGCTCGGTCACCCGCAGCTCCCAGAACGGGAAGGCCACCAGCGCGGCCAGGGCGGCCACGCCGAGCCCGAGGATCAGCGGGGACGTCCAGCCGTGCTCGGGGCCCTCGATGATCGCGGCGGTGCCGCAGCCGAGCAGCACCACCATCAGCACCTGGCCGACCGGGTCCAGCCGGCGGGGCCGGGGCGAGCGCGACTCGGGGACGTAACGGGCGGTCAGCAGGCAGGCGACCAGCCCGACCGGGACGTTGATCAGGAAGATCGCCGGCCAGCCGGCGATGTCCACCAGGAACCCGCCGAGCAGCGGGCCGAGCGCCATCGAGATGCCGACCACCCCGCCCCAGACGCCGATCGCCCGGGCCCGCTCGCGCGGTTCGGTGAAGGTGTTGGTGATGATCGACATCGCCACCGGGTTCAGCATCGAGCCGCCGACGGCCTGCACCGCCCGGAACACCACCAGCCACTCCAGGCTGGGTGCCAGGCTGCAGAGCAGCGAGCCGAGCACGAAGAGCAGCAGACCGGTCTGGAACACCCGGCGGCGGCCGAAGCGGTCGGCCACCGAGCCGAACAGCATCAGCAGCGAGGCCAGCACCAGGGTGTAGGCATCGATGATCCACTGCAAGCCGGAGGCCGGGGCCTCGAAATCCTGCTGGATCGCCGGGAGGGCGATGTTCACCACGGTGTTGTCGAGCCCGACGATGAACAGGCTCAGGCAGCAGATCCCGAGGATCAGCAGCCTGCGGCGCCGGCCCGGGTCGGCGGACGGCGCGGGGAGGGAGGTCGGTTCGGCCACGGGTCGATCCTCCCACCCGGGCGCCCCGGGGCGGCGGTGGATCGGCCCGTCCGGGTGGCGCGGCCCCGGACGGGCCGGGCGTTCCGGACCGTCCGGCCCGTCCGGGCGGAGGCCCGGGCGCGGAGGCCCGGGCGCGGGGGTCCGGCGCGGGGGTCCGGCGCGGGGGTCCGGCGCGGGGGCGTCGGAACGCGCGTCAGAACGCCTCAGAGCGCGGCGAAGCGGACGGTGCGGGTGGCCGGGTCGGCCTGCGTCAGGCGGGCGACGATCCGGCCGCCGAGCGGGAGCACCGCCCCGCCCGCCGCCTCGCAGCGCGCCCGGACGGCGGGTTCGCGCAGCTGGACGGTGCCGCGCGCGGGCCGCTGCTCGTCCACGTCGATGACCACCGCGGGGAAGTCCTCGCCCTCCCGTCCGGCCAGCAGCTCCGCCTCGACCAGGTCCACGCAGGCCCGTTCGACCTCGGCCGAGCGGCGGTCCCCGGCCGCCATCAGGGCGGGGACGCCGGGCAGTGCCTCCCGGACCCAGTCCGGCACCTCCTCGCCGGCGGCCACGGCCGCGCAGACCTCCTGGGCGAAGCGGTCGCCGAGCCGGCGCAGCGGCGCGGTGCAGTGCGCGTACGGGGCGGCCAGCGCGGCGTGCACCGGGTCGGCCGGGGCGGGCAGGCCCCGGGCCTCGTCGAAGGCCCGGTAGCCGGCCCCGCGCAGCAGTCCGGTGCACTCGTTGAGGAAGGCCGCGTGCAGCGGGGCCCCGGGGTCGAGCGAGCGGACGAGGTCCGGGTAGGGGAGGTCGTCCGGCCAGGTGATGTCGAGCGCGCGGGCGGTGCGGCGCAGCCGCTCGTACGCGGCGGCGGGCGCGGCGGGCAGGGTGCGCAGCAGGCCGACGCCGGCGTCCAGCATCAGGTCCGCCGCGGCGGTCCCGGTGAGCAGGGAGATCTGGGCGTTCCAGCCGTCGGCGGGACCGAGCGCGCGGTAGCCGAGGACGTACCCGTGCAGGGTTTCCTCGATCTCCTGCTCGGGGACGGGCAGGCTGATCCCGCCGCGGGCCCGCTCCTGCTCCTCGCGGAGCCGGCCGACGGTGGCGAGCAGGGCGAGCTGCTCGTCGGCGCCGCCGGCGTCCACGGCCCGCTGGACGTCGTCGTAGTCGAGCCGGCGGTGCGAGCGGACCAGCGCGCGGCGCAGGTCGGCGAGGACGACGGCGCCGTCGGTGTCCAGGTCGAGCTGCCAGAGCAGGGCTGGGCGGGTCTCGCCGGGCAGCAGGCTGGCGGCGTCCTCGCTGAGCCGGGCCGGGTGCAGCGGGACGCGGTGGTCGGGGAAGTAGAGGGTCTGGATGCGGCGGCGGGCCTCGGCGTCGATCGCGCCGCCGGGGCGGACGAAGGCGGCGACGTCGGCGATCGCGTAGTGCACCCGGTAGCCGCCGGGCCGGTGGGCCAGGTGCATGGCCTGGTCGAGGTCGCGGGAGCCGGGCGGGTCGACGGTGAAGAGCGGGAGGTCGGTCGCGTCGTACTCCGGCAGCCGCGGCGACTCGGCGGCCCGCTCGGCCTCCGCGAGCACGGCCTCCGGCCACTCGGTACGGATCTCCAGGCGGGCGCGCAGCTCGGCCAGTTCGGCGTTGATCCGGGCCGAGTCGGCGGCTTTGACGCGCAGTTTTCGGCGTGGCATGCAGGCAGCGTAGGGCGAATCGGGTGATTCCGGGCGGACGTCGGCGGCCGGGCGCGCCGCCGGCCGCGCCCGGGCGGCCCCCCGGAGGCTGTGTGGCACCCCGCCCCCCCCCGGGGGGGCGGGCGCCCCCAGGCGGTCGTGGCCGC
>NZ_JBEXYD010000133.1:0-5218 GCF_040630735.1 Kitasatospora sp. NPDC005748
GGTTGCCGTACTCCAGCTCGGAGTCACCGCCGCTCTTCAGCAGGGTGATCTGCTGGGCCACTTCCTGGCGGGAGTTGAACTGCGACTGCACCAGGCGACAGCGCGAGGGGGCCGCGGCCGTCGGGCGAGGGGGGTCGGGCACGGCGGCCGGCACCGCCCCGGCCGTGTCGAAGGCGTCTCCCGAACCGGACGGCGTTTCGCCCCGGGGCGTTTCGCCGGCCCCGGCGGCGGGTTGCCCCGCCTCCCGGGCCTGGGTCGGGTGCGCGGCGAGCAGCCCCTCGGCCAGCTCACGGCGGCGCGCCATCACGCCGGACGCGGCGTGGAGAACGTCGGCGAGGGATTGGCGGCCAAGGGCCGCGTCACCGTCGCGGGCCGCCCGGTCGAGCTGGAGGAGCAGCAGCCGGTCGGCGCGCGCCAGCCGGTCGCCGAGGGCGAGGAGCTCGGCCGCCGCCGGGTCGTCGGCCAGGCCGTCGGGCAGCCCCGATTCGCCCCGAGGCGTTCCGGCGGCCGTGGCGAGGGCCTTGCCCCGCTTCTCCTTCTCCCGGGCGCGGTCCGCCTTCGACGAGCACGCCTTGGAGCAGTACCTCGGCCGGCGGCCCTTGCCCGCCCACGCCAGCTCCGCGGCGCATACCGCGCCCACCGGCCCGCCGAACAGCAGCGGCTGGACCGCCGCCTTTTGCCCCGGGGAGAAACTCATGCCCGGATGCCAGCCCCACGACCACCGCCTTTCCCCTCAGGGTGAAACTGCCGGACAGTAAGGGCCTGCGCGCGGCGCGCGATGCGCAGCATGCCGGGCCGGGGGGTAGACCGCGGGCGGCCGGGGGCTGGGCGCGCCGTCCGCGACCGGCCAGCGGTGGCAGTGGCCCTGCGCGCCCTGCGCACGAGCGCGGTGAGAGCAGCCGCAGCCCGCGGTTCCGGTGGGATCGCCGAGATGGGCCCACACCGGGGTCTCGGACGGAGCGTGCGGCGGGCGGTCGCTGAACTCGGTCCTGCACGAGCGGGCCGCCGCAGCGCGGCGGCCCGCTGAGCGGATGTCACCTACGCGATCCCGCCCGTCAAGGGCGGCCTGCGGCCCGGAGATCACCGTGTCCGGGCGCGGTGGCGGGGTGTCAGGCGAGGGCGAGACTGATCTGGTCGCCGAAGACCACCCAGTTCTGTCCGCGGTCGTTGCTGTCGCAGGGCTTGGTGGAGATGTTGGGGGTGTTCCAGGCGTTGGCGAGGCAGTAGGCGGGGGCGAAGGTGAGGGAGATCTTCTGACCGGTCACGGTCCAGTACTGGCCCTGGTCCTTGGAGTCGCACGGCTTCACCGAGACGTCCTGCGCGTTCCAGGTGTTGGCGAGGCAGTAGGCGGGGGCCTTGGCGAGGGAGATCTTCTGCCCCGCGAGAGTCCAGTGCTGGCCCTGGTCGTTCGAGTTGCAGGGCTTCGTGGAGGTGCTCGGGGTGCTCCAGGTGTTGGCGAGGCAGTAGAGGCTGGGGGTGCGCGGTGTCGGGTCGGCGGCGCCTGCCCCGCCGGCGGGCAGGAGAGAGGCGGCGAGGGTCAGCGTGGCGAGGGCGAGCGTCCTGCGGAGTGCGACTGCCATGGGTGGGTTCCCGTTCTCGCTGTTTGCCGTGCGGCTTCGCGTACGGCAGCGGGGTGCTTTTCCGGACAGGTCGAGATCTTGGCAATTGCCAGTGCCACTTGCTGACGAACAACCGTTTCTGCAGACCTGCGTTCATCCGAACGGGTGGCCGACCGGCCGAGCCGGGAAGCCCCACAGCGATCTGGCTGAACCCGGAGCGGCAACTCGCCGGCCGACACGACGACGGCCGGCGGAACAACCCGTTCACGGCACCGGCCGTCCTGCGGCAAACCCGCCCGGTCCGGCCGTGAACGCCGCCTCCGGGAGCGGTTCACCTGCCATGACGCGCTCACCCCCTCACTGCCGGCCAAGCCGCTGCCGCCGCTCGCCCCGTCGGACGGTGGCCCGCTCACCGAGGGCCGCTCGCCGAGGGCCGCGGCTCCGGCGAGCGGGCCACGAGGTCATCACGGCGACGGCGAGCTGCGCGAGGGCCTGCGCCCGCCTGTGGACGCCCACGGCCGCCGGGAGCACACCGGAGCCGTCCACCGCCGAGCAGCTCGCCCCAGCCGTCGTCGCCACCATTCGCCGCCACCACGCCGAGCACCGTCCTGGGCGACGCCGAGCACGACCTGCCGACCCTGTGCTCCGTCATCGAGAACGCCCTCGCCCTCGCCGGGACGTAGCCAACCCGGGAACGAGCCGGCGACGGGGTCGGCCCCGGGTCGGTCAGCTCCCGCCGGGCGGTGCGCCGGGGCCTGGTGGACAGCCTGGTGCTGCTGGACAGCCGGGTTGGGGCACCGGCCCCGGCACGCCGGCCAGCCCCTACGGTGCCCCGCCGCCACCGCCTCCCCCGGCCCAGTCCACGGGCCGATTCGGACGCGGGTCACTGCTCGGCGGCTGCCTCGGCGTCCTCCTGGTCGTCGGCCTCGTCGTCGCCATCGTGGTGGCGGTCGGCAACGGTTCCGACAAACCGAGCTCCCCCGCCTCCTCCGGGGCACCGCTCAGCGACTCCAACAACACCGACCATCCGCCCGCAGATCAGGAGAGCATCCGCGAGATGCGATCCTCCCGTGTCCTTTGCGCCGGTCCGCGCTGCCTTCGACGAGTCGCACCTGATCGCCGACGCCGGGCTGGTGCGCGGCCCGTGACCGCAGCGGTTGAGCTCAGTGGCCGATCGGCCGTCTGCCGCCCCTGGCGCGCCTGCCTTGCGGCCCGAGGGCTTGGCGCTCGCGCCGTCCGCACGCCAGCTGACGCTCGCACGGCACCCCGTCGGTGCTACGGCTGACGGTCGTGCGCTGCCCAGTCGGCGCTACGGCTGACGTCGGCCCAGGCGTCCAGTTCGCGCAGGCGTGCGGTGAGAGCCTCGCGGAGGCCGTCCTCGGCCGCGCGCCCGAGGGCGAGGCGCAGAGGAGGCTGCTTGGCGTCGACGGCGGCCATGACGGCCGCGGCGACCCGGGCGGGATCGGCGAACGCCTCGGCCGGCAGTTCGCCGAGCGAGCTCTGGACGGCGCGCACGGTCCCGTCGTAGTCGGCGGTGGGTTCGGCGAAGACCAGGTGGGACAGGAAGCCGGTCCCCAGATATCCGGGCTCGATCATGGTGACCTTGATGTTCAGGGGCGCGAGCTCGGCCGCCAGGGCGTCGGAGAGTCCTTCGAGCGCGTACTTGCCGGCCGCGAGCAGTCCGACACCCGGGTGCGCCGACTGTCCGTAGAGCGAGGAGCCCTGGAGGACGTGGCCCGAGCGCTGCCTGCGCAGCACGGGCAGTGTCGCGCGCAGCACGTTCAGCGGCCCGAACACGTTGGTGTCGAAGATGGCCCTGGACTGCGCGTCGGTCGCCTCCTCGACAGCGCCGAACAGTCCGTAGCCCGCGTTGTTGGCGACCACGTCGATTCGTCCGAACGCGGAAACGGTCTGCTCGACGGCGCGGTGGGCCGCTTCCTCGTCCCGGACGTCGAGTTGGAGGGCGATGGCCTGTCCGGGGTACCGCCCGACGAGGTCGCTGATCGATTCCGTGCGGCGGGCGGTGGCCGCGACGCGGTCGCCACGGTCGAGGGCGGTGAGTGCGAGTGCGCGGCCGAGGCCCTGGGAGGAGCCGGTGATGAACCAGGTGCGGGTGGTGTCCGAGGTCTGCTCGTTCTTCGTCATGGTTATGACCATATTGAGTTAGCGCATAACTCACAAGCCTCAATGTGCTCTGGTGTCTATGTGCCTGATGAGTGGCGCCTCTCCGGTCTCGGGTATCGTTGCCCTATGGCCATGGATACGACCCGGACGATTCTCAGTCCCTCGGCGGCTGCTGAGACTGTCCTCGCCTTTGTCAACACGCGGGCGATAGACGGCAGTCGAGAGCAGCTCGGGGATGGGGCGGCCTTCGCGCAGTGGCTGCGACGGGAGGGCCTGACCGGCCCCGGTGCGCTGGTCACCGATGCCGACGCCGCCGCCGCCCGGGAACTGAGGGATGCCCTGGTCCTCGTCCTTCTCGCGCACGCGGGCGAGGAGGACGACGAGGGCCGGGCGAGAGCCGAGGAGTACCTGCGCCGCAGTGCACGGCTGTATCCCCTGGCGCCCGTCGTCACCGCTTCCGGCGTCCAGCTCCTGCCCACCGGGGACGGCGTCCCGGGCGCACTCGCACATGTGCTTGCCGCGGCGTCCGACGTCGCTCTGCGAGGCGCCTGGATGAGGCTCAAGGCCTGCCGGAACCCCCCGTGCCACCTCGGGTTCTATGACCGCTCGCGCAACTCCTCGGCGGCGTACTGCAGCCCGAACCGCTGCGGGGCGCAGGTCGCCATGCGTACCTACCGCACCCGCAAGGCTCAGGAGGAGTGACCTTCCCCCGCTGAACTCGACAAGACAGCCAAGGCCGAGGCCGCGAACCTGTTCTTCCAACGGCGGGTAGGGCCCATGGAGTTCGACCAGCTCGTACGGCGAGTTCTCAGCAGGACCGGAGGATGCCGGAGGGGTCGCACCGAGCGGCTTCGACGATGTCCGCGAAGGCGAGATTGGCGATCGACAGGTTCGCGTGGATGTCACCGATGCCAGCAGGTACGGTCCGGACCGTACCGCCGTCCGCGTCGCTCGCGCACTCCTCGCGGATCACACAGACACCACCAGCAAGGGGTGCTCGGGGTCTTCCAAGGCGACACGGTCTGCCAGGTAGAGGACGCTCAGTTCCGGATCGTCTGAGAGCGCGGCGATCACGGCATCGGGCACTGCCTCCGACCAGGCCGGATCGTCCACCACGTGAATGTAGGGGTCGACGTCGTCACTGCCTTCGAACTCCCACGGCTTCACCAGCTCTGCCAGCACGGACCGTCAGGCTCGGTCGTCACTGAAGCCCACTCTGATGATCAGTGCGGCAAACTCATCGCGGTCGGCAATGGCGGGCAGCATTGTCGGGCTCCGATCTTCACGTGACGGTACGGGTCGCACACACCGTGCCAGCCACCACTGACAGCCGATCGATGTCCCCTCTCATCGAACTTTGACGGCGGCTCACCGAGAATTGACGGTGCGTCGGCACTGTCAGTGCAGGCCTTGCACCGTGTAGAGGATGCCGACCGCGATGGCTAGGTGTACTGACCACGGAGGTTGGTGACGGGGCTCACGGCGTGGTGATCTTGAAATGAGTGAGGGCCTTCTGGCTCGGTGTGGATTGCGAC
>NZ_JBEXYD010000134.1:0-5170 GCF_040630735.1 Kitasatospora sp. NPDC005748
AGGCGGACGTCCCCGGCGATGACGGCGACCGCGTCCGGCGTCGCGGCGGCCTGGGCTTCGATCAGGTCGACGGTCAGGCCCTGCGGCCAGTCGACGGGGTCGCCCGCGGCCCAGGTCGTGAGCTGGGTGCGCTCGGTCTCGGGCAGGTGGGAGAGGGTCGCGTCGCCGTTGGGGTCGGCGGCCATCGCCTCCAGCACCAGCCGGTAACGCTCACCCAACAGGCCCAGCCACTCCCGACCCACCACGGCGGTCGGGGCACTGAGGTTCACCCGGTCCGGGCGGGCCAGCACGTTGAGGGCGAACTCGTTGGCGCCGTCGCCCAGCGAGCCATCGGTGTCGATGGGGCCGTCGTCGACGAGGTGGAAGTCCAGGTACTCGAAGAGGATCGAGACCAGGTCGCCGGAGCTGCCGGCGGCGCGCTGGACGGCGGGCAGCGGGTAGCGGCGGTGGGACCAGATCTCGGTCTCGGTGGCGTAGGTCCGCTCGACCAGTTCGCGCCAGGTCTTCGCGCCCCGGGTGGTCGGGAAGGGCAGGGTGTTGAGGTGCATGCCGAGCACCCGGTCGGCGCCCGGTGCCTCCATCCGGCCGTGGTAGACCACACCGGTGTGGAAGGCGTCCTCGGCCGTCAGGCTGCCGAGCACCTTGAGGTGCGCGGCCAGCAGCACGCTCTTCAGCGAGGTCTTGGCGGCGGTGGCCAGTCGGGTCAGTCCGTCCTTGAGGTCCAGGAACGGGACCGGGACACCGTGGCGCTCGTTCCCGTGGCGCTCGCCCTCACCCCAGGAACCGGGCAGGACCAGCGGGCTGTGGGCATCGACGAGCTGCTGCCAGAAGGCCTGGGTGGCCGGGTCGGCCAGCGCGGTCTGCTCGGCGGCGATGAAGTCCGCGTAGCGGACCGCCGGCACCTCGTAAGCGGTCGGCTCCTCGCCGTTCCGCAGGCTGCGGTAGAGGGTCACGATCTCCATCGCCAGGGTGTGGTAGCTCCACCCCTCGGTGACGGCGTGAATGTGGCTGAACGTCAGGCGCCAGCTCTGGTCCGACTCGACGTGTGCGGCGATGCGCAGCAGCGGGGCGGCGGTCAGGTCGAAGCCCGTCGCCCGCTCCTGCTCGACGTAGGCGGTCGTGCGCTCCGTGACCTCGGCCTCGGCCAGTCCGCGCAGGTCGTGCGTGGTGATCGGGACCTCGGCCGCGGCGTGGACGAGCTGGAGGGGCTGGCTGTAGCCGTCCAGGTGCATCGAGGTGCGCAGGATGTCGTGCCGGTCGACCACGGTGTCGACGGCCTGGCGCAGGACGTCCGGCGAGAACGACGACGCGTCCGGCAGGCGGAACGAGTTGATGTTCCGGTAGGTGCTGCCGCCCTGTGCCGCGAGCATCTCGACGAGCATGCCGGTCTGGATCTGGGAGAGCGGGTAGGCGTCGACGACGTCGGCCGGGAGGGCCGCGCGGTCGTCCTCGCCGATCAGGGCGAAGGGCTGGACGGCGGTGATCAGGGACTCGCCGGTGCCGTCACCGATCCGGGTCGCGAGGGCGGCGATGGTGCGCTGCTGGAAGACGTCCGGGATGGTGACGTCGTAGCCGGCGGCGCGCAGGGCTCCGACCAGGCGGACGGCGCGGATGGAGTCGCCGCCGAGGTCGAAGAAGCTGTCCTCGACGCCGACCTGGGGCAGACCGAGGACCTCGGCCCAGACCGCCGCCAGGCGCTCCTCGACCGGAGTACGCGGGGCGGTGTAGCCGGTGGTGCTGAAGGCGTCCAGGTCGGGCGCGGGGAGGGCGCGGGTGTCGGCCTTGCCGTTGGTGGTCAGCGGAATCGTGTCCAGGGTGACGAACGCGGCCGGGACCATGTACTCGGGCAGTGAGGTCCCGAGGTGGGTGCGGAGCGCGGTCGTGTCGAGGACGGTGTCGGTGGCCGGGACGACGTAGGCGACGAGCATCTTCTCGCCGTTGGTGTGGCTGTCGCGAACGGTGACGACGCTCTGGCGGACGGTGGGGTGTTGGGTGAGTGCGGCTTCGATCTCGCCGAGTTCGATGCGGTAGCCGCGGATCTTGACCTGCTTGTCGATCCGGCCGAGGGATTCGAGGGTGCCGTCGGGCAGGCGGAGGGCGAGGTCGCCGGAGCGGTAGAGCCGGGAGCCGGCGGGTCCGTGGGGGTTGGGGAGGAAGCGTTCGGCGGTGAGTGCGGGGCGGTTGAGGTAGCCGCGGGCAACGGCGGGGCCGGTGACGTGGATCTCGCCGGGGACGCCGGTGGGGACGAGGTGTCCCCGGGCGTCGAGGAGGTGGATGGCGGTGTCGTCCATCGGGGAGCCGACGGGGCTGTGCGCGGTCCGGGTGACGTCGGTGCCGGTGATGCGGTGGTAGGTGGAGTGCACGGTGGTCTCGGTGATGCCGTACATGTTGACGAGTGCGGTGTGCTGGGTGCCGACGCGGTCGGTCCAGGGGCGCAGTTCGGTCATTTCGAGGCGTTCGCCGGCGAAGACGATGGCACGCAGGGCGAGTTGGTCGATCCGGGGGTCGTTGTCGGCGGCGAGCTGGGTGAGGGTGCGGAACGCGGAGGGGGTCTGGCAGAGGATGGTGGCCTGTTCGGTGGTGAGCAGGTCCAGCAGGTCGTGCGGGGAGCGGGCGATCGCGGAGGGAACGACGACGAGTCGGCCGCCGTGGAGGAGGGCGCCCCACATCTCCCAGACGGAGACGTCGAAGGCGTAGGAGTGGAAGAGCGGCCAGACGTCGGTGGGGCCGAAGTGGTAGTTCTCGCGGGTGGCGGTGAACAGGCGGGCGACGTTGGCGTGGGTGAGGCTGACGCCCTTGGGCAGGCCGGTGGAGCCCGAGGTGTAGATGACGTAGATCTGGTTGTCCGGACGCACGCCGGTGAGCGGTGCGGTGGCCGGGCGGCCCGCGATCTCGGCCGCGTGGGCGTCGACGAACACACGGGTCCCGGTGAACTCCAGCTCGTCCAGGGTGGAGTGGGTGACGAGCAGGTCGGCCTTGGCGTCGGTGAGCATGTAGGCGAGGCGGTCGGCGGGGTTGGCCGGGTCGAGTGGCAGGTAGGCGGCGCCGGACTTCAGGATGCCCAGCAGGGCCGGGATGAGGTCCGGGCCGCGCTCCAGGGAGAGGCCGACGATCCGCTCGGGGCCGGCGCCCAGGGCGATGAGGTGGTGGGCGATGCGGTTGGCCCGCTCGTCCAGCTCGGCGTAGGTGAGGCTGTGATCGCCACTGGTCAGCGCGATGGCGTCAGGGGTGCGGGCGGCCTGGGCGGCGAACAGCTCGTGGACGCAGTCCTCGACCGGCTGCTCGACGGTGGTGTTCCAGGTGTCGAGCAGTCGGGAGAGTTCGTCGGCCGGGAGGTGAGCGGCGCGGGCGTCGCCGTCGGCGTCGGCGGCCATCGCCTCCAGCACCGACCGGTACATCGCGCCCAGCCGCTCCAAGTTCGCCGCCGTGAAGAACTCCGTCGAGCTGCTCAGGTTGACGTGCCCGCCCTGCGGGATCGCCATCAGCGCGAACTCGTTCGAACCGCCCGCCATGGTGGCCTCGACATCGACGGAGTCGGTGTCGACCTGGTGGAAGTCGTGGTGGTCGAAGAGCACGGTGAGCAGGTCGCGGGAGCTGCCGGCGGCGCGCTGGATGGCGGGCAGCGGGTAGCGGCGGTGGGACCAGATGGCGGTCTCCGTCGCGTAGGTCCGCTCGATCAGTTCGCGCCACGTCTTCGCGCCCCGGTCGGTCGGGAAGGGCAGCGTGTTGAGGTGCATGCCGAGCACCCGGTCGGAGCCGGGGGCCTCCAGGCGGCCGTGGTAGACCACGCCGGTGTGGAAGGCGTCCTCGGCGGTGAGGCTGCCCATCACCTTGAGGTGCGCGGCCAGCATGACGCTCTTGAGCGAGGTCTTCGCCTCGGCCGCCAAGCTGCGCAAGCCGTCCTCCAGGTCCGCGAACGGCACCCGGACCCCGAGGCGCTCGCCCGGCTCGCCGCCCCAGGTGGCGGGCAGGACCAGCGGGCTGTGGGCGTCGACGACGCGCTGCCAGAAGGCCTGGGTCGCCGGGTCGGAGAGCGCGGTCTGCTCGGCAGCGACGAAGTCGGCGTAGCGCACCGGAACCGGCTCGTGGGTCATCGGTTCAAGGCCGTCCCGCAGTGCCCGGTAGACGCCGTGAAGCTCCATCAGCAGCGAGTTGAGCGTCCAGCCGTCGCTGACCGCGTGGTTGTGGCTGATCGTCAGGCGCCACGCCCGGTCGGACTCCACGTGTGCGGCGAACCGCAGCAGCGGAGCCGTCGTGAGCTCGAATCCGCGGGCCCGCTCCTCCTCGGCGTAGGCGAGCGCACGCTCCGTGATCTCGGCCTCGGTCAGACCGCGCAGGTCGTACACGGCCACCGGGGCTTCGGTGGCGGCGTGGACGAGCTGGAGG
The DNA here is from genome assembly GCF_040630735.1 of Kitasatospora sp. NPDC005748. NCBI lineage: Bacteria > Bacillati > Actinomycetota > Actinomycetes > Kitasatosporales > Streptomycetaceae > Kitasatospora > Kitasatospora sp. NPDC005748. The sequence goes on from NZ_JBEXYD010000134.1 coordinate 4,387, forward strand.
GGCTGGCTGTAGCCGTCCAGGTGCATGGAGGTGCGCAGGATGTCGTGCCGGGCCACCACCGTGTCGACGGCGCGGCGGAAGGCCTCGGCGTCGAACGGCTGCGGGTCGGGCAGCCGGAAGGAGTCGATGTTGTGGTAGACCGCACGGTCGACCGCGGACATGACCTCCACCAGGATGCCGGTCTGCGCCTGGGAGAGGGGGTAGGCGTCGACGACGTCGGCCGGGAGGGCCGTGCGGTCGTCGTCGCCGATGAGGGCGAAGGGCTGGACGGCGGTGATCAGGGACTCGCCGGTGCCGTCGCCGACCGCGATGGCCATGGCGGCGATGGTGCGCTGTTCGAAGACGTCGCGGACCGTGATGTCGTAGCCGGCGGCGCGGAGGGCGCCGGTGAGGCGGACGGCGCGGATGGAGTCGCCGCCGAGGTCGAAGAAGCTGTCCTCGACGCCGACCTGGGGGAGGCCGAGGACCTCGGCCCAGACGGCGGCGAGGCGTTCTTCGACGGGGGTGCGGGGGGCGGTGTAGCCGGTGGTGGTGAAGGCGTTGAGGTCGGGCGCGGGGAGGGTGCGGCGGTCGGTCTTGCCGCTGCTGTTGAGGGGGATGGCGTCGAGGGTGACGAACGCCGCGGGGATCATGTATTCGGGGAGGGTGGTGGCGAGTTCGCGGCGCACGGTGGTGAGGTCGACGCGGGGGTTGTCGGTGACGAGGTAGGCGAGGAGGGTGTCGTCGCGGACGATGGCGACGGCCTGGTGGATGTGGTCCAGGGCGGTGAGGGCGGTTTCGATTT
>NZ_JBEXYD010000135.1:0-5137 GCF_040630735.1 Kitasatospora sp. NPDC005748
GGGTCGACTACCAGCTGACCCTCGACCCGAAGGAGCGCGTCCTGGACGCGCTCAACAGCCGCACTCGGATCCGAGTGCGGGCCCCGCTGCTTGTTGTCCCGGCGGCGGGCTCCGCCGCCGCTACCGGTCGCCCGGCGGCGCCTCGGCCCCGTCCCCGGCCGGCTCCTCGTCCAGCTGCGCCTTGATGGGCGGCGGCGCCTTCAGCAGGATCTGCCAGGTGACGTACATCGCCAGCAGCATCGGCGGGATGCCCAGGGCGACCTTCAGCCAGCCGAGCAGGTTGACGTTGTGGGTGAAGTACAGCGGGAAGAGGATCACCGGCTTGATGCCCATGATCACCACCCAGGCCCAGGTGGCCTTGGTGTAGGCCGCGAGCCGGCCCGGGTTCTGCTTGCGCCAGGTGAACATCTCGCCGGTGATCGGGCCGAGCATCAGCCCGATCATCGGCCAGCGGACCAGTGCCGAGACGGCCAGGCCGATGCAGTAGCCGACGCTCCAGAGCAGACCGGGCAGGTAGAAGTTCTCCGCCTTGCCGGTCTTCATGGAGATCCAGGCGCCGATGGCGACCCCGAAGACACCGCTGAAGGCGTGCTGGACGGTCTCCCGCCGGGCCAGCCGCGCCACCACGAACAGTCCGCTCAGGCCGAGCGCGGCCCAGGCGGCCGCGGGGACCTGGTGGGTGATGTTGTACGTGACGATGAAGACCAGGCCGGGCAGCGTCATGTCGACCATGCCGCGGACACCGCCGAAGGCCTTCATCACGGTGTCGGCGGCCTCACGGGAGGCCGCCTCGCGGGAGGCGGCCTGCCTGGCCTCCTCCTCGCCGGGAGCCGCCTCGACCAGGTCGAGCTGGGCGGCGGGCTCGCCGCCGGAGTGGTTGCTCACGCTCATTCGCTCCCGTGCCCGACCGGACGCAGTTCGTAGCGGGGGTTGAACAGCACGCGGCGCCCGCGTGCGTGGCCGATCCGGCCGCTGGCCACCAGGCGGCGGCCGGGCTCTATGCCGGCGATGGAGCGCCGGCCGAGCCAGACCACGTCCAGCGCCTCGGTGCCGTCGAAGAGCTCGGCCTCCAGCGCGGGCACACCGGCCCGCGGGCGGAGGGTCACCGTTCGCAGGGTGCCGGCGACGGTGACCAGTTGACGGTCCCCGCAACTGGCGATCGGGGTGCAGCCCGACTCCGCCGCGATCTCCTGGCGCAGCTCCTCCGCCTGGAGCTCCTCCGTGGAGGAGGTCAGCCGGCTGAGCATGCGGCGGAAGCGGCCCTGCGGCTGGTCGCTGCTGTTGTCACCACTCATGTCGGAAGGGTACCGGTTTTGCGAGCCGTGGCGGCAGGCCGCGGCGGTGACCGAGGGGCCGGGCGCCCTCGGGGTCAGCCCTCGAAGCGGTAGCCCATGCCCGGCTCGGTGATGAAGTGGCGCGGGTGCGAAGGGTCCCGCTCCAGCTTGCGACGCAGCTGGGCGAGGTAGACCCGCAGGTAGTTGGTCTCGGTCCGGTACGCCGGGCCCCAGACCTCCTGGAGCAGCTGGGTCTGGCTGACCAGCCGGCCGGCGTTGCGGACCAGCACCTCCAGCAGGTGCCACTCGGTGGGGGTCAGGCGGATGTCGGCGCCGTCCCGGTTGACCTTCTTCGCCGCCAGGTCGACGGTGAAGCTCTCGGTGACCACCAGCGAGTCGTCCTCACCGGCCACCGGCTCGGCCCGGCGGACGGCGGCGCGCATCCGGGCGAGCAGCTCGTCCATGCCGAAGGGCTTGGTGACGTAGTCGTCGGCGCCCGCGTCGAGCGCCTCGACCTTCTCGTCGGAGGCGTGCCGGGCCGAGAGCACGATGATCGGCACCCTGGTCCAGCCGCGCAGGCCCTTGATCACCTCGACGCCGTCCATGTCGGGCAGGCCGAGGTCGAGGACCACCACGTCGGGGTGGCGGGCGGCGGCCAGCTCCAGGGCACCCGCCCCGTCGTGGGCCGCGTCGACCTCGTACTTGCGGGCCTTGAGGTTGATCACCAGCGCGCGGACGATCTGCGGTTCGTCGTCCACGACGAGGACCCGGGTCATACGGGCTCCGCCTTTCACAGCAGTCGGAAGGGTGGTGGTCATACGGGGGACGGGCGGTCGGCCGGCCCGGCCGACGCGGGGTGCCCGGACGGCCCGGGGCGCTCGGCTCGTTCGGGCACCCCGGCCTGCTCGGCCGGCCCGTCCCGGCCGGCCCGCTCGACCGGGTCGGCCCGCTCCGCCGGCTCCGGCGGCCGGTCCACGGCCGGCAGGGTGACGACCATGGTGAGACCGCCGCCGGGGGTGTCCTCGGCGGTGACCGTCCCGTCCATCGCCTCGACGAAGCCGCGCGCCACCGCGAGCCCGAGGCCCACCCCGGCCCCGCGCGGCGCGTCCCCGTACCGCTGGAACGGCGCGAAGATCCGTTCCTTGGCGTCCTCGGGCACCCCGGGCCCCCGGTCGACGATCCGCAGCTCGACCCGGCCCCGGCCGCCCACCGGGTGCAGGGCATCGGCCTTGACCAGCACCTTCACGCCCGCCGGGCTGTACTTGACGGCGTTCTCGACCAGGTTGGCCAGCGAGCGCTCCAGCAGCCCGCCGTCGGCCCTGATCATCGGCAGCGTCTCGGGGACGTCCAGCCGGACGGCCTCCGGCGGCACGCCGCCGAGGGCGAAGGGCACCACCTCGTCCAGGTCGGTCTCCTGGATCAGCGGCGTGACGGTGCCGGTCTGCAGCCGGCTCATGTCGAGCAGGTTGTTGATCAGGTGGTCGAGCCGGTCGGCGCCCGCCTCGATCCCCTCCAGCAGCTCCGCCTCGTCCGCCTCGTCCCACTCGACGTCCGCCGAGCGGAGCGAGCTGACCGAGGCCTTGATGCCCGCCAGCGGGGTCCGCAGGTCGTGCGAAACGGCGGCGAGCAGCGCCGTGCGGATCCGGTTGCCCTCGGCCTCCCGCCGGGCCGCGACGGCCTCCCCCGCCAGCCGGCGCCGTTCCAGCAGCACGGCCGCCTGGGCGGCGAAGGCGCCGAGCAGCCGGCGGTCCTCGGCGGGCAGCACCCGGCCGCGCAGCACCAGCGCCAGCGTGTCGCCGACCGGGACGTCCACGTCGGCGGTCTCCGGTCGCAGCGGCGGCCGCGGACCGGCCGCGGCGACCGACTGCCACGGCCCGAGCGGATCGGGCCGCTCCAGCAACGCGGCGGCGTCCTGCTGGAACGTCTCCCGGACCTGCTCCAGCAGCGCGGTCAGGACGCCGTCCCCGCTCGGCGCGCCCCGCAGCACCGTGCCGGCCAGCGCGCTGAGCGTCTGTGCCTCGGTCTGGCTGCGGGCCGCCTGGTGGGTCCGCCGGGCCGCGAGGTCCACCACGGACGCGACGGCGATGCCGACGGCGGTGAAGATCGCCACCGCCATGATGTTCTGCGGCTCGTCGATGGTGAAGGTGTGGATCGGCGGGGCGAAGTAGTAGTTCAGCGCCGAGGATCCGACCAGCGCCGCGCCGATCGCCGGGAAGAGACCGCCGACCAGCGCCGCGCAGACCGTCAGGGACAGGAACAGCAGCATGTCGGTGGAGAGCCCGAGGCCGTCGACGTGGGTCAGCAGCAGGGCCAGCAGCGGCGGGCCGCCCAGGCCGATCAGCCAGCCGGCGACGGTCCGCGACCGGCCGAGGTCGGTGACCCGGCGGACCGGCACCCGGCCCAGGCCCTTGGCGGCCTGCTCGTGCGTGACGATGTGCACGTCGATGTCGCCGGAGGCCCTGGTCACCGTGGTGCCCACGCCGGGGCCGTAGAGGTACTGCCAGGCGGGCCGGCGGCTGGTGCCCAGCACGATCTGGGTGGCGTTCACCCCGCAGGCGAAGTCCAGCAGCCCGGCGGCGGGGTCGTCGGCGAGCACCGCGTGGAAGCTGCCGCCGAGGTTCTCCACCAGCGCCCGCTGCTCGATCAGCGTCTGGGAGGAGCCGGATCCCGAGCCGGCCAGTCCGTCCGAGCGGGAGATGTGGACGGCGAGCAGTTCGCCGCCGGAGCCGCGGGCCGCGATCCGGGCCGCCCGGCGGATCAGGGTCGCCCCCTCCGGCCCACCGGTCAGGCCGACCACGATCCGCTCGCGCGCCTGCCAGGTGCCCTTGATGCCCTGCTCGGCCCGGTACTTCTGGAGGTACTCGTCAACCCGGTCGGCCGTCCAGAGCAGGGCCAGTTCGCGCAGTGCGGTCAGGTTCCCGGGGCGGAAGTAGTTGGCGAGGGCCGCGTCGACCTTCTCCGGCGCGTAGACGTTGCCGTGGGCCAGCCGCCGGCGCAGGGCCTGGGGCGACATGTCGACCAGTTCGAGCTGGTCGGCCCGCCGCACCACCTCGTCCGGCACGGTCTCCCGCTGCCGGACCCCGGTGATCCCCTCGACGACGTCGCCCAGAGACTCCAGGTGCTGGATGTTCACGGCCGATATGACGTCGATGCCGGCCGCCAGCAGCTCCTCGACGTCCTGCCACCGCTTGGCGGTGCGGGAGCCCGGCACATTGGTGTGCGCGAGTTCGTCGACGAGCACCACCTGCGGACGGCGGGCCAGTACGGCATCCAGGTCCATCTCGGTGAACGCGGCGCCCCGGTGGTCCAGCTCGCGGCGCGGGACGACCTCCAGGCCGTCCACGAGCTCCGCGGTGTGCCGCCGCCCGTGGTCCTCGACGAAGCCGACCACCACGTCCGTGCCGCGCTCCCGCCGCCGGTGCGCCTCGGAGAGCATGGCGTACGTCTTGCCGACCCCGGGCGCCGCTCCGAGGTAGATCCGCAGCCTGCCGCGTCCCATGTGCACCATTCTTGATCCGGCCGGTTCCGGGGACCATCCCGGACACGTGTTCCCCTCACCTTGGAGACTACGGCGTGGCCTGCGATTCTCCAGCGATCCGGCCGCTGATCAGGCAGTTTTAGCGGCATTTTGACGGCGGGAACGGCCCGGCCGGGGCACCGCCGGCCGCCCCACGGCCCCGGGTGCCCTCGGCCGCACGGTGGTCTCCGGGCCTCTCTGGGCCGTTCCGGGCCTCTCCGGATTTCTTCGGGCTGACCGGGATCGCCTTGTCCGGGAACGCAAAGAACCCCCCGATCCTTACGGACCGGGGGGTTCTTTGGAATGATTGTTCGGCGGCGTCCTACTCTCCCACAGGGTCCCCCCT
>NZ_JBEXYD010000136.1:0-4949 GCF_040630735.1 Kitasatospora sp. NPDC005748
GCCGACGGTCGTGCTGTTCTCCTCCCACGTCTCCAGCAGCACGGGCAGGACGGTCCCCACCTGGGCAGGGCCGCCGATGTCGTAGAGCTCCCACGGGCCCTTCGGCGCGGCCGGATCAGGCCTTCTTGGCGCACTCCGCACAGGTCCCGAAGATCTCCAGGGTGTGGGCGATGTCGCTGAACCCGTGCTCGGCGGCTACCGAGTTGGCCCAGCGTTCGACGGCCGGCCCCTCCACCTCGACGGTCGCGCCGCAGTGCCGGCAGACCAGGTGGTGGTGGTGCCCGCTGCTGCAGCGGCGGTAGACGGCCTCGCCGTCGGCGGTGCGCAGCACGTCGACCTCGCCGGCGTCGGCGAGCGACTGCAGGGTGCGGTAGACCGTGGTCAGACCCACCGAGTCGCCTCGGTGCTTGAGCATGTCGTGGAGCTCCTGCGCGCTGCGGAAGTCCTCGATCTCGTCCAGGGCCGCCGAGACGGCGGCTCGCTGCCGGGTCGAGCGGGCGCGCGGCGACGGGCCTGCGGTGGTCACCGTGGGTCCTCCTGGGGGTGTGGGCATCTCGCACCTCATTGTGCCAGCCCCGCCCTCCGGTCCGGAGTGGTCGCGTCGGACGCGCTCTGCCCGGGCAGTTGGACGTCGCAGACCGCGGGGCCGGGGTCGGCCTTCGCCGTCCGGTGCCGGTGGCGGGCCAGCGGTGCGGCGATCGCGCTGAACACCGCGAACACCGCGATGGCGAGCAGCACGATGGCCGGTCCGGAGGGGACGTCGAGCTGGTAGGAGCCGGTGACGCCGGCCAGCGAGACCAGGACGCCGAGGCCGATCGAGGCGGCCTGGGTGGCGGCGAAGGAGCGGGTGAGCTGCTGGGCGGCCACCACCGGGACCACCATCAGCGCGCTGACCAGCAGCAGCCCGACGACCCGCATGGCGACCGTGACGGTGATCGCGGCCATCACCGCGAGCAGCAGGTTGAGGAGGCGCACCGGCAGGCCGGTGACCCGGGCGAAGTCCTCGTCCTGGCAGATCGCGAAGAGCTGGCGGCGCAGGCCCACGGTGACGCCGATGACCACGGCGCCGAGGATGCCGATGGTGACGAGGTCGGCGGGGGCGACGGTGAGGATGGAGCCCCAGAGGTAGCTCTCCAGGCTGCCGGCGCCGGCCTGGGCGGACTTCGAGACGAGCAGCTTGCCGCAGGCCATGCCGCCGTAGAACAGCATGGCGAGGGCGATGTCGCCGCGCTGGTTGCCGCGCGAGCGGACCAGCTCCATGGTGACGGCGCCGAGGACGCAGACGAGGACGGCCATCCAGACCGGGCTGGTGTCGAAGATGAAGCCGAGGCCGACCCCGGTCATCGCGACGTGGCCCATGCCGTCGCCCAGCAGTGCCTGGCGCCGCTGCACCAGGTAGATGCCGACGGCCGGCGCGGTGATGCCGACCAGGACGGCGGCGAGCAGGGCGCGCTGCATGAAGTCGTAGGAGAGCATCTCGGTCATGCGAGCAGCCTCGGCGGGGTGTGGTCGGCGTGCGGATGGACGTGGTCGTGGCCGGGCAGGGCGTGCAGGCCGGTGTTGGGGACGGGCGGGCCGTCGTGCGCGACGCAGCCGTCGCGCAGCACCACGGCGCGGTCGATCAGCGGCTCCAGCGGCCCGAGTTCGTGCAGTACCAGCAGCACGGCCGCGCCGCGTCCGACCTCGGCGCGCAGGGTGTCGGCGAGCACCTGCTGGCTGGTGGCGTCCACTCCGGCCATCGGCTCGTCCATGATCAGCAGGTCGGGGGTGCCGACCAGGGCGCGGGCGATCAGCACCCGCTGCTGCTGGCCGCCGGAGAGGTCGGCGACGCCGTCCCCGGCCCGGTCCAGCATGCCGACGGCGGTCAGCGCGCGGTCCACCGCGTCCCGGTCCCGGCGGCGGAAGGGCAGCAGCCGGTGCTGCGGGAGCCGCCCGGTGGAGACCACCTCGCGCACGGTGGCCGGCACGCCGGAGGCGGCGGTGGTGCGCTGCGGCACGTAGCCGACCCGGTGCCAGGCACGGAACTTGGCGAACGGGATGCCGAACAGGTCCAGGCTGCCGTGCTCCAGCGGGACGGCGCCGGTGACGGCCTTGACGGTGGTGGACTTGCCGGAGCCGTTGGCGCCGAGCAGGGCGACCACCTCGCCGGGTTGCACCGTGAGGTCGACGCCGCGCAGCACCGGCCTGCCGCCGCGCGAGGCGACGGCGTCGTGCAGGCGGACGGCCGGGGGTATCGGGTGGGTCATGGCGTGTTGTCGTCCCCTCAGCTGGTGGTGGCGCCGGCCGTGCCGAGCGCGGCCCGCAGGTTGGCGAGGTTCTGCTCCATCACCGTCAGGTAGGTGTCCTTGGCCGGGTCCTTGACGCCCTCCAGCGGGTCCAGCACCGCGGTCCGGAGGCCGAGATCCTTGGCGACGGTCTCCGCGAGCTTGGGGCTGACCAGGGTCTCGAAGAAGATCGTGGTGACGCCGTTGTCCTTGGCGGCCTTCTGGACGTCGGCCAGCCGGGCCGGGGTGGGCTCGGACTCCGGGTCGACGCCGTTGAGGGCGACCTGGGTGAGGCCGTAGTGCTCGGCGAGGTAGCCGAAGGCGGCGTGGCTGGTGACGAAGGTCCTGGTGTTCGCGTCCTTGAGGCCGTCCCGGAACCGCTGGTCCAGGGTGGTGAGCTTGCCGACCAGTTCGTCGGTGTTCTTCCGGTAGTCGGCCGCGTGCGCCGGGTCGGCCTTGGCGAACTCGGCGCCGACGCTCTGGGCGACCGCCGCGTAGCGGGTCGGGTCGAGCCAGATGTGCGGGTCGCCGGGGGCGCCGTCGTGCTGGTGGCCGTCGCCCTCGGCGTGGCCCTCCTCGCCCTCGCCGAGGTGGTGGTCGACCAGCGGGCTGGCGGCGGTGGCGTCGACGACGTGCTTGGCGCCGGAGTCGGCGACCGCCTTGTCCACGGTCGGCTGGAGGCCCTTGAGGTAGAGCAGGGCGTCGGCCTTCTTGACGCTCGCGACCTGCTTGGCGGTGAGGTCGAGGTCGTGCGGCTCGGTGCCGGCCGGGGTCAGGGTGGTGACCTTGACGTGCTCGCCGCCGATCTGCGAGGCGAGGAACTCCATCGGATAGAACGAGGCGACGACGCCCAGCTTGCCGTCCGTGCCCTTGGCGCCGCCGTCCCCGCCGCAGGCGGTGAGCAGGAGGGTGCCGGCGAGGGTGGTCGCGGTCAGGGCGAGGACGGTGCGGGTAGGTCGTCGGATCATCATGACAACCATTCTCAGGTTAGATGGAAATGATTGTCAAATCACTCGGACGGGTGAACGGTGGATGGTGATGGTTGGGTGGGGCCGGGCGATACCGATTTGAACCCCGTACCCGTATGGCCGGTAACCTGAGGTATTCGGGTACGCGCAACCAGCCGTGCCCTGACCGTGCCGTCGTACTGAAGAGAGCACTGTGGCCGCCGACAAGATCGACACGATCGTCAGCCTGAGCAAGCGCCGTGGCTTCGTCTACCCCTGCAGCGAGATCTACGGCGGCACGCGTGCCGCCTGGGACTACGGGCCGCTGGGCGTCGAGCTGAAGGAGAACATCAAGCGCCAGTGGTGGCGCGCGATGGTCCAGGCCCGTGAGGACGTCGTCGGGCTCGATTCGTCGGTGATCCTGGCCCGTGAGGTCTGGGAGGCCTCCGGTCACGTCGCCACCTTCAACGACCCGCTGACCGAGTGCCTCTCCTGCCACAAGCGCCACCGGGCCGACCACCTGGAGGAGAAGTACGAGGCCAAGCACGGCTACCCGCCGGCGAACGGCCTCAAGGACATCAACTGCCCCGACTGCGGCACCAAGGGCTCCTTCACCGAGCCCCGGGAGTTCTCGGGCATGCTGAAGACGCACCTCGGCGTCACCGAGGAGGCGGGCGGCCTGGCCTACCTGCGCCCGGAGACGGCGCAGGGCATCTTCACCAACTTCAAGGCCGTCCAGACGACCTCGCGCAAGAAGCCGCCGTTCGGCATCGCCCAGACCGGCAAGAGCTTCCGCAACGAGATCACCCCCGGCAACTTCATCTTCCGCACCCGCGAGTTCGAGCAGATGGAGATGGAGTTCTTCGTCAAGCCGGGCGAGGACGAGCAGTGGCACGACTACTGGCTCCAGCAGCGCTGGGACTGGTACGTCGACCTCGGCCTGCGGACCGAGAACATGCGCTTCTTCGAGCACCCGAAGGAGAAGCTGTCCCACTACGCCAAGCGCACGGTGGACATCGAGTACCGCTTCAACTTCGGCGGCCAGGAGTTCTCCGAGCTGGAGGGCGTCGCCAACCGCACCGACTACGACCTCACGGTGCACAGCGAGGCCTCCGGCCAGGACCTCAAGTACTTTGACCAGGAGTCCGGCGAGCGGTACTTCCCGTACGTCATCGAGCCGGCGGCGGGCCTCAACCGCGCCATGCTGGCCTTCCTGATCGACGCCTACTTCGAGGACGAGGCGCCCAACGCCAAGGGCGTCCTGGAGAAGCGCGTCGGCATGCGGCTGGACCCGCGGCTGGCCCCGGTCAAGGTCGCGGTGCTGCCGCTGTCGCGCAACGCCGACCTCTCGCCGAAGGCCCGCGGCCTGGCCGCCGACCTGCGCACCGCGTGGAACGTCGAGTTCGACGACGCGGGCGCGATCGGCAAGCGCTACCGCCGCCAGGACGAGATCGGCACGCCGTTCTGCGTCACCGTCGACTTCGACACCCTTGAGGACAACGCGGTGACCGTGCGCGAGCGCGACACCATGTCGCAGGAGCGCGTCTCGCTCGACCAGGTGAAGTCGTACCTGGCCGCGCGGCTGATCGGCTGCTGACCGCAGCACACCCGGCCGTCGCGCCGAAGGAGCCCCCGTCCGCCTTGGCGGTTTCTAGGGGTCGTTGCAACACGTGGTCGGTTTGATCAGGCCGCGATGAGTTTATGCAGGCGCTCGGCTGGGGTTTCCCAGCCGAGCGTT
>NZ_JBEXYD010000137.1:0-4520 GCF_040630735.1 Kitasatospora sp. NPDC005748
ACGGTGAACAGGGAATCCGCCACCCCGGCATCGTTCGACCGGAGTTGCTCGGCCGACACCGGACGGGTGATCAGCGACTCGACGGAGACCACCGGAGCACCCGTGGCATCCGCCGCCGACAGCACCAGACCGCCCTGCGCGTCCCGGCGCAGCCGGGCCCGCAGCACGGACGCACCCGCCGCGTGCAGCTCGACGCCCGTCCACGCGAACGGCAACCGCACCTCGTCCCCGGCCTCCGACACCAGGGCGCTGGCCTGCAACACGCCGTCCAGCAGCGCCGGGTGCAGACCGAACGCACCCGCATCGGCGGCCACCGAGTCCGGCAGCGCGACCTCCGCGAAGACCTCGTCGCCCCGGCGCCAGGCGGCCCGCAAGCCCTGGAACGCCGGCCCGTAGCCGTACGGCCCGTCGGCCGCGGCCTCGTACATACCGCTGACGTCCACCGCCGTGGCCCCGCGCGGAGGCCAGACCGCGAAGTCCTCCTCCGCGACCGGCGCCTCCTCGGCGGGAGCGACGACGCCGTCGGCGTGCTGCGTCCACTCCTCCTGCCCGTCGGGGCGGGAGAACACCGCGACCGTCCGACGGCCCTCGGAGTCCGCCTCGGCCAGCACCACCTGGACCTGGACCGCGCCGCCGTCGGCGGGCAGCACCAGCGGCGCCTGGAGCGTCAGCTCCTCCAGCAGGCCGCACCCGAGTTCGTCCCCGGCCCGGACCACCATCTCGACGAAGCCGGTCCCCGGCAGCAGCACCACCCCACCGATCGCGTGATCGGCCAGCCACGGGTGCGTCCGCACGGACAGCCGCCCGGTGCAGACCAGCCCCGCACCACCGGCCAGTTCGACCGCCGCACCCAGCAGCGGGTGACCGACCGCGCCCAGACCCAGCGACACCGCGTCCCCACCCAGAGCCGGTCCGGCCGCACGCGGCCAGTACCGCTCGTGCTGGAAGGCGTACGTCGGCAGCTCGACCCGCTCGGCGGCGGGGAGGACGGAAGTCCACTCCACGGAGGCGCCGTTGACGAAGGCCTCGGCGAACGAGGTGACCAGCCGGGTCACGCCGCCCTCGTCACGGCGCAGCGTGCCGCAGACCGCGGCGGGCACGATGCCCGGGCCGGCCTCCTGGGCGACCTCTTCGAGCGTGTCGTTCATCGCGCCCAGCAGCACCGGGTGCGGAGTCACCTCGACGAACAGCTGGTGCCCCTGACCGGCCAGGGTGCGCACCGCGCGGTCGAAGTGCACCGTCGCCCGCAGGCTGCCGTACCAGTAGGCGGCGTCCAACTCCTCACCGGTCAGCGTCTCCCCGGTCATCGCCGAGACCATCGGGATCCGGCCCCGGCGCGGCGCGATACCGGCCAGGACCTCGGTGATCTCCGCTTCGAGGCGGTCCACCTGCGCCGAGTGCGAGGCGTAGTCCACCGCGACCATCCGAGCCCGAACACCCTCCGCCTCGAACTCCGCCTTCAACTCCTCCAGCGCCTCCGGCTCACCCGAAACCACCACCGCCGAAGGCCCGTTGACCGCCGCCAGGGCAACACGCTCACCGAAGCGGGCGATCCGCTCCTCCACCACCGCGGCGCTCCGGCTCACCGACAGCATCCCGCCGAGACCGGCCAGCACCTTCAACGACCGCGAACGCAGCGCCACCACCCGGGCGCCGTCCTCCAGCGACAGCATCCCGGCCACCGTCGCCGCCGCTATCTCGCCCTGCGAATGCCCCACCACCGCAGCAGGCTTGACGCCCGCGGCCTCCCAGACCGCCGCCAGCGACACCATCACCGCCCACAACGCCGGCTGGACGACATCCGCCGCCGTCAACTCCGTCACACCCGCCAGGACATCGGCCAGCGACCAGTCCACATAAGGCGCCAGCGCCGCCTCGCACTCCGCGAGCCGTGCCGCGAACACCGGGCTCGACAGAGCCAGTTCACGGCCCATCCCCACCCACTGCGAACCCTGACCGGCGAACGCGAACACCACCCGCGCACCCGGCCGCGCCACACCCGACACCACCGACCCCGACGGCACACCGGCCGCCAGACTCTCCAACCCGGCCACCAGCTCGCCGCGCCCGCCGCCCAGCACGACCGCCCGGTGCTCGAACACCGACCGCGTCGTCGCCAGCGACCACGCCACCTCCGCCGGATCCACCGACGGCCGCGCCGACACCCACGCGTGCAGCCGATCGGCCTGCGCCGTCAGCCCCTGGGCGGAACGCCCCGTGACCGCCCAGGCCCCGACCCCGCCGGGTTCGACCACCGACGGGGCAGCGGCCGGCTCGACCGGCTCCGCGTCGGTCGCGGTACCGGCCTCGGCGGGCGCCTCCTCCAGCAGGACGTGCGCGTTGGTGCCGCTGATCCCGAACGAGGACACACCGGCCCGACGCGGCCGCTCCCCCACCGGCCAGGGCGCCGCCTCCGTCAGCAGCTCCACCTCACCGGCGGACCAGTCCACGTGCGGCGACGGATCGTCCGCGTGCAGCGTCCTCGGCAGCTCCTGGTGCTGCAACGCCAGCACCATCTTGATCACACCCGCCACACCGGCGGCCGCCTGGGTGTGCCCGATGTTGGACTTCACCGACCCCAGCCACAGCGGCTTCTGGGCACCACGATCCTGACCGTAGGTCGCCAGCAGCGCCTGCGCCTCGATCGGGTCACCCAGCTTGGTACCCGTCCCGTGCGCCTCCACCACGTCCACATCGGCGGCCGTGAGGCCGGCGTTCGCCAGCGCCGCGCGGATCACCCGCTGCTGGGACGGACCGTTCGGCGCCGTCAGACCGTTCGACGCCCCGTCCTGGTTCACCGCCGAGCCGCGCACCACGGCGAGCACCCGGTGCCCGTTGCGCCGCGCGTCCGAGAGCCGCTCCAGGACCACCATGCCGGCGCCCTCGGCGAAGCCCATGCCGTCCGCGTCGGCCGAGAAGGCCTTGCAGCGGCCGTCCACCGCGAGACCGCGCTGCTGGCTGAACCCGACGATGCCGTCGGGGGTCGCCATCACGGTGGCCCCGCCGGCCAGCGCCATCGAGCACTCCCCGGCGCGGATCGCCTGGGTGGCCAGGTGCAGCGCCACCAGCGAGGACGAGCACGCGGTGTCGATCGTCACCGCCGGGCCCTCCAGGCCCAGCGTGTAGGACACCCGGCCGGACATCACGCTCGTCGCGAAGCCGGTCGTCAGGTGCCCTTCGGCTCCCTCGCCGCCGGTCGCCAGCCCGAGCCCGTAGGCCGACGCGAACCCGCCGACGAAGACGCCGGTCTGGCTGCCGCGCAGCGTCGCGGGGTCGATCCCGGCCCGCTCCAGCGCCTCCCAGGACGTCTCCAGCAGCTGACGCTGCTGCGGGTCCATCGCCAGCGCCTCACGCGGCGAGATCCCGAAGAACCCGGCGTCGAAGCCGCCGGCGTCCGCGACGAAGCCGCCCTCCTGGGTGTAGGAGGTGCCGACACTCTCGGGGTCCGGGTCGTAGAGGCCCTCCACGTTCCAGCCGCGGTCGTCCGGAAAGCGGGAGATCGCGTCCGCCCCGGTGGTGAGCAGCTGCCAGAACCCGTCGGGGTCGTTCACGTCGCCGGGGAGCCGGCAGGCCATCCCGACGATCGCGATCGGCTCGTCGGATCCCGCTTCCGCCGGGCGGACCGGCAGGCGGTCCACGGGCTGCTCGGCGTCACCGAGCAGCCGGGCCCGCAGGTGACCGGCCAGCGCGACCGGGTTGGGGTAGTCGAAGACCAGGGTGGCCGGCAGCCGCTGACCGGTCGCGGTGCCCAGGCGGTTGCGCAGTTCGACCGCGGTGAGCGAGTCGAAGCCCAGGTCGGTGAAGGCGCGGCCGGGCTCGACGGCCTCGGCGGAGCTGTGCCCCAGCACGGCCGCCACGTGGGTCCGGACCAGGTCGGTGAGCAGCCGGGTGCGCTCCTGTTCGGAGAGGCCGGCCAGCTGCCGTTGCAGCGAGTCCGCGCCGACGCCGCCCGAGGCGGCGGTCCGCCGGCCGGTCCCGGCCGTGACCAGGGTCCGCCAGAGCGGCGGGACCTCCGCGCTCCGCGTGGCCTGCGCGCGCAGCCCGGCGAGGTCCAGCCGGGTCGCCACCAGCAGCGCCTCGGAGCGGGCGGTCCCCTGGTCCATCAGGGCCAGGCCCTCGTCCGCGCTCAGTGCCACGGCGCCACCGCGGGTCAGGCGGGCCCGGTCGGAGTCCGAGAGCTGCCCGGTCAGGCCGCTGACCTCCGCCCAGAGGCCCCAGGCCAGCGAGGTGCCGGGCAGTCCGGCCGCCCGCCGGTCGGCCGCCAACGCGTCCAGGAACGCGTTGGCCGCCACGTAGTTGCCCTGACCCGGGACGCCGAACGTCGCCGCCGCCGAGGAGAACAGCACGAACCGCTCCAGGTCCAGACCCCGGGTGAGCTCGTGCAGGTGCCAGGCACCGTCGGCCTTCGGCCGCATCACCACGGCTACCCGCTCGGGCGTCAGCGACGGAATCGTCCCGTCGTCGAGCACTCCGGCGGTGTGGATCACGCTCCGCAGCGGACGCCCCGCCGGAATCGCCGC
>NZ_JBEXYD010000138.1:0-4231 GCF_040630735.1 Kitasatospora sp. NPDC005748
GCCATCGAGGGCGTCAGCGAGGTCTACTCGGTCACCGGCGGCTACGACCTGGTGGCGATGGTGCGGGTGCCTCCCCGGGGAGGCGGCCCAGCGGGCCCGGGGGGACGGTCAGGCGAGGGTGCAGGTGGTGACGGTGAGGTCGGCGGGGCAGGGGGTGAGGGAGACGACCTGGAGGCCGGCGGCGGCGGCTTCGCGGCGCATGTCGGCCTCGGTGCGCTCGCGGGTGTTGGGCTCGCCGACGATCATCTTGATGACGTTGCGGAAGGCGGCGCCGGAGTCGTGCTCCGCGAGGGGGTCGATGACCAGGAGGGTCGGGGAGCCGTCGGCGCCGGCGCTCATGGCGCGGCGGATGTTGCCGAGGATCTGGATGCCGCTCTCGGAACTCCAGTCGTGGAGGACGTTCTTGAGGATGTAGAGGTCGCCGCCCTCGGGCACCTCGCGGAGGATGTCGGCGGGGCGGTAGGTGAGTCGCCCGGCGAGGTCCGCGTCGCCCGAGGCGCGGAGTTCGGCCTCGGCCCGCCGACAGGTGTCCGGACGGTCCACGCAGACGCCCTTGAGGTGCGGGTGGGCGGTGAGGATCGCCTTGAGGAGCGTGCCGTTGCCGCCGCCGACGTCGATCACCGTGCGGACGTCCTCGAACGGGACGTGCTCCGCCAGGATCTTGCCGATCGGCCGGGCCCAGTCCTGCATCGCGAGGTCGAAGATCCGCGCGGTCTCGGGGTCCTTCTCCAGGTACTCGTAGAGCGGGACGCCGAAGGCGTGGGGCATGACCGAGGTGCCGGTCCGGACCGCCTCGGCCAGGCCGCCGGCGGCGGCCTGGGCGTAGAGGCCGCAGAGCAGCGCGGTCAGGTGCCGCATCGAGTCGGGGTGGTCGGTGCGGAGCAGCTCGGACTGGGGCGAGTTGGTGTAGCGGCCGTCCTCGTCCCGGGCGAAGATCCCCAGCGCCGTCAGGGCCGTCATCAGGGAGACCAGCGCGTCGCGGTCCGCGTCGACGGCCTTGGCCAGTTCGGCGGCCGTGGCCGGTCCGTCCGCGAGGGCGTCGGCCACACCCAGCCGAGCCGCGGCGCCGACCGTCGCGGACGTCAAGGATCCCATGACAAGACTCACCAGCGACGTTTCCATGGCCCCGTTCACTTCCTAGGCTTAGACGGCAGGTTGCGCATGACGGTTCGTTCGGCCGACGGTAATGCGGGGAGGCGCCGGGCGTCGCGTCGTTCAACTGCCCCGCCGTGAGACGGGAGTTCGAGGCCGGGCGGCGCCCGGGGATCCGGTCCGGCGCGCGGGGGCCACCAGTTGAACACGGCCGAATGTTCCGCTTGCGGTCGAAGGGACAAACCGGTGTCATGTACCGTCGATTCGATGTGACTCCCCAGAGAAGGATCAGGCCGGAGACATGACGGATGACACGGCGTCGAACGGTCGCAAGGCCGGGGACGTGTCCGCGGAGGACATCAGGGCTTCGCACGCCGACCGGGACGAGGTCGTCGAGATCCTCCGCGACGCCGCGGCGGACGGCCGGCTCACGGCCGAGGAACTCGACGAGCGCCTCACGGTGGCGCTGAACGCCCGCACCTTCGGTGAACTGGCCGGGCTGACCCGCGATCTGCCGGTCGCCCCCCTCGCTCCGGTCGTCCCCGCGCCCGCGCCCGTTCCCGCGCCCCCGGTGCGGACGGGCCCGCCGGGCAAGGACATCGTGGAGATCAACCAGCGCTTCGGCACCCTGCGCCGGTCCGGGCCCTGGGAGGTCCCGCGCCGGCTGGACGTCCGCATGCACGGGGGCGACGTCAAGCTCGACTTCACCCAGGCGGTGATCACTCACGACACGCTCGACCTCGACGTCTACCTGAGCATCGGCGGTGACCTGGTCATCGTGGTCAGGCCCGGCATCGTGGTGGCGACCCACGACCTGGCCGTCGGCGTGGGCGACCTCAAGGTCCGCGTGCCCAAGGCGGCCTGGAACGAGCCGACGGAGCTCCGGGTGAACGTGACCGGGCGGGTGCGCGGCGGCGACGTGGTGGTGCGGTACCCGCGGCGGACGCTCGGGCAGTGGATGCGCGGGGAGAGCGCGCTCTGAGGTAGCGGTCGGACCGCGGTCCGGCAAGGGGCGGTGGTCCCGGTGAGGGCGGTGGTCGGCTCGGAGGAGCCGGCCGCCGCCCCTTGCGTTGTGCGAGGAGGGTGTGCGAGCGCGCACGCATCGCCCTGGACCTGAATGGCCGGGCGATGGTATTCAATGATGTCCGGTACCCGCGCGCACCGGTGGAACGAGTGCTGGATTCCTCGATTCCCGGGCGAGGTTCAAGTGTTCAACTGCCACGTTGCGCCGCCCAGCAGGGGCTGGATACGTTCCTGTCGATGGTGGGCTCGATCATTTGCAGGTATTGAGAACTCTCGATTTTGCCTAATTTCCGCGGTAATCCCGCACCGCGGCTGTGCAGATCAGAACTGGCATATCCTCGGCAAGCAGGGATGGCGGAATTCACATGGCGAACGAAGAAAAGCTCCGCGATTATCTCAAGCTCGTGACGGCTAATCTGCGCCAGGTCCGCCGTCGCCTGGCTGAGGTCGAGGAGCGGAACCAGGAGCCGATCGCGATCGTCGGCATGGGCTGCCGCTTCCCCGGCGGGGTGCAGGGCCCCGAGGAGCTGTGGAGGCTCCTGGCCGAGGGGACCGACGCGATCGGCCCGTTCCCGCAGGACCGCGGGTGGGACCTGGAGAACCTCTACGACCCCGACCCGGACCACCCCGGCACCTCGTACGCGCGCCACGGCGGGTTCATGTACGACGCCACCGAGTTCGACGCGGGCTTCTTCGGCATCTCGCCGCGCGAGGCGGTCGCGATGGACCCGCAGCAGCGCCTGCTGCTGGAGGTGTCCTGGGAGGCGCTCGAACAGGCGGGCATCGACGCTGCCTCGCTGCGCGGCAGCCGGACCGGCGTGTTCGCCGGCGCCTACACCCAGGGCTACGGCACGGACCCGGCGGTGCAGACCGGCGGCTCGGAGGGCCACCTCCTCACCGGCATCGCGACCAGCGTCACCTCGGGGCGTGTGGCGTTCACCCTCGGCCTGGAGGGCCCGGCCGTCACGGTCGACACCGCCTGCTCCTCGTCGCTGGTCTCGCTGCACCTGGCCGCCCAGTCGCTGCGCTCCGGTGAGTGCTCGCTGGCGCTGGTCGGCGGCGCGACGGTGATCTCCAGCCCGTCCGTCTTCGTGGGCTTCTCCCGCCAGCGCGGGACGTCGGTGGACGGGCGCTGCAAGTCCTTCGCCGAGTCGGCGGACGGCTCCGGCTGGGCCGAGGGCGTCGGCGTGCTCGTGGTGGAGCGGCTGTCGGACGCGCGGCGCAACGGGCACAAGGTGCTGGCCGTGATGCGTGGTTCGGCGGCCAACCAGGACGGTGCGTCGAACGGTCTGACCGCGCCGAACGGTCCGGCGCAGCAGCGGGTGATCCGGGCCGCACTGGCGAACGCCGGGGTCCGCGCCGACGAGGTCGACGTGGTGGAGGCGCACGGTTCGGCGACCACCCTGGGCGACCCGATCGAGGCCGAGGCGCTGATCGCCACCTACGGTCAGGAGCGGACCGAGGGCCGGCCGTTGTGGCTGGGTTCGGTGAAGTCGAACATCGGGCACACCCAGGCGGCCGCCGGTGTGGCCGGTGTGATCAAGATGGTGCTGGCCCTCCAGCACGAGCAGCTGCCCGCGACGCTGCACGCGGACGTGCCGACGTCGCACGTGGAGTGGGCGGCCGGGGAGGTCCGGCTGCTCAACGAGGCGGCGGCCTGGCCGACCGGCGAGCACGTGCGCCGGGCCGGCGTGTCGTCGTTCGGGATGAGCGGCACCAACGTCCACATCATCCTGGAGGAGGCCCCGACCGCGGACGGTGACTCCGCGGGGGCGGACGAGCCCTCCGGTGAGGACGCGGACGAGGCGGACGCCCTGGACGAGCCGGCCGGTGAGGCTGAGGCGGTGGCGGTGCTGGAGCCGGCCGGGCCGGTGGCGTGGCCGGTGTCGGCGCAGTCGTCGGAGGCGTTGGCGGGTCAGGCGGGCCGGTTGCGGGAGTGGGTGTCGGCGCGGCCGTCGCTCGAACCGGTGGATGTGGCGTGGTCGTTGGCGGCGACGCGGTCGGTGTTCGAGCACCGGGCTGTGGTGGTCGGTGGTGGTCGTGAGGAGTTGGTGTCGGGGCTGGGTGGCCTGGTGGCCGGGTCGGGTGCGGCCGGGGTGGTGTCGGGGGTTGCCCG
>NZ_JBEXYD010000139.1:0-4061 GCF_040630735.1 Kitasatospora sp. NPDC005748
GCCTGGTCAAGGTCCCCGGCTACACCCGGCTGCCGCTGACCGACGCGGCCCAGCAGGTGCGGAAGACGGCAGGTGCGGAGCGGGAGGTCAGGCCGCCGGGCCCGCGAGGACCTCGTTGACCAGTTCGCGCGCCTCGGCCTGGACCCGGGCGAGGTGGTCGGCCCCGTGGAAGGACTCCGCGTAGATCTTGTAGACGTCCTCGGTGCCCGAGGGGCGGGCCGCGAACCAGGCGTTCTCGGTGCAGACCTTGATCCCGCCGATCGCGGCGCCGTTGCCGGGCGCCTCGGTGAGGACGGCGGTGACCGCCTCGCCCGCCAGGTCGCCGGCGCGGACCTGCTCCGGGGACAGCCGGGCCAGCAGCGCCTTCTGCTCGCGGTCGGCCGGGGCGTCCACCCGGGCGTAGGCGGGGGCGCCGAAACGCTCGGTGAGGTCGCGGTAGTACTCGCTGGGCGTGCGGCCGGTCACCGCGGTGATCTCCGAGGCCAGCAGGGCCAGCAGGATGCCGTCCTTGTCGGTGGTCCACACCCCGCCGTCGCGGCGCAGGAACGACGCCCCGGCCGACTCCTCGCCGCCGAACGCGATCGAGCCCTCCAGCAGCCCGTCGACGAACCACTTGAAGCCGACCGGCACCTCGACGAGGTCCCGCTTGAGGTCGGCGGCGACCCGGTCCAGCATCGAGGAGGACACCAGCGTCTTGCCCACCGCCGCGTCCACCGGCCAGTCGGCGCGGTGGCGGTACAGGTAGTCGACGGCGACGGCCAGGTAGTGGTTCGGGTTCATCAGGCCGCCGTCCGGCGTCACGATGCCGTGGCGGTCGGCGTCCGCGTCGTTGCCGGTGGCGATCGCGAACCGGTCCCGGCGCTCGATCAGCGAGGCCATCGCGGCCGGCGAGGAGCAGTCCATCCGGATCTTGCCGTCCCAGTCCAGCGTCATGAACCGCCAGGTCGGGTCGGTGACCGGGTTGACGACGGTCAGGTCCAGCCGGTGCGTCTCGGCGATCCGGCCCCAGTAGGCGACCGACGCCCCGCCCAGCGGGTCGGCGCCGATCCGCAGGCCCGCCGCCCGCACCGCGTCGAGGTCCAGCACCGAGACCAGGTCCTCGGTGTAGGCGGTGAGGTAGTCGTGGCGGCCGGTGGTCGCGGCGGCCAGGGCACGGGCGTAGGGCACCCGCTTGACGCCCCGCAGGCCGTCCCGGATCAGGGCGTTGGCGCGGTCCTGGATCCAGCCGGTGGCCTCCGAACCGGCCGGACCGCCGCTCGGCGGGTTGTACTTGAACCCGCCGTCGCGCGGCGGGTTGTGGGAGGGCGTCACCACGATGCCGTCGGCCAGTGCCTGCGGGTGGCGCCGGTTGTGGGCCAGGATCGCGTGCGAGACGGCCGGGGTGGGGGTGTAGCCGTCGGCGCTGTCCAGCAGGACGGTGACGCCGTTGGCCGCCAGCACCTCGACGGCGGTCGCCCGGGCCGGCTCGGACAGGGCGTGGGTGTCCGCGCCGAGGAACAGCGGGCCGGTGGTCCCCTGGGCCACCCGGTACTCGCAGATCGCCTGCGTGGTGGCGGCGATGTGGTCCTCGTTGAACGCGGCGTCCAGCGAGGAGCCGCGGTGCCCCGAGGTGCCGAACGCCACCCGCTGGCCCGGCTCCTCCGGGTCCGGGTGCAGCGTGTAGTACGCCGTCACCAACCGTGCCACGTCCACCAGGTCGTCCGGCTGCGCCTGCTGCCCGGCCCGTGCGTGTGCCATCGTCTCTCCCACAGTGTTCCTCGCCGTGCGCCGGCCGCGCGGCCCGGCGCATCCTTCTGCCCCGTGCTCACCGATCGTAGCCAGCGCGCGACCTTCGGCCCACACGGGGCGACCCCCGGGCACCGGACCATCCGGCACGAGCGGCGCCCGGCGAGGCGGGGCGGGGGGCGCACGACCGGGGCGCGCACGGCGACGGCGGAACACCCCGGAACCGGGCGACCGGCGACCCGGCGCGGGCCCGCGGGCGCTCAGTCGCCGGGGTGAGGCTCCGCCGGCCGTGCCCGGAGGCCGGGCCGGGGTCGGAGCGCATGGGTGACGCCCCAGGCCGCGGCCGCCAGGCCGGCCAGGGCGATCGGGCGCGACCACTCCCCCGCGCCGGTCGACGCGAGGGCCACGGACAGGACCAGGCCGGACGCGGCGAGGGCGGCCAGTGCGTGCACGGGCCGGACGCGGTCGCGCTGCGGGCCGAGGACGTCGACCAGCAGCAGGTAGCCGATCAGGAGCGCGACCACCGCCGCGATCCCGCCGAACGGGGGCTCGCCCAGCGCGGCCAGCAGCACGCTCCCGGCCGCCAGCACGGTGCTGCGCGACGCGGCGAGCCGACCGGGCCAGCTGTGCGGGCGGCGCGGCGGCTCGTCCAGCGGCGGGGCGGCCCAGAGGGCGAAGACCGCGGCGACGACCGCGGCGACCGGGCCGAACCGGTCCACCGCGCCGTCGACGGTGCCGCCGACCCCGGCGGCGGTGAGCGCCAGCGCCACGCCGGTGCAGCGCAGTGCGGCCCGCTCGGCCCACCCGACCCACCGGGCGGCGGGCGCGATCCCAGGCTCGGCAGCGACCGAATCAGCGACCGAGGCGGTTGTCGGGGCAGCGGCCAGGGTGTCGTCGACGGTGGTCATCGGGCTCCTCCCCCGATCCGGCGGCGCAGCAGTGGCGCGAGCGCCAGGTCGAGCGCCTCGCCCGGGGTGTAGCGGGCCACCGGGATGCCGCGGGCGCGCAGCGCCGAGCGCATCGCCTCGCGTTCGGCGTGCCAGAGCCGCAGGGCCACCGCGCCGATCTCGTCACCGGGCTCCACCGCCGGTTCGCCGGCCGGGACCTCCACCACGACCAGCGGGTTGCCGCGGTCGCGGACCTGGCCGAGCACGTCCAGGATGCGCTGGTCGGCGAGCGAGGTGAAGGCGTACACCAGCGCGTGGCCGGGCAGCGCCGCCGCCGGGAGCCGGGGCACCAGGGGGCCGCGGTGGCCCCGGTCCTGGCGGACCTCCAGCACGCTCTCCACCATCCGGTAGAAGTGCCGGTCCCCGCTGCCCGCGGCGAGCCAGCGCAGCTTCCCGCCGACCGCGATCAGGCCGACCCGGTCGTGCCGGCGCAGGTAGGCGCGGGTCAGGCCGCCGGCCGCGCGCAGCGTCTCGTCGAGGCTGGACCGGCCGGTGGCCGCGTCCAGGAAGTCGGCCAGCGTGTCCAGCAGGACGACCGCGTCGGCGGCCCGCTCCGCCGCGAACTGGTTGATCTGGACGGCGTCGCGGCGGGTGGTCGACGGCCAGTGGATGCGCCGCTGGCGCTCACCGGGCACGTGCGGGCGCACGCCGACGACCTCGACGCCGGTGCCCTCGTGCGCGGTGGTGTGCTCGCCGAGGCGTTCGGGCAGCCGTACCGGGATCGGGGTGAGTCGGGCCGCGCTCGGTACCGGGAAGACGTCCACCGTGCCGAGGTCGGTGCGCACCGTCCGGCGGGCCAGACCGCCGGCGTCGTAGACGTCGATGTCGACGCTGCCCAGGGTCCAGCGGCCCCAGCGTTCGGCCCGGAGCACCAGGTCGACCTCGGTGGCGCCGACGGTCACCGCCGTCAGGGCGACGCCGGGGCCGAGGGCGACGGCCGGGTCGAGCCGGCCGATCCGTCCGTCGTGGCGGACGGTGACCCGTACGGTGATCGGCTCGCCCTCCAGGCAGCGGCTCGGCTCGACGCTGTTCTCGGCGGCCAGCCGGGACGGCCGGCCGGTGCCCGGGGCTGCCAGGGCGAGCAGGACGGCCGGTCCCGCGGCCAGCGCGAGCAGCCAGGCGTGGCCGGTGGCCAGCGCGGCGACGGCCGCGACGGTGGCCACGGTGAGCAGGCGCAGGGTCCGCTCGCCGGGGCGCCAGTGCGGGGAGGGCGGGGTGCTCGGCAGGCCGGCCGCGGTGGCCCGGGCGCTGCGGGCGACCAGGCGCGCGGCGGCCTGCTCCGGGCCCCGGGTGGCCGTCCGCCGGGCGGTTCCCGGGCCGGTGCGCGGGTCGGCACTCAGGCCGGACCGCGTACCGGTCGGCCCTCCGGTCCGGGCGGTCCGGGCCGGG
>NZ_JBEXYD010000140.1:0-4054 GCF_040630735.1 Kitasatospora sp. NPDC005748
GCGACACCCCAGGGGTGTTGTCCACGAAATTGGTGATCAGCCAGTTCAGGTTCTGTGCGGCCTGGCTCATCTGACTCAACTCAACGCTCCTGGTGGTTCGAGCCGCCGAAGAGATCGGTGCTGCGGTTCTGCTGTCCGTTGCCGGACGGGTCTACCTGATCGGGGTCGATCCGGAAGCTTCCGGTGTTGCCGGCGCTGCGGCCCTGCTCCACGCCGCGGCGCAGGTTGGTGAGCCGGCCGCGGACCTCCTCGGGGCTGCGGGAGACCTGCGGCCCGTCCTGCGGAGTGGGCTTGGCGTTGCCGGCCACCAGGTTCTGCTTGGGCACCCGCCGGGGCAGGCCGGACGAGGTGGTCCCGCCGGAGGCGGGCTCGC
This sequence comes from Kitasatospora sp. NPDC005748, assembly GCF_040630735.1. Classification (NCBI taxonomy): domain Bacteria; kingdom Bacillati; phylum Actinomycetota; class Actinomycetes; order Kitasatosporales; family Streptomycetaceae; genus Kitasatospora; species Kitasatospora sp. NPDC005748. Next base: position 374 of record NZ_JBEXYD010000140.1, read on the forward strand.
GCAACTGCTCGGCACGCTGCCAGGCGCCGTCGTTGGGCGACTGCCAGGCGGCGCTGGTCGGGCCGGTCGGTCCGGTGGGACCGTAACCGCCCAGCGCGGACACCTCGTGTCCGCGCGGTTCGGCGGGCGCCGAGGTGTCCTTGGCGCCGGCGAACCAGTTCGGGGTCTCGCCGGTGTCCTGGCCGCCGCCCTGCTGCGGCGCGGCGGCGGGGCCACCGCCGGCCAGCTGCTGGCCGGGGCGGCGCTGCGGCAGCCCGGACGGCAGGGTGGCGGCGGGCTGGGCGGCCGGCAGGGCCGGCGGCTCCGGGGTGTACGGGTGGCCGGCCGGGGCCTCCTCGGCCCCGTACTGCTCGTCGGCGTAGCCGTCGTAGCCCGGGTACTGGCCGTACTGGTCGTCCTGGCCCTGGTTCTGGCCCTGGTCCTGACCGTACTGGTCGTCGCCGTAACCCTGCTGGGGGAACCGGCCGTAGGCGTCCTGGCCGTAGTCGTTCTGCCCGTACTCGGTCCCGGCGTAGCCGTCCTGGGCGTACCCGTCCTGGGTGTAGCCGCCCTGGTCGTAGCCGTACTGCTGGTCGGCGTAGCCGGACTGGTCGTAGCCCTGCTGGGGGTACTGGCCGTCCTGGCCGTCCTGGCCGTAGCCCTCGTCGTTGCGCCGGCCGTACGCCGGGTACTCCTCCTCGACCTCGGCGTCGAGCACCTGCCGCTCCTCCGGCCCGAGCGGGCCGGACTCCAGGGCCGCGCGGCGGACCTGGTCGAGCCGCTGCGAGCGCTGGACGGCCTCCAGGGCCGGGCTGAAGCCGCTGGACCCGGCGCTGCCGTTGCCGGTGAGGTGGTCGTCGAAGCCCAGCTCGGCGGCGCTGCGCGGCTGGTTCTGCTGGACCTCGGCGGCCCAGTCGGCCGCGGACGGCTCCTGCTCGGCGAAGATCCGGGAGACGGTGAACTGCTCCTCCGGCTCCGGGGCGGCGCCCATCTGGGTCAGGAACGGCGGGAGCATGACCAGCGAGGTGGTGCCCGCGGACTCGCCCGAGGGGCGGAGCTGGACACGGACGTCGTGCCGCTGGGAGAGCCGGCCGACCACGAAGAGGCCCATGCGGCGGGAGATGGTGGCGTCGACGGTGGGCGGCTCGGCCAGCTTCTCGTTGATCTCGGCGAAGTCCTCGGCGGTGAGGCCGATGCCCTTGTCGTGGATCTCGACCAGCACCCGGCCGTCCGGCAGGCGGGTGGCGTTGACCAGCACCCGGGTCTGCGGGCTGGAGAACGAGGTGGCGTTCTCCAGCAGCTCGGCGAGCAGGTGGACGAGGTCGGTCACGGCGGCGCCGACGACCTCGGCCTCGGGGATGCCGGAGAGCTCGACGCGCTCGTACTGCTCCACCTCGGACGCGGCGGCGCGGAGCACGTCGACCAGCGGGACCGGGGTGTTCCAGCGGCGGCCGGCCTCCTCGCCCGCGAGGACGAGCAGGTTCTCACCGTTGCGGCGCATACGGGTGGCGAGGTGGTCCAGCTTGAAGAGGTTCTCCAGCTGGTCCGGGTCGGCCTCGTTGTTCTCCAGGTCGGTGATCAGCGCCAGCTGGCGCTGGATCAGGCTCTGGCTGCGGCGCGACAGGTTGGTGAAGATCGCGTTGACGTTGCCTCGCAGCAGGGCCTGCTCGGCGGCGAGCGCGACCGCCTGCCGGTGGACCTGGTCGAAGGCCCGGGCGACCTCGCCGATCTCGTCCTTGCCGTGCAGCGGGATCTGGCTGACCGAGGTGTCCACCCGGTCCGGGTCGGTCTTGGAGAGCCGCTCGACGAGGTCCGGCAGGCGGTGGTCGGCGATCTCCAGGGCGGCGTTGCGCAGGGTGCGCATGCCCAGGATCATCGAGCGGGCCACGTAGCCGGTGAGGACACCGGCGAGGACCAGCGCGGCGAGCACGATCGCCGAGTTGAGGATGGCGTCGTAGAGCGCGTTGTCCCGCAGGTCGGCGGCGTCGTTGAGGACGTCGTCCAGCAGCGCGACCTCGGTGGCGCGCAGGCTGGCGATGTGGGTGTTGGAGGCCTGCTCCCAGTTCTCCTTGGTCAGACCGGAGTCCTTGGCCTCCTTGTAGGCGGCGTCGGCGGCGGCCTTGCCCTTGGACTGGCCCTCGGCGGCGGCCTGCGTGTAGGCGGCGCCGAGGCCCAGCAGGCCCGTCATGGTCGGCACGCTGCCGTTCGGCATCCGGTACGCGGCGCGCTGGTCGGCGGCGGCCTGGGCGACCTGGGCGTCGGCGTAGCGCTGGGCGTCCTCGGGGGCGCTGCCGGTGTTGAACTCGGAGAGCGAGACCTGCTCCAGCTTCTGGGAGACCAGGAGCTGCTGGATCAGGTCGGTGTTCTCGTACCGGGTGGTGGACTGGGCCGAGATGCCGACCAGCAGGTGGAGCATCAGCGCGCGCTGGGTCGAGGCCGAGGCCTTGGCCAGCGACATGGCGTAGATCGCGCGGCCCTTGCTGGTGATGTTGCTGCTGCCGAGGCCGACCGAGTTGTCGTAGGCCAGCAGCGGCGCGATCATCGTCGAGTACGCGGACTGGGTCGCGGTGGCGAACAGCTCGGGCTTGTAGGCGACGTCGCGCAGGTGCGGGAGGAACAGCACCATGCTCTGGAAGGCCGCGTGCCGGTGGGGCAGTTCGGCGGACTTGTCGCTGGCGTCGTAGGCCGCGTTGTACGCCTTGAGCGCGGTGTCTGTGGTGGCGCGGGTCTTCGGGACGTCGCCGTTCGGGTCCTGGCCGGTCAGCAGGGGGCTGAGCGACTTGTCGCGCTCGTTCTCCAGCGCCTCGGCGAGTTCGGTGGCCGCCTTGGCGAGGCGGGCGGTCTTCTCGGCGCGGGATGCCTTGACGTAGCCGTCGACCGAGGTGTTGACGCGCAGGCCGCCGAAGATCAGGCCGATGATGACCGGGATCAACAGGATGGCTATCAGACGGGCCGGCACACGCCAGTTCCGCGGCCGGAGGAAGTCGTACCGACCACCCTTGCCGCCGCTGCCTCCGTCGTCCGCCGAGCCACCGCTGCGGCGCTCCGTGGAGGCGGCCGGCGGCTTCGGGGAGGGGGCCGGGGGTCGCTCCTCGACCGGCGTGAACGCGGAGAATCCGGCCGGGTCCGTTGCGGTACCGTTCGGCTCGCTCTGGCGGGGCTCGGAGCGCCGCTGCGGGGCGACCTGCTGCTTACGCCTCACTCGACAACAACCTCTCGGCCGATTGGCGGCCATGGATCAATCCAGCGCTACCCCTGGCAGCGGCCCGCTGGTGGTGGGACTGCCGAAATGGATTTAGGGGTAGCTGGAATTTCAGCACGTGCAGGGATGGGGGACAAACAGGTGTCGATGGCGGCCTGCTGTGGAGCAATCCGGACATTAGCCGACATCGAGGGGCAAAACCGTGGTCTTCTGGCGCTGAGCGATGCTAATTCGCTACGCATGGTCACTGTTGATCACAAAATGCCTACCGAACTGTTATCCGCTGCTTATGTAGGGGTCTTGCGCGGGCCGCCGCGGCGACACCCGCGCCCTAGCCGCAGCTGCCCCGGTGCCCGACCGTGACGGCGGGGCACCGGGGCGTGCGACCTGCGGGTTCCCGCTCAGCGCAGGCGGGCGAGGAGGGCGTGTTCGACGAGGGTGATGAGGGCGCTCTTGGCGCTGTCGCGTCGTCGGGCGTCGAGGGTGATGACGGGGGTGTC
>NZ_JBEXYD010000141.1:0-4010 GCF_040630735.1 Kitasatospora sp. NPDC005748
CACACCCTCCCGGTCGGTGGTGTGGTCGTCCCCGAAACGACGGTCACCCGTCGCGTCCGGCACGTACTTCACACAGACAACGATCCTCAAGCTCACGGCCTGTCTCCTGTACTGGTCTCGTCCGGCGGCTGCGGCTGTGCAAGCGGGCGCGAACTCGGCACGCACCCGCTCCGGGCAGCGTGTTCCCGTGCCGGTCCGGAACTTCCTGGCAGCATACTCGCCAGTAGTCGAATGACACTACTGGCCAGTAGCTTACGCCGCCGAGCCCCGTCCGACCGCCCCTCGGCCCGCCTCGCGAGGGCCTGAGGGCCCCCGGCCCGGACGGCCCGCGGAACGGCTCGCACTGCCGTCAGCCCTCATCCTGCCCCAGCGTCCCGCCGACACCACCCGACGGGGCGGCGCATCGGGAGTGGGATTCACCACCCGGGCCGCCACACCCCCCGGAGCGGATCAGACCGCCTCGCCCAGCGCCGCGATCACGTCCGCCTTGCGCGGCAGCCCGGCCGCCCGGCGCACCACCCGGCCACCCGCGTCCAGCACCAGGACCGTGGGCGTGCGCAGGATCTCCAGCCGGCGGACCAGCGCCAGCCGCTCCTCGGCGTCCAGCTCGATGTGCGCCACCCCCTCGACCAGACCCGCCACCTCCCCGAGCACCCGCCGGGTGGCCCGGCAGGGCTGGCAGAACGCGGTCGAGAACTGCACCAGCGTGGCCCGCTCGCCCAGCGCCTCCCCCAGGTCCGCCGCCGAGAGCCGTACCGCCCCGTCCTTCGCCCGCACCCGTAGCCTCCCGTCGCGCTGGGCCCGCAGCAGCCCGAACGCGCTCGCCACCGCGAGCACGACGACGCACACCACCAACCCGGTCATCCCCCCAGTCTGCCCCGGCCCCCCACGAGTCCGACAGAGTGGTCGACCGCCGGGGCGGGGCCCGCGTACGATCGCCGGGTGGACTCCGACCGCCCGGTACGACCGCTGCTGACCACCCGCCGGGTGGTCGACCTGTGCCGGGCCACGGCCTCGCGCTGTCACTGACGCGCCCTGCCGTCCCCCCTTCTGCGATCCAGATCCGGAGCCCCCGTTGCAGATAGACCCCCGCGGCCCGAGGTTCGCCGCCGCGCTCAGCGCGGCCGTCCTCGGCGCCGTCCTCCTCAGCGGCAGCGGCCTGCTGCTCACCCTCCAGGGCATCGTCTTCGGCCTCGGTGCCATCGGCGGCCTGCACCGGTCGCCGTACAACTGGCTGTACCGGACCCTGCTCCTGCCCCGGCTCGCACCGCCCACCGCGACGGAGGACGAGCGGCCGCCGCGCTTCGCCCAGGGCGTCGGCCTGGTCTTCGCCGCCGTCGGCGCGCTCGGCTTCCTCACCGGGGTGACCTGGCTCGGCCTGCTGGCCACCGCGTTCGCCCTCGCCGCCGCCTTCCTCAACGCCGTGTTCGGCTACTGCCTCGGCTGCGAGATGTACCTGCTCGTCCGTCGCTCCCAGGGTCGGCTGGACGCCGCGTCCTGACCGGACCGGAAAGGTTCCCGGCCGGCCCATCACGGACGTCACACACCCGTCACCCGCCCGACCGCCCGCCTCAGGTGACAGCGGGCACTCGTTCGGGGGATCATTTCCGTGTATCACCCGTGGCCGCCGCGGCGTGCCGCGCCTCCGGTCGGCCCCACGTACGACACGGGTACCGCCGGACCGGGCCACCAGGGCCCGTGGGAAGTCAGGACTGACCGTGGCAGAGCTCGTGTACCCGCCGGTGATCGGCGCCGCACTGACCGTCTTCCGCGCGCTCGACGTACGCATCAGGATCGTCGGCGCCGAAAACATCCCCGCCCAGGGCGGAGCGGTACTGGTGAGCAATCACATCAGCTACCTCGACTTCCTCTTCGCCGGCCTCGGAGCCTTCCGCGGCGGCAAGCGCAAGACCCGCTTCATGGCCAAGGACGACGTCTTCAAGCACGCCGTCTCCGGCCCGCTGATGCGGGGCATGAAGCACATCCCGGTCGACCGCACCGACGGCCAGCCCGCGTACGAGGCCGCCGTGCGCGCCCTGCGCGCCGGCGAGATGGTCGGGGTGTTCCCGGAGGCGACCATCAGCCGCTCGTTCATGCTGAAGAAGTTCAAGACCGGCGCCGCCCGGATGGCCGCCGACTCCGGCGCCCCGCTGCTGCCGGTCATCCTGTGGGGCACCCAGCAGCTCTGGACCAAGGGCCGGCCGAAGACCCTCACCAAGCGCCACGTCCCCGTGACCATCATGATCGGCGAGCCGATCGAGCTGGCGCCCGGCGACAAGCCCGTGATGGTCACCCGCAGGCTGCGCGCCGCGATGAGCGAGATGCTCGACCGGGCCCAGCGCGAGTACCCGGGCAAGCCGAGCGGGCCTGAGGACACCTGGTGGCAGCCCGCCCACCTCGGCGGCACCGCGCCGACCCTTGAGGTCGCCGAGGCCGAGGACGAGGCAGAGGCCGAGCGCCGGGCCAACCGCGACTGACGCCCCGGGCCGGCGGCGGCCGGCCGGGCGCGCCGCGCCGTCAACCCAACAATCCATTCTTCATACTCCGTGCGACCGAGTGGCCACGGACCGTCGCGTGTCGGCGGCCTGCCCGCCCTCCCGATCTGACACAGTGACAGCTCCCCCGGGGGCCTCGTCCTGCACCAGAGACGGAGATGACACGCCGATGACAGGCACACGGCTGCTGCCACTCACCACCACGGCCCGCACCCGCGCCCGCGCAGGTGCGGGCCTCCTGCTGGCGGGCACCGTCCTGCTCGCCGGGTGCGGTGTCCAGCCCGGCGAGATCCCGCTCAGCGAGATCCGGGCGGAGTCCCCGTCCGCCACCCCGACTCCCGACCCCGCCATCGCCAACGCGACCCCGGGCGTGATCGGAGCCGCGGCACCGGCCCTGCCCGTCACGGCCCACAACGGCCTGATCGCCGGCCGGGTCTTCCTCGACCCCGGACGCCTCACCAGCGCCGTCTTCACCGTGACGGCCGACGGCGGCACCCTGCAGCAGCTCACCCGGCCCTCCGGCCAGGACCGCGACGACCACCCCGACTGGTCCCCCGACGGCAGCACCCTCGCCTTCGACCGGACCGAGACCGAGACCGGCGCGGCCCGGCTCTGGACGGTTTCCGCCGACGGCGAGGGCGCCCACCAGATCGGCCAGCTCTGCGAGACCGGCGCCGCCGACTGCGCCAACGAGCAGGAGAGCGGCCCCGCCTTCTCCCCCGACGGGAAGCAGCTCGCCTTCAGCCGCACCTGGGGCGCGATCGACTCGTCCACCCAGCAGATCCAGTACTCCGACCTGTACCTGATGAGCCCCGACGGCAGCAACGCCCAGCGGCTGACCTTCCTCACCAACGACACGCCGTACTCCGGCGAGGTCCGCAATCCGAGCTGGTCGCCCGACGGCAAGCAACTGGTCTTCGAGTACCGGACCAGCTCGACCGGGCAGCCCGCCAGCGGCCGGGCCCTCTACGTCGTCAACGCCGACGGCACGGGCCTGCGCCGACTCACCCCGTGGGAGCTGCGCGCCGGTGAGCGCGCCAGCTGGTCTCCCGACGGCACCCGGATCCTGTTCACCACCTATCCGGCCGGCCCCGACAACACCCCCGGTGGCGGCATCTACACCGTGCAGCCCGACGGCAGCGCCATCGACGCCCTGACGCCCGGTCCGTCCGAGGTGTTCTACGGGGCCGCCGCCTACTCCCCCGACGGCACGTCCATCGTCTTCTCCCAGGCCCCCGCCGGCGGAACCGCCGACCTGTACCGGATGCAGACCAACGGCACCGGCGTCACCCGGATCACCGAAACGGCCGACCAGTGGGTGAGCCGCCCGAACTGGGGCACCGCCGCACCCCACTCGTAACCACGCGACGCCGGGGCCGGCCTTTCGGTCGGCCCCGGACCGCTTGGGCGTGCCTTTCCCGGAAACGCAAAGAACCCCCCGATCCTTACGGACCGGGGGGTTCTTTGGAATGATTGTTCGGCGGCGTCCTACTCTCCCACAGGGTCCCCCCTGCA
>NZ_JBEXYD010000142.1:0-3872 GCF_040630735.1 Kitasatospora sp. NPDC005748
ACCAAGTAACACCCCCAGCACCACCCGCCACACCCGCCCACCCGGGCACGACAACGCCGCTGCACCCGACCACCCGGTCCGGTCCAGCGGCGTCGCGGCACACCCGGACACCGACGCGGCCCGGTCGCTACCGCGCGAGCCGCCCCAGCAGCCCGGAGGCCGCCGCGATGCCGAGCCCCGAGGCCAGCGTCAGCACCGCGAAGTCCAGCGGAAGGTGCGCCGGGGTGCCGATGAGGAGCCCCCGCAGCGCGTCGACCTGGTAGCTGAGCGGGTTGGCCCGGCTGACCGCCTGCAGCCAGCCGGGCATCAGGTCCACCGGGTAGAGCGCGTTCGAGGCGAAGAACAGCGGCATGGTGATCGCCTGGCCGATGCCCATCAGCCGGTCCCGGGTGAGCACGAGGCCGGCGACGGCCATCGACAGGCACGAGAAGAAGGCCGACCCGAGCACCACCGCGACCACGACGCCGAGCAGCCGCAGCGGGTTCCAGGTCATCGCGACCCCGAGCGCCGCCGCGAGCAGCACCACCACGGCGGCCTGCAGCACCGCCTTGACCCCGGCGGCGAAGGCCTTCCCGGTGACCAGCGCGGCCCGCGGGGTCGGGGTGACCAGCAGCTTGGTGAGCACGCCGGAGTCCCGCTCCCAGATGATCATGATGCCGTAGAAGATCGCGATGAACATCGCCGACTGGGCGATGATCCCGGGCGCCAGGAAGTCCAGGTACGGAATCCCGCCGGTCGGGATCGCCTTCAGCCGGGTGAAGGTCTCGCCGAAGATCAGCAGCCAGAGCGCCGGCTGGACCGCCCGGGTGTACAGCTCGGTGCGGTCGTGGCGCAGCTTCTGCAGTTCGACCACGCACATCGCGGCCACCCGGGCCGGCACCACCCGCCCCCCCGTGCGGGCACGCGGCGGGACCAGCAGCAGAGCGAGGTCGGGCAGGTCGGCGGCCGGGGCGGGGCCGGCGGGTTCAGCCGACCCGGCCGGCCGTGCGACGGGTTCGGCGGACATCGCTGAAGTCTCCTTCCGTGGCCTCGCCACGGCCCAGGCCGCGGCCCGAGAAGTGGCGGAACACGTCGTCCAGACTGGGCTCGGACTGCCGCGGGTCCTGTTCCCGGACCCGGTCCTTGAGCTCTCCCGGGGTGCCGAGCGCGCGGATCCGGCCGCGGTCCATCAGCGCGATCCGGTCGCAGTGCCGGTCGGCCTCGTCCATGTAGTGGGTGGTCACCAGGACGGTCATCCCGGTGGCCCGGCGGATCGCGTCGACGCGCTCCCAGACGCCGGCCCGGGCGATCGGGTCCAGGCCGATCGTCGGCTCGTCCAGGACGAGCAGGCGCGGGGCGCTGACCAGGGCCTGGGCGAGTTCGAGCCGGCGCACCATGCCTCCGGAGAAGGTGCCGGCCATCCGGTCGGCGGCCTCGGTGAGGTCGACGGCGGCCAGCGCCTGGGCGACCCGCTCGGACCGCTCGGACCTCGGCACGTCGAAGACCCGGGCGAACAGGGCGACGTTCTCGCGACCGGTCAGCCCCGCGTCGGCGGACAGCTGCTGCGGGACGTAGCCCAGCAGCCGGCGCACCTGCGTGCGCTGCCGGGCGGCGTCGTGGCCGAAGACCCGGACCATGCCGGCGGCCGTCGGGAGCAGGGTGGTGATCGCCCGGATCGTGGTGGTCTTGCCGGCGCCGTTGGGGCCGAGCAGGCCGAACACCTCGCCGGTGCGGACCGTCAGGTCGACCCCGTCGACCGCCTTGGTGGCACCGTCCTTCCCCCGGCCGCGATGGAAGGAGTACTCCAGGCCGCGGCAGACCACCGCCTCGTCCTCGCCCGACGTCATCGCCGCACCCTCTCCTTCGCCCCGTTCGCCTTCGGCTTGTCCGGCCTCGTCTCCGGCCTCGTCGTCTCCGGTCGGGCGCGCAGGCCCGCCGCGACGCCGCGCAGCGCGGGCAGCGCGGCGTCCAGCGCCGTCCGCTCCTCGGCGGACAGCCCCGCCACCACCTCGCCGACCAGCGCCGACCGCCGGGCCCGCCAGGCCGCGAGCCGTTCGACCGCCTCGTCGGTGACGTGGAGCAGGGCGGCCCGACGGTCGGCCGGGTCCACCTCGCGGCGCAGCAGGCCCAGCGCGACCAGTTGGTTGACCAGGGTGGAGACCGAGTTGCCGGCCAGGCAGAGCTCCGCGGCCGCGTCCGAGACCCGCAGGCCCGGCGAGTCGGCCACCAGGCGCAGCAGCTCGACCTGCGCGCCGCGCAGCCGGGGCTCGGTCAGGCCCTCCCGCAGCCGTCGTCGGACCAGGCGCTGGATCCCGACGAGGAGGGTGGAGAACTCGTCGCCCAGGGCGGTGGCGGAGGTGTCCGTGACATCCGCGGTCATGCCTCCATTTTAGCTCTCAGTGAGAGCTATCCGTCCAGGGCGCGGGCGATGGAAAGCCGCTCGGACCGGACGTTCACGTCGGATTCACGCCAGCCCAACACCCCGCCACGCTGGTGGACTTCGACCCGAACCCACCCCGCACGGACAGGACCGCCGGCATGCCCGACACCGCTCTTCCAGACACCGCTCTCCTCGCCCCGCCCGCATCCGCCGGCGCCCCGCCCGGCCCCCGCGCCAGGACCGGCGGCTGGCCCGCCGTGCTGGCCGTGACGGCCGGCGTCTTCTCCCTCGTCACCACCGAGATCCTGCCGATCGGCCTGCTCACCCCGATCGGCGCCTCCTTCCGGATCTCCGACGGCACGGCCGGGCTGATGATGACGCTGCCCGGCCTGGTCGCCGCGGTGGCCGCGCCGGTGGTCACCGTCACCACCCGGCGCACCGACCGCCGCACCATGCTCTGCGGCCTGCTGGCGCTGCTGGCGTTCGCCGACCTGCTCAACGCGCTCGCCCCCGCCTACTGGGCGGTGCTGGCGGCCCGGGTCGCGCTCGGCCTGGTGATCGGCGCATTCTGGTCGATCGGGTCGGGGCTCGCCCCGCGCCTCGTCGCACCGGCGCGGCAGGCCCGGGCGAACACCGTGTTCTTCACCGCCGTGCCGCTCGGCTCGGTCATCGGCGTGCCGGCCGGGGTCCTGATCGGCTCACTGGCCGGCTGGCGCACCGCCTTCGCCGCGATGGCCGCGCTGACCGTACTGGTGCTCCTCGCACTCCTGGTCTCGCTGCCGCCGCTCCCGCCGGGGGCCGGCACGGGTCTCGGCGTGCTGCGCGGGCTGCTCGCCGGGCGGGGCACCCGCAGCGGCCTCGCGGTGACCTTCCTGATCGTGCTGGCCCACTTCGGCAGCTACACCTACGTCTCGCCGTTCCTGGCGGAGGTCACCCACGCGGGGCCGGGGCTGGTCACCGGGCTCCTGCTCGGCTACGGCGCGGCCGGGCTGCTCGGCAACGTCCTCGCCGGTGACCGGGCGGCCCGGGCCCCCGGAGCGGCGCTGGCCGGCGCCGCCGCCCTGCTCGCCGGCGCGACCCTGCTGCTGCCGGTCCTGGGCGGCTCCGGTCCGGGCGCCGCCGTCGTCCTGGTGCTCTGGGGGGTGGCGTACGGCGCCGTCCCGGTCTGCTCGCTGACCTGGTTCCTCGCTGCGGCGCCGCAGGCACCGGAGGCGGCCGGGGTGGTGTTCACCTCATCGTTCCAGGCGACCCTGTCGATCGGCGCCCTGGCGGGCGGCACGGTGGTGGACCACGGGTCGACCACCGCCGTCATGCTGCTGGGCGGCGGCACTGCGCTCCTCGCGGCGGCCACCGCCTGGGCCTGCCGCGGCCGGATCCACCCCACCGCCTCGGGGGCTCCGACCGGCGCCGGAGCGGCCGCCGCCGTCCGGCACCGGCCGGGGCCCCCGGCCCGCCGGGTGACCCCCCCCCGCCCCGCCCCCCCCCGGGCGGGGCGCCGCGACCGGGCCCGCGG
>NZ_JBEXYD010000143.1:0-3853 GCF_040630735.1 Kitasatospora sp. NPDC005748
CGAACACCGACCGCGTCGCCGCCAACGACCACGCCACATCCACCGGTTCGAGCGACGGCCGCGCCGACACCCACTCCCGCAACCGGCCCGCCTGAGCCGCCAGCCCCTGCGCCGACCGACCCGACACCACCCACGCGGTGGACCCGCCGGGCACGACCACCGCGGGAACGACCGGAGCCGGAGCCGCCTCGGTGGCGACCGGAGCCGGGGCCTCCTCCAGGATGACGTGCGCGTTGGTACCGCTCATCCCGAACGACGACACACCGGCACGACGCACCCGGTTCTCGGCCGACCACGGCACCGCCTCGGTCAGCAGCTCCACCTCACCGGCCGACCAGTCGATGTGCGGCGAGCGCTCGGCGGCGTGCAGCGTCGCCGGCAGCTCCCGGTGCTGGAGGGCCAGCACCATCTTGATCACCCCGGCCACACCGGCCGCGGCCTGGGTGTGCCCGATGTTCGACTTCACCGAACCCAGCCTCAACGGCCCCTGGCCGCGCCGCTCCTGGCCGTAGGTGGCCAGCAGTGCCTGCGCCTCGATCGGGTCGCCCAGCGGGGTCCCCGTGCCGTGCGCCTCCACCACGTCGACCTCGTCGGCGCGGACCCCGGCGTTCGCCAGCGCCGCGCGGATCACCCGCTGCTGCGAGGGACCGTTCGGCGCGGTCAGACCGTTCGACGCACCGTCCTGGTTGGTCGCGCTGCCGCGGATCACCGCGAGCACCCGGTGCCCGTTGCGCTGCGCGTCCGACAGCCGCTCCACGACCACCATGCCCGCGCCCTCGCCCAGGCCCATGCCGTCGGCCTCCGCCGAGAACGGCTTGCACCGGCCGTCCGGCGCAAGCCCCATCTGTCGGCTGAACTGGTCGAACAGCAGCGGGTTGGCCGCCACCATGACGCCGCCCGCCAGGGCCAGCGTGCACTCCCCGGAGCGCACCGCCTGCGCGGCCAGGTGCAGCGCCACCAGCGACGAGGAGCACGCGGTGTCGACCGTCACCGCCGGGCCCTCCAGGCCCAGCACGTACGACACCCGGCCGGAGACCACGCTGGTCGAGATCCCCGTGACGAGGTGCCCGTCCAGCTCGCCCTCCAGCCCGGAGCTCCAGCCGTAGCCGGAGGCGGAGGCGCCCGCGAACACGCCGGTCGCCGAACCGCGCAGCGACGCCGGGTCCAGTCCGGCCCGCTCCAGCGCCTCCCAGGCCACTTCGAGCAGCAACCGCTGCTGCGGGTCCATCGACACGGCCTCGCGCGGGCTGATCCCGAAGAACCCCGCGTCGAAGCCGGTCGCGTCGTAGACGAAGCCGCCCGCCCGGACGGGCCCGCCGTCGGCCGCGTCGGCGGTGTCCTCGATGACCCAGCCCCGGTCCTCCGGCAGTACGGAGATGGCGTCGGTCCGGGCGGTCACCAAGTCCCACAGCGCCTCCGGGCCGGTCACCCCGCCCGGGTAGCGGCACGCCATGCCGACGATCGCCAGCGGCTCGTCACTCGCCGCCGCCACCACCGGAGCACTCTGCGCACCGTCGGGGACGCCGGCCAGCTGCACCAGCAGGAACTCGGCGGCGGCCGTGGGGGTGGGCGCGTCGAACATCAGCGTGGCGGGCAGCTGCAGGCCGGTCGCGGCGCCGAGCCGGTTGCGCAGCTCCACCGAGGTCAGCGAGTCGAAGCCCAGGTCGCTGAAGGCCCGGGTGGCCTCGACGGCCTCGGGCGACGGGTAGTCCAGCACGGAGGCCGCCTGGGTCTGCACCAGGTTGACCAGCAGCCGGTTCTGCTCGATGCGCGACAGGCCGGCCAGCTGCCGCCGCCAGGACGCGCTCGCGTCCGAGCCCGCGGCCGGGTCGGCCCCGCCGGCCTCCGGCAGGTCACCGGCCAGGGCCTGCCGGACCTCGGGCAGGTTCTCGATCAGCGGGCTGGGCCGGCGCAGCGTGAACGGCGGGGCGAACCGCGCCCAGTCGATGTCGGCGACCGTCAGCTGGGGCTCGCCGCCGTCCAGGACCTGGGCCAGCGCCTGGACGGCGTGGTCCTTGTCCATGACGATCAGCCCGCGGCGGCTGCCCTGGGCGGCACCCGCCTCGTCGGTCATCCCGCCGCCGCCCCACGAACCCCACGCCACCGAGGTGGCGGTCAGGCCCTGGGACCGGCGGTGCTCGGCCAGGCCGTCCAGGAAGGTGTTGGCCGCGGCGTAGGCGGGCTGGAGACCACTGCCCCAGGTCGCCGCGATCGAGGAGAAGAGCACGAAGGCGTACAGGTCCAGGCCCCTGGTCAGCTCGTCCAGGTGGACGGCCCCCGAGGCCTTGGCGGCCAGCACGGCGGCCGTCTCGGCCAGGTCGGTCTCGTGCACGGTGGTGTGCTGGACGACACCGGCGGCGTGCATCACCGCGGACAGCGCGGGGCCGGTCGCGGCGATCCGGTCGAGCAGCCCGGCCAGGTCGGACCGGTCGGCCGCGTCGCAGGCGACGACGTCCACGTGGCTGCCCCGGGCCGCCAGTCCGGCGACCTTCGCGGCCAGACCGGCGGCGCCGGCCCCGGACCTGCTGGTCAGCACGAGCCGCTGCGCACCGCGGTCGGCCAGCCAGCCGGCCACGTGTCCACCGATCGCGCCGGTGCCTCCGGTGACCAGGACGGTTCCGGTGGGCGTCCACTGCTGGGCGTGGGCGCGGGGCCGGTCGGCCCGGCCGAGCCTGCGGCCGAAGACCGCGGCCGGACGGATCGCGACCTGGTCCTCGCCGCACCCGGCCAGCACGGCGGCCAGCCGTCCTGCGGTCTGCTCGTCGAACGCGGCCGGAAGGTCGATCAACCCGCCCCAGCGGTCGGGGTGTTCCAGTCCGACGACCCGGCCGAAGCCCCAGATCTGGGTCTGCAGCGGGTTCGTCAGCGCCTCCTCCGGCGTCGCCGCGACGGCGCCGCGGGTGAGCACCCACAGCGGTGCGCCGATGCCCGCGTCGCCCAGCGCCTGCACCACGGCCAGCGTGGCGGCGAAACCCCGGGTGACCGCCGGGTACTCGGGCACCGGTGTCTCGTCCAGGGCCAGCAGCGACACCACTCCGGCCGGCACCTCGTCGCCCGGCAGGGCCCCGCCGATGACGGCGGCCACGTCCTGCCGGTCCGTGACACCGGCCGGTACCTCGGCGACCGTGACATCGGCGCCACGGGCGGTCAGGGCCCGGACGCAGTCCTGCGTCAGCTCGTCGTCGGCCCGGTCGGCGAGCACCAGCCAGCGGCCGGTGAGCGCGGTCGGAGCGGGGTCGGCGACCGGCGCCCAGGTGACGCGGTAGCGCCAGTTCTCCGTCGCCGACCGGTCGAGCTCGCGGCGGCGCCACGAGGTCAGCGCCTCCAGGACCTCGCCGAGCGAGCGGCGGTCGTCCAGCTCCAGCTCCTCGGCGAGGTGCGCCAGGTCGCCGCCCTCGACGGCGGCCCAGAACCGGGCCTCGACGGCCGTACTCGCCCCGTCGCCACCGACCGGGACGACGGTCGCGGCCGAGGGCTCCAGCCAGTACCGCTGCTTCTGGAAGGCGTAGGTCGGCAGCTCCACCGTCTCGGCGGCGGGCAGCACAACCTTCCAGTCCACCGGGAGACCGCCGACGTAGGCCTGGGCGAGCGAGGTGAGGAGGCGGGTGGCGCCCGCGTTGTCGCGCTCCAGCGAGCCCACCGTCAGGACGTCGGCGACACCGGCGTCCTCGGCCGTCTCCGCCACCGCGGCGGTGAGGACCGGATGGGTCGACACCTCGACGAACGAGCCGTAGCCGCCACCCAGCAGGGTGCGCACCGCCTCCTCGAAACGGACCATCCGCCGCAGGTTCGCGAACCAGTAGCCCGCGTCCACCTCCGTACCGGACAACCACTCGCCCGTCACCGTCGAGAT
>NZ_JBEXYD010000144.1:0-3828 GCF_040630735.1 Kitasatospora sp. NPDC005748
GCCGCCCTGCTGAGGCTCGGCGACGGAACCGAAATCCGCGCCCGCGGCTACACCAGCCGCCACCCGTCGCCGACCCGCCCCGAACCATGTCGGCCGCGGGCACCGTCGCCACTACGGCCGGGGGCGCGCACCCCACGGTTCGGGCACGCCCACCCGCACGTCGAGGTCCCACAGGACGCACTCCTCACCGGGCCGGGCCACGAACGACCAGGCCACGGTGGTGCGGCGCAGCTGTTCCGCCATCGATCCGGCGCGCCGCGCGCTGCCGGCGAGTTCTCCACCCTGCGGATGGTGGTGGAGGAACCGCCCGTAGGCCGTCCGGCAGAAGGCCGCGTAGCGCTCGGTGCAGAGGATCAGCCCGTGCCACGCCTCGTCCACGGCGAACGACGGCATGCCGATGACCTGCCGGTCCAGCATCGCCGCCCCGCAGCAGCGCAGCCACTGGCGCAGCCCGGTCTCGACCAGCTCGCGCGGTTCGAACGGGCACGTCCGGTAGACGGCGGGGGGCAGTTCGAGCGCGTCGACGGCCGCCTGCACGCGGTCGACGCGACGGGAGTACGTTCGTGAGAGCACGCCTGCTCCGTTCCCGGCGGCCGGGCGCTCAGCTGCCGCCGCAGCCGCCGCCGCAACCCCCTCCGCCACAGCCTCCCCCGCCGCAACCGCCGCCGCTGCCGCCGGAATCGCCGCCGCGGTAACGGGACTTCCTCTTCCGGTCCCCGCCGTCCGTCATCGAGCCGGCGATGATGCCGAACAGGACGAGTCCGGCCAGAATGACGATGCCGATGATGATCATCTATCCACTCCCCCAGTTGGCGCCGGACGAGGTGCCTGACGACCTGCGGCGCGCGGATTCCGCCCCGCTCGCACGGGCCCTCGGAATGCGGATCCGGCCGCGCCAGGACGGCCCCCGTCTGCGGCGATACTTCATTATGCTCGGAGGGTCTGACACTGAAACGACGTCAGATCGCCGGTGCGGCAAGCCAGCTGCCGTGCGGAGCCGGCGAGGGTGGGCGAGGACGGAGTCGAACCGTCACAGCCGAAGCGGGGGTGTTACCGACCCCTGGGCCCTCCCGTGCCCAGCTCACCCTCGGCGGAGGCGCCGCGCCGAAAAGGCCGCCTCGGGGACCCTCCCCCGAGGCGGCCCGGCCGGCGGCCGACGGGCGCACTACGAGGACGTCCCCCGGATCCAGGAGCACCGGAAGCGCTGACACGGGGAGCGGGTGAAGGCGTGCACGGTCGCGCTCCTTCCTGGTGGTTCGGCGCGATGCGCCCACTGTGACGCCCGCCCGGCGGACGGGGCAACCGACTTACGACGACACCGCCCGGCCCGTCGCCGCGGACGACGCACGGACCGGGCGACCGGGGTCAGGGGTGCTCACCGGGCGGCCGGGCCCGCCGCGGCCGCGTGCCGGGCACGGGCGAGCGTCGGATAGCGGACCGTGAACAGGAGCGGCAGGACGAACGTGGCGACGGTGAGCAGGGTGCGGGCGTCGCCCGCGTCCGGCCGGTAGTGGCGCAGCAGCGCGCCACCGAGGCCGGCGAGGGTGAACGCGGCCGCCCACACCGCGGTGATGACGCGGTTGACCCGGAGGAACAGCGGACTCTTCCAGACGTGCTCGGGGGTCTGGGTGCGGGCGATGCCGAGGGTGAAGGGCCGGCCGAGCGCGAGCGAGCCCCAGGCGGTGGCCGCCAGCCAGAGCGAGGACAGCGGCGGGCCGTAGTGGGCGACGGCGGTGGAGTCGGGCGCGGCGAAGGCGGCGCAGGTGTAGCCGGCCAGGAAGACGACGGCACTGGCCTCGATCACCAGGGCGTCCCAGCCCCGGCCGGCGCGGCGCTGGGTCACCACGAGCGCGAGGGCCAGCAGGAGGCCGGTGAGCGCGGCCCAGCGGAGGTCGACGGTGCCGGTGAGGACCGCGACGGCGATCCACGGGGCAAAACTGCGGAGGTGGCCCATGACGATGTCTCCCCTGTTGAACGTGCGATGCGGTGTCGAGCGTGCGATCCGGTGCCGATCGTGCGGTCCGCTGTCGATCGACGCCGCGGGCGGTCGCTCCGCCCGGCAATCCCTCAGCCTGTCAAGCACCCGCTCTCGGCGGAACGGGCAGAGAGTGCAAGACTTGATGCAGGAAACTGCACGGACCCGGGGGCGGCCATGAGTTTGCAGAGCTTGGGTCTGACGGACGACCAGGAGCGCGTCTACCGCTACGTGCTGCGTACCCGGCCGGGCGATCCCGACACCGCGGGCGCGGACCTGGGCCTGCCCGATGTACGGGCGGTCCTCGGGGAGTTGCGGGACCTGGGGCTGCTCGACGCGACGCTGGCCCCGCTGCCGCCCGCGGCCGCCGTCGACCTGCTCGTCCGCCGCCGCGTGGAGCACACCTCCCGTGAACTGGCCCGGCTCGACTCCGCGTTCGACGTGGTGTGGGAGCTCGCCGAGGAGGCCCGCCACGGTCGCCGCGTCGAGCTCGTCGAGCGCATCAGGGACACCGCGCAGGTCACCCACCGGATCCGCACGATGCCGGGACGCGTCGAGACGCTGAACGCCAAACCGCTGCCCCGCAGCGGGGTTCCGCTCCGCGACGAAACGGCCCTCCGGTTCCGGCGGGCGCTCGCCGACGGGATGGCCTGCCGCACCCTCGTCAGCACGGTGGCGCTCGACCGGCCCGAGCAGATGGCCTACGCCCGGCACTGGCACGACCTGGGCGACGTCCACCGCGTGACGCCCGAACCGTTCCGCCGGCTGCTCATCGTCGACCGGCGGGTCGCCTTCGTCCGCCTCGACCCCGCCCGGCCGGAGTCGGACACCCTGCAGATCGGCCAACCCGGGATCGTCGCCGCGCTGGTCGACCTGTTCGAAGGGCTCTGGACCCGCGCCACCGACCTCGACCACCTCGACCTCACCACCGTCGAGGCCCAGGTCCTGCGCACCCTGAGCGAGCACAGCAAGGACGAGAACGCGGCCCGCGAGCTGAACATCTCCCTGCGCACGTACCGCACCCACGTCGCCGGCCTGATGACCCGCCTCGGCGCCACCACCCGCTTCCAGGCCGCCCTGCGCGCCAAGGAGCGCGGCTGGCTGTGAACCCGGCGCCGGGCCCGGGACGGGCGTCGACGCGCCTGCGCCGCCAGGGCGGTCCCACTGGATAGCGTGACCGGCGAGAACCACGGACAGCCACCAGGAGGACACGCAATGTCAGATCCGGCGAAGCGCCGCATCTTCTCCATGCTGGACACGGACGGCGACGGCGTCATCTCGCGGGCGGAGTACGCCGCCCGGGTCGACCGGGCGGCCGCGGCCGTGGGGCGCGACGCCCGGGACCCGCTCGTCGTCGCGGCCCGGACCGCCCACGAGGAGGTCTGGCGCCAGATGGACGCCGACCACGATTCCCGCGTCACCTTCGAGGAGTACCGCTCCTGGGCGGGACACGACGCGTTCGAGGCGACCTGCCGGCCCGCCCTCGGCTCGCTGTTCGACCTCGCCGACGCCGACGCCGACGGCCGCCTCACCCGCGAGGAGTTCAGCCGGCTGCGCACCGCGACCGGGAACGCGGAGGGCGACGTCGACGCGGCCTTCGACGCCCTCGACCCCGACGGCGGCGGCACCGTCGACCGCGACACCTACCTGGCGGCCATCCGGGACTTCCTCACCACCGGCACCTCCTCGATGGCGAGCGTGTACGGCGACGGCCGACCCGCGCCGGCGCCGGTCCCGTCCCCCTGAGCCACTCGCCCCGGGCCGGTGGTCCGGCCGGAACGAGGCGAACCGGCGCAGCGCCATCAGGGTGTCCATGGTCTCGCCGGACTGCGAGATCGCGATGACCAGCGTGC
>NZ_JBEXYD010000145.1:0-3814 GCF_040630735.1 Kitasatospora sp. NPDC005748
CGGAGCGGCCTGGGCGGCCGCCGGCGGGTCGGCCGCCCCGCCGGGGGCCCCCGGCGGGGCGGTGCCCGCCGGTGCGGAGAACGGCGCCGCGGAGAACGGCCCCGACGGCGGGGCGGCGGCGGCCCCGGCGGCGTGGGCGGCCCCGGTGTCGTCCCGGCCGCGGTCGGCGACGGCCTGCCAGCCCAGCCAGCCGGCCAGGCAGAGCGGCACCAGGACGGCGGCCACGGTGGTGGTGCGCAGCAGCCGGGAGCGGCGCGGCGGTTCGTCGTGCGGAGCGGCGGTGGTGCGGGTCACGGGTGGTTCAGATCCTGTCCTGGGTGCGCGCGGTCAGGCCGTACGGGTCGGCGATCGCCTTCCACTTCGTCACGAAGTCCCGCTTCGCCTGGGTGGCCTGCGGGTTGAGCTCGTCCGCGTGCTTCTTGTCGGCGGTGTTCGGGGCCGAGCCCGAGCAGCCCTGGGCGGAGACGGCGCGGGCCCAGCTGGCGTACGCCCGGTCGATGTCGGCGGACAGCTGCCAGGCGGACTTCAGCGACTGCACCGCGTCCGCGCCGCCGGGCAGGTCGGTGACGGTCAGCGTGGCGAGCTTGGCGAGCAGCTGGTCGCGCTGCTTGGCGCCGCTGTCGAAGACCTGCGCGGCGCTGTCGATGTCGGCCTTGGCGGGGCAGCTGCTCACCTTGGCGACCGCGCTGCCGATCGGCGCCTTCGCGCTCTCGCCCTGGGTCAGCAGCTCGTCCAGGGCCTTGGCCTGCTCCGGCGCGCCCGGCCCGGCCGTGCCGGCGGTCGGGCTCGCGGAGGCGGACGCGGTGTCGCTGGCGGCGGGGCTCGGAGCGCCGGACGATCCGTCGGGGCCCGGCGCGGGCGGCGGGTTCCCGGCCGTGCTCTGGCCGGCGCTCGCGGAGGGAGCCGGGGCGGCGCTCCGGTCGGCCGGGTCGTCCTTGCCCTTCGCGGCCCACAGGATGCCGCCGCCGAGGGCCAGGACGAACAGCAGCGCGAAGGCGATCAGCAGTGGCGCGCGCCGGTTGGCCGGGCGGTCCTCGGCGTCGAGGTCCTCGTAGTCCGTGGCGTAGTCCGGCTGCTGGTACGGCGGGTACTGCTGGGCCGGGTACCCGGGGTACTGCTGGGGGTACGGGCCGGCGTCGTACGGGGGCTGGGCCTGTGGCTGGGCCGGGGGCGGCGGCGGGTAGCCGTAGCCGCCGCCGGCGGGGCCCTGGGGGGCCGCGTGGCCCGGGAAGCCGGACGCGGGCGGCTGCGGTCCGGTGGGCGGGGCGGGGTGGCCCTGGCCACCGGCCAGGTACGGGCGGGCGGCCAGCGGCGGGCCCTGGTCGCCGACGCCGCCCGCGGTGGGAGGCTGCGGCGGGAAGGGCGACGGACCGGGCGGCTGCGGCGCCTCGCCGGGGCGGCCGGGCGCGGGAGGAACCGGCCGGGCGGTGGCGGGCGGAGCGGCCGGGGGCTGGGCCGCGCCGGGGGCGGGCTGCTGCGGTCCGCGCACCCAGCCGCCGGCGCCGCCGCGCGCGGTCGGATCCCAGACCGCCGGAGCGGTGTTCTGCTGGTCCGTCATTGCTGGCCCCCACCGTCCGCCGGGTCGCTCTGCCTGGTGCTGTGCCGCTGTCGTCGGCGCGCGTGCGCCGCGCGGACACCGTACCGTTCGAACCCCCGCCCGACAGCCCCGGCACGACGTTAGAGCATCCGTGATCGGCTGGGGGCCGGTCCGGCGATCTCGTCGGGCCGCCCCGATGTTCGAGCGCGGCGTTCGACGACGGCGTTCGACGGCGGCGCTCGAAGGGCCGGGCCGGGTGGGGCTCCGCGGCCCGGTCGCTCAGCCGCGGGAGCGGCGCAGGACCCGCAGCGAGCCGGTCACCGAGACCTCCTCGAAGCCCTCGGCGAGCGCCCGCAGGTAGACCCGGTACGGCGCCTGGCCGCCGTCCGCCGGGTCGGGGAAGACGTCGTGCACCACCAGCAGGCCCTCGGGGGCCAGGTGGCGGGCCCAGCCCTCGTAGTCGCCGGTGGCGTGCTCGTCGGTGTGGCCGCCGTCGATGAAGACCAGGCCGAGCCGACCGCCCCAGAGCGCCGCGATCTGCGGCGACCGGCCGACCAGGGCGACCACGTGGTCCTCCAGCCCGGCCGCGTGCAGGGTGCGGCGGAACCGGGGGAGCGTGTCCATCCGGCCCACCTCCTGGTCCACCAGCGTCGGGTCGTGGTACTCCCAGCCCGGCTGCTGCTCCTCGGAGCCCCGGTGGTGGTCGACGGTCAGCGCCACCGTGCCCGCCTCCCGGGCGGCGGCGGCCAGCAGGATCGCCGACCGCCCGCAGTAGGTGCCGATCTCCAGCACCGGCAGCCCGGTCTGCCGGGCCGCCGTCAGCGCCGCCGCGTACAGGGCGAGGCCCTCGTCCACCGGCATGAACCCGGTCGCGCCCTCGAAGGCCGCCAGCACCTCGGGTGCGGGGCGCGGGTTCTCCAGGAGGTCGGACATGGTGCAGCTCCCTTGCCGGGTGATTCGGTGCTCGTGCTCGCCGTCGGACCCTACTGGACGGTAGGCCGCGGCGCCCGTCCCGGGCGGATCCTCAGCCGGCCAGCAGGGTGCGCGCGATGCGGACGCGGTGCGGCGCCAGCTCGGCGGCGATGGCGGCGGTCTCGGCGGGCGTCGTCGTGACGGCGGCCGACAGCTCGGGGCCCCGGTCGAGGAGGGCGAGCCGCAGGTGGGTCGGCGGGTGGGTGGGGTCCACCGCGCCCCGCTCCAGGGCGGAGCGGCGCAGCAGGCGCTCGTGCTCCAGCGCAGGGACGTCGGCGGCCTGGTCGCGCAGCCGCTCCCAGAACGCCTCGGGGGCGGCCGCCGTCCGCGTGGACGGCGCCGCCGGGGCGTGCTGCGGACCGCGGCGCGACGCACGGGGCCGGCTCTGCAGCTCCGCGCGTGCCCGGGCCGCCGCCGTCTCCACCGCCTGGCCGAGCAGCAGGGTCCGCAGCAGGCGCCGGGCCGCCCCGGTGGACGCGGTGCGGGCGGCCAGCGTGTCCGCGTGGTACTCGGCCTGCTGCCCGGCGCGCGTGGTCAGCCGGTCGAGCAGCCGGAGCAGCGCCAGCAGCAACCGGGCGACGCCGCCGAGCAGGACGACGAGGAGCAGGTCGGTGAGCTGGAACAGCAACTGCAGCCCCACCGCGTCCCGGTAGTGGCCGCGCGGACGGGTGAGGTCGTACCAGTGGGCGAGCGCGTGGATCGCCGAACCGAGCCAGAGGCCCTGCCGGTGGTCGCCGTTGACCCGGTGGCCGAACTCGTGCCCCAGCAGGGCGATCCGCTCCTGCTCGCCGAGTACCTCCCAGAGCGGCAGACCCAGGGTGAGCACCGACCGTCGGCGCAGCCCGACCGCCCCCATGCTCGCGTTGAACGCGCCGTCGACCCGGATCACGCCGACCGGCCCGGCGCCCACCTCGGCGGCGACGCGGTCCGCCAGGCCGTAGAGGGCGGGCGCCTCGGCACGGTCCAGCACGCCCTCGCCGCGCGGGGTCCGGCCGAGCCGGGGCCGGAGCAGGACCACCAGGCCGAGCACGGCCGCGCCCAGACAGCGGAGCGGGGTGTTGCCGGTGACGAGCAGCCACAGGCCCCAGCCGCACAGGGCCGCGGTGGTCAGGTGGACCACGCCGGCGATGACCGAGGCGGCCAGCCAGGCCCGCTGCCCGACGGTGGCCGGCCGACCGGCCGCGATGTCCTCGTAGAGCCGGTCGGTCCGGGCCGTCGCGGCCGCCGCGGGCCGCGGGGGGGCGGGCGCCCCGCCGGGGGGCCGGCGGGGGGTGGCCCGGCGCGGGGGCGCACGGCAGCAGGCTG
>NZ_JBEXYD010000146.1:0-3387 GCF_040630735.1 Kitasatospora sp. NPDC005748
CGTCGCCCGGCGCGGCGACAGCGCGAGGGGGCCGCGGCCGTCGGGCGAGGGGGGTCGGGCGACGGACCCGAGCAGCTGCGCCTGGCGCTCGCCGCCGAGCGCACTTGCGTCTCGCCGCGCGCCCGGGGTCTGGGCGCGCCGACCGCCACCCGCAGTGCCCAGGGCGGCGCGGTCGTCGTGGAGAGCTGGCACAGCGACCCGCGGCTGTTCGCCGTCCGCGGCACCGACCTCCGGCTGCTCCGATGGGTCCAGGAACTGCGCCGGGCTCATCGGGGGCCGGCTCGGTTTTGCCCCGGGGTGTCTCGGACAGCCACCAAAGAATCCAGGCAGGCCGCCGGTTTCGTCACTCGGCGAGTGACTCCGCGTAGGCGGCGAAGGCGTACGTCTCTTCGAGGCTGCCTTGTCGTGGCGCATCGGCCGGGTCCCAGCCCAACTCCCGGTCCTGGATCACCTGGATGAACAGGGGCCGCCAGCGCGGGTCGAGGGTCTCGCACGCCCACTCCAGCGCGCCGCGCTTGGAGGCCACCTCACCGGTGTGCAGAGTGAACAGCGCCCGGCAGTAGGTGGTCACGGCATACCGTTGGCTCCAGGCCACGTCGAGGCGGGCCCAGGTCCGTAGGTCGGTCAGGAGGCCGGGCAGCATCGCGCGCATCGATTCGCGCAGAGCCTCGGGCGGTACCGCGTCGACGAGGTCGGCGGCCGGGGTCCCGGCCAACGTGATGCCGCAGTTGTAGAGGATCCAGCGGGCGTGGGGACTGTTGCAGTGGGTGTCCCAGATCAGCTCCCGGTGACCGTGGTCGCAGAACAGCCACGGCGTCCCGAGCCCGGCGACGTCGCGTAGGGACGCAGTGTCCGCGTAGGAGCCCTCCAGGTGGTTGGTCCACAGGCCCGGGCGGGTGGGAATCTCGCGGTGGAGCCGGCGGAGCTGGTCCTCCGCGGCTCCGGTGGGCAGGACGGTGGTGGCGACGATGAAGTCACAGTCGCTGTGCAGGTCTGCGGCGCCCAGCGCGAAGGAGCCCTGTAGGTAGGCGCCGACAAACGTGTCGCCGAGGATGCCGCGGACCGTGTGGACGAACTCGTCCAGGAGCGCGTCGAGTTCCCGGTAGGGGGTGAACATCGGTATCTCCGTACCCGTTGAAGTGGTGAGGGTTCACGGGCGCGCGGCGGAGAGGAAAGGGGTTGCCGCCGCGCTCAGGCCCGGCGGATCCACGTGGCGGCGAAGCAGCAGACTGTCATGGAACGCAACGGTAGCGACGCCCCTTCTGCCGGGCAATCGAGATTTCAGCGGCGGAAGGCGGTGTGCTCGACCCCTCCACGCCGCCCTCGGACCCCGCGCATACGCCAGACACCAGGACGCCAAGCGGACCCAGCAGCAAGCCGACCAGGACGCCGCCGAACGCCGCCGCGAGGAACGCGAGCTCCTCGCCACCGCCTGCCCCACTGCCACCGCACCGCCATGTACAACAACCCCCGCTACGCCAGCGACGGGACCAAGCTATGCCACTTCTGCCAGCGGAAGGCCGACCAGGCCGCGCAGGCCGAAGCGGAGCGGCAGATCACCGCAGCCGCCGAGACCCACAGTGGGCGCGCCCAGATCGCCGAGAACGCCTCCCTCCTCCGCACTGCATTCGGTCCACGCAAGCCGAAAGAGGCCAAGGGTAAGGAGAAAGGCCTCAAGAACCGGTTTGCACGGCCTGTTTGCATAGCCCTGATTGGCCTGATGGAACGTCGTCCCCGGCGAAGTCGAAAGGGAATCGAGTGACTTTCTTTCTCAGGTCGCGCGAAGTAGTCCGCCGAAAAGTCCATTGGAATGATCGCCGACCAGATCCAAGAGGTCGCCAGAGAGGCCGCGATGTGGAAACGCCACCGTTCCCGAGTCTGCGACAACGAGAGCGATGCGGCCGCAATCCGAGCCGCGATCGACGAGCACAGAGAATGGCGCAGGATCGGCTACGCCGTGGTGGAGGAGAACCTCACCACCTCCGACCCGACCGCGACCTGACCGTCCGGCGCTGGCGCCGCGAACAGGAGTACCGGGCCCGCGCCGCACAGACCACCACCGCCCCGGACACCCGGAAGAAGATCGTCCTCACTGCCTTGCGCCGCGCCGGCCTAGAACCCACCGAAGCCGAAGCCGACCACCAAACCGCCCGCCGCTTGGCCCACCTCGACCACCACACCATGACCGCCATCGCCGGTTGGGTCGAAGCCGCCTTCGCCGCCGCTCTGCGCCGCACCGCTCCCGTCCCGCCCACCAGGCCGGTTGTCCGCCGCGCACCGATCAGGCCGGACGGTCACCAGGCCCCTGAGTAACGCCGCCAGCTCCGCCTGGCGGCCGGGCGCGGCCGGCGGGCGCCGGTGAAACGCCACGCGGACTCTCGGTCCCGGCGCCGGACCCCGCCGAGCTTGTCCCGGACAGAGGTCTGACCAGGCCGGACACCGGACCGGTGTCCGGGACAGGGGCCGAACGTTGATCTGCTCAGGCGGCTTGGGAAAGGCTTCTCGTAGTCGAGCCGGGGCATCCGGCGATGGATCCGAGGAGTGTGGAATGCGCATAGCATCGAAGGTCGGCATCGTCGTGGGGAGTGCGGTGTTCGCCGTGGCCGGCACCGCCGCCTACGCCGGTGCGACGCCGGCAGATCAGACGACCGCGTCCGCCCAGGGCCAGAGCTCCCTCGCGTCGATCCCGTCGTACTGCACCCCGGGATCGGACTCGAACTACTTCGGGGTGCACTGCAACACCCAGAAGGTCTACAAGGTGAAGGCGTACTGCGACAGCAGCGACGGCCGACACACCACCCTCACCGGCAACGAGGCGAGCAATAACGGGTGGTCCACCATCCACTGCAATACCCTGGGATCTGGCTGGCACTACCGGCCGAACAGCGGGACCGTTATTGTCCGATAGAGGCGATCAGTTCGGCGGCCGCGGCGAGGACCGCTTACGGGGGCGGTCGCGGAGCGCAGGTGCAGGAGCCGCCGGCTTTGGTTTCCGCCTCGGCAGCAGCCGACGCCAATGCACGGCGACGTTCTCCACGCCGCGTATGGCGTGATGGTGCGCCACCGCGAGTGGGCCGAGCGGCTGCTCGCCGCACACCGCACCCAGCCCCGGGAGGCGGGACAACCCGTGCCCGGGGCCACCGAAACGCCCCGGAGCGAACGGCGGCCGTGCACGGCACCGCCCACTGCGCTGGCCAGGCTCCGTCGGCGGCCGTGGCTCCCCGGGGCGAAACGGCGCCCGGGGCCGGGCCGGCCACGGCCGCCCCCGTAACACCCCGGGGAGAAATCCCGACCCCGCCGCGTCGGCCCGGTGGGCGCCCGCCGGGCCGACGCCCACCCGGAGCTCGGAAGAGCACACGACAGAACACCACACACCCAAAACCACAA
>NZ_JBEXYD010000147.1:0-2838 GCF_040630735.1 Kitasatospora sp. NPDC005748
CAGTTGCGCTCGCGTCACACACCACGGTCTACCGGATCAGGTCCCGCCGCGAAGGTGAATCGCCAAGATTGATCACGACCGAATACGTGCCCTAGTAGTACTTCGTTAACTTAGCTTGATCCTGATCTGTGCATCGGGCATCCTGGCGGGCGTGGACTTGGGGGAGATTGAGCAACTGCGTGGCGAGCTCGCCGCGTTCGTGGCCGAGGTGTTCGCGTCGGTACCGCGGAAGGACACGCGCGGGTGGGGTAACTGCTATCTGCGCGGGTTGATGCTGGACGGTCGCAGGAAGTCGATCCAGCCGATGGCCGAGCGGCTGCCGGACGGCGACATGCAGGCCCTGCAGCAGTTCGTGAACCAGTCGCCGTGGGACCACACGGCGGTGCTGCGGGCGGTTGCCCTCAAGGCCCTCACGGTGGTCGATCCGGTGGTGTGGGTGATCGACGACGTGTCGTTCCCCAAGGACGGGCGGATGTCGGTCGGGGTGGCCCGGCAGTGGTGCGGGGCTTTGGGTAAGCAGTCGAACTGCCAGGTGGGGGTGAGTCTGCACGCCGCCTCCGACACCGCGTCCGTACCCCTCTCCTGGCGCCTGTTCGTGCCCGCCGAGTGGCAGGACGACACCGAGCGACGTGCGCGGACCGGTGTGCCCGAGGAGGTCGGCCATCGGGAGAAGTGGCGCCTGGCCCTGGACCTGATCGACGAGGCGCTCGTCTGGGGCCTGGAGCCGAAAGTGGTCGTCGCCGACGCCGGCTACGGCCAGATCACGGCGTTCCGCCGGGGCCTGGCGGAACGCGGGCTGGACTTCGTCGTCGCGGTCCGCTCCGACGAGTCCGCGCATCCTCACGACGCGACCCCCGCCACCCCGCACTGGAGCGGGAACGGCCGCAAACCCGCGGCCCGCTACCGAACCAAGGCCATGTCGCTCCAGGCCCTGACCATCGCCGGCGGACGCACGACCTTGCGCCGGACCACCTGGCGCCACGGCTCGAAAGGCCCGATGCGTTCCCGTTTCCGGGTGCTCACGGTGCGGCCGGCGGGCGTCGCGGCCCGCACCCATGCCATGGCCAGGGCCGGCGGAGCGAGCGCCTGGGACGGCACCCTGCCGAAGGCCACCCTGCTCAGCGAATGGCCCGCCGGACAGAAGACGCCCACCGAGTACTGGCTGACCAGCCTGCCCGCCGACACCCCGACCCGCCACCTGGTCCGCCTGGCCAAGATGCGCTGGCGCGTCGAGCACGACTACCGCGAGCTGAAGCACGGCCTCGGGCTGGACCACTTCGAGGGCCGCACCTGGCGCGGCTGGCACCACCACGTCACCCTCGTCACCGCCGCCCACGCCTTCCTCACCCTTCGGCGGCTCGACCCAAAAGCCCAAGCGCCGGCCTGACCCTCTACCAGGTCCTGGACCAGCTCCAGGACCTGCTGAACTGCTGGACCGGCATTTGCCACACCTGCCAACACCCACTTCCCACAACGAAGCCCAGAAGCCGAACCCGACAACCCGCCCCAACCTAACGAAGTACTACTAGTGCTTCGTTCCTTAAAGCAGGTACACATAGCGGTGTCGCAGTTGTCGGGTTGGTGGGGCGGGTCGGCCCCAGATCCAGGGTCGGGCGCGTGCGTTGAGCTGGGCGGTTGCGATTCGGGTGGCCTGGGTGATCTCGTCGGGGTCGGCGAAGGAGTGGCCGGCGAGGGCTGCCTTGCGGAAGATGCGCCACCAGGCTTCCTGGAGGTTGAGCCAGCACGCGCCGACGGGTATGAAGACGTGCTTGATGCGCGGGTGGCTCTCGAGCCAGGCCCGGGTGGAGACGCTGTTGTGGGATGACAGGTTGTCGGTCACCACATAGATGTCGCCTGTGGGGTTGGCGTCCTCGACCAGCTGGAGGAACTGCTGGTAGAAGACGCTGTTGCGGGAGGAGGCGGTCATCGTGATCTGCTGCCCGTCCCGGACGCGAAGGCCCCCGTAGACCCAGGTCTTCTCCGGGCCGCGGGAGTAGTCGATCTCGTTCTTGATGCGGTGCCCGTCCGGTGACCAGCCCGGCGCCGGAGGGAACGTGCGTGGGATCACCGGTCCGAGCTCGTCGGCGCAGACGACCGTCGCACCGTCGGGCGGGCAGGTGTAGAGACCGATGATCCGCGTCCTTTTCCCTCGAAGTCCCGGTCCTTCGACCGGGTCCACGAACGGGTACGGCGCCACCCCGCGCCCTCGGTGAGCAGGATCCGGCGGACTTGGGAGCGTTTGACCTCGATCCCCAGTCGGCGGGCCTGCTCGGCCAGCGCGTCCAGCGTCCACTGCGGCGGGCCGGCCTCGTCGGCGGGGGCGAGTTCCCCGTCCGCCTGCCTGGTCGGCCGTCCGGGCGGCACCTGCTTGACCAGGGCGATGATCCGAGACCGCTCGGCCTCGGTCAGCCGCCGGGGCCGGCCGGTGATCGGCCGGTCCTCCATCCCCTCCAGGCCGAGATCGTTGAACCGGTGGAGCCACCAGCGGACCGTCTTCGCGTGGCAGCCCAGCTCTGCGGCGATCGCCGCCACCCGCAGGCCGTTCCAGCTCAGCTCGATGATCCGCGCCCGCATCACCAGATCCGCCGGCGCCTTCCGCGCCCTGGCCAACCTGACGATCGCCCTCTCCTCGTCCG
This sequence comes from Kitasatospora sp. NPDC005748, assembly GCF_040630735.1. Taxonomy (NCBI): domain Bacteria; kingdom Bacillati; phylum Actinomycetota; class Actinomycetes; order Kitasatosporales; family Streptomycetaceae; genus Kitasatospora; species Kitasatospora sp. NPDC005748. Next base: position 2,637 of record NZ_JBEXYD010000147.1, read on the forward strand.
CCCCCACAGCGGCCCGGGCCTGCAACAACCCCGGCACACCCCACCCCCGATCAACCCACCAACTCAACCAACACAGCATCTATACCCATGACTTGAGGAATCAAGCACTAGGGCCTGTGTGATGTTGTGATCAATCTTCGGGTTCTGCCCCTGCTCCAGGGCAGAACCCGGTAGGAATGTTGGCTGTGACGCGCAGACAACT
>NZ_JBEXYD010000148.1:0-2640 GCF_040630735.1 Kitasatospora sp. NPDC005748
GTCGAGTCCGCGGGTGGCCGCCGGTTGCGGATCGCGCACACCGTCTCGTTCTCCTTCGACATGTCCTGGGAGGAACTGCTCTGGCTGGTCGAGGGTCACGAGGTGCACGTCCTGGACGAGGCCCTGCGCCGCGACGCCCAGGGTCTGGCCGACTACCTGGACGTCCACGGGATCGATGTCATCAACGTGACGCCCTCGTACGCGCAGGCGCTGGTGGAGGCCGGTCTGCTGGACGAGGACCGGCACCGTCCGGTGCTGGTGCTGCTGGGTGGTGAGGCGGTGGCGGAGACGCTCTGGACCAGGCTGCGCGAGACGCCGGGCGTCATGGGCTACAACTTGTACGGGCCGACCGAGTACACCATCAACACCCTCGGTGGTGGGACGCGGGACTCGGCGACCGCGACGGTGGGCCGGCCGATCTGGAACACCCGGGCGTACGTCCTGGACGCCTGTCTGCGGCCGGTCCCGGTGGGTGTGGCGGGCGAGCTGTACGTGTCGGGTGTGGGTCTGGCGCGGGGTTACCTCAACCGGGCGGGGCTGACGGCGGAGCGTTTCGTCGCGGATCCGTTCGGCGAGCCCGGGGGCCGGATGTACCGCACCGGTGATGTGGTGCGCTGGCGTCAGGACGGGCTGCTGGACTTCCTCGGCCGTGCCGACGACCAGGTGAAGATCCGCGGCTACCGGGTCGAGCCCGGCGAGATCGAGGACGCCATCGCCCTGGAGGCGGCCGTGGCCCAGGCCGCCGTGGTGGTCCGTGAGGACACCCCCGGCGTCAAGCGCCTGGTCGCCTACCTCGTCCCCGCCGCGACGGCCGTGGACCTCGCCGCCGTCCGCAACGAACTCGCCGCCCGGCTCCCCGAGTACATGGTGCCGTCGGCGTTCGTGGTGCTCGACGAGCTGCCGCTGACCGTCAACGGCAAGCTCGACCGCAAGGCCCTCCCCGCGCCCGCCGGCACCGGGACCGGCCCCGGCCGCGCCCCGCGCGACGCCCGGGAGGAGATCCTCTGCGGCGCCTTCGCCGAGGTGCTGGGCCTCGCCGAGGTCGGCCCCGAGGACCACTTCTTCGACCTCGGCGGCCACTCCCTGCTGGCCACCCGGCTGATCGGCCGGGTCCGCGCGCTGCCCGGTGGCGCCGGGCTCACCGTCCGCGACCTCTTCGAGGCACCCACCCCGGCCGGCCTCGCCCACCGGGCCGGCGCCGGCGACGACCCGCGCCCCGCCCTGGGCCGCCGCGAGCGCCCGGCCGACCTGCCGCTCTCGCACGCCCAGCGCCGGATGTGGTTCCTGCAGAACCTCGACGACTCGGGCGCCACCTACAACGTGCCCCTGGTGGTACGGGTCACCGGCCCGCTGGACCGGGCCGCCCTCGGCGCCGCCGTCCGCTCGGTGACGCAGCGGCACGAGAGCCTGCGCACCGTCTTCACCGAGCGCGACGGCGACGTCCACCAGCGGATCCTGGAAGCCCCGGCGGCCGAGGCGGCCGTGCACCTGGTCCGCTCCTCCGAGTCGACGCTGGACGCCGACCTCCGGAGCGCCGTCCGGTACGGCTTCGACCTCTCCGCCGAACTGCCGCTGCGCGTCAGCCTGCTGGAGCTCGGCCCCGAGGACCACGTGGTGGTGGTGCTCTTCCACCACATCGCGGGCGACGAGTGGTCGATGCTCCCCTTCATCGAGGACCTCACCGGCGCCTACGCGGCGCACACCGACGGCCGCACCCCCGACTGGGCGCCGCTGCCGGTCCAGTACGCCGACTACACGCTCTGGCAGCAGGAGCTGCTCGGCTCGCCCGAGGACGAGCGGAGCCTGCACGCCCGTCAGGCCGGGTACTGGAAGCAGGCACTCGCCGGGCTGCCGGAGGAGCTGCCGCTGCCGACCGACCACCCGCGCCGTCCGGTGGCCGGCTACCGCGGCGACACCGTGCGCGGCCAGGTCCCCCCGGCCGTCTACCGCGGTCTGCGCGAGGCCGCCCGGGCGACCGGCACCACCACCTTCATGGTGCTCCAGGCGGCCGTGGCCACCCTGCTGCACCGCCTGGGCGCCGGCACGGACATCCCCCTGGGGGCGCCCGTCGCCGGGCGTTCCGACAGCGCGCTGGACGGGCTGGTCGGCTTCTTCGTCAACACGCTGGTCCTGCGCAACGACCTGTCCGGCGACCCGACCTTCGCCGAGCTGCTGACCCGCACCCGGGACACCGACCTGGCGGCCTTCGCCCACCAGGACCTGCCGTTCGACCGGCTGGTCGAGGCGGTCAACCCGCCGCGCGTGCCCGGCCGGCACCCGCTGTTCCAGGTGATGCTCGGGTACCAGCACAACGACGGCCAGGCCGGACGCCTGCTCGGCCTGGAGAGCCGGATCCTGCCCTTCGAGCTGGGCGCCGCGAAGTTCGAACTCGACTTCAACTTCGAGGAGACCTCCGCCACGGAGGAGATCGACATCGCCTTCGAGTACGCGGCCGACCTCTACGACCGCACCACCGCCGAGGCCCTGGTCGAGCGGCTGCTGGCCCTGCTGGAGCAGGTCGCGGCCGACCCGCGGCGCCGGATCGGCGCCCTGGATGTGTTGACGGTGCGTGAGCGGGGTCTGGTGTTGGGGGAGTGGGTGGCGACGGGTCGTGGGTTGCCGGGGGCGACGGTGGCGGAT
>NZ_JBEXYD010000149.1:0-2436 GCF_040630735.1 Kitasatospora sp. NPDC005748
GCGTCGGGTGGAGTTGCCGACGTATGCGTTCCAGGGTGAGCGGTTCTGGCTGGAGCCGTCGGTGGTGGGTTCGGGTGTGTCGCCGTTGAGTGCGGTGGATGCGTTGCGGTATCGCGTGGTGTGGCGGCCGTTGGATGTGGTTCCGGCGGTGGGGTCGGGGGGTGTGTGGCTGCTGGTGGTGCCGGATGGTGGTGCTGACGGTGGCTGGGGGTCGGCGCTGGTGTCGGCGTTCGCCGAACTCGGTGTGGATGCCGGTGTGTTGGTGGTGGATGGTGCGGTTGGGCGTGATTCGTTGGCGGCGTCGTTGAAGGGGCGTGAGCCGGCGGGGGTGGTGTCGCTGCTGGGCAGTGGGTCGGGTGCGGTGGCTGGTGGTGGGTCGGTGCCGTGGGGTCTGGCGGCGTCGGTGGCGTTGGTGCAGGCGTTGGAGGACGTGGGTGTGGCGGCGCCGTTGTGGTGTGTGACGCGGGGCGCGGTGGCGGTGGGTGGTGGTGAGCGGGTGTCCGGTCCGGAGCAGGCGATGCTCTGGGGTCTGGGCCGGGTGGTCGCCGCGGAGCTGCCGGACCGGTGGGGTGGTGTGGTGGATGTGCCGGAGTCGCCCGGGGTCGATCTGGCGCGGGCCACGGTCACCGCCCTGCTGGGTGGCCATGGTGAGGACGAACTGGCGGTCCGGTCTGCGGGGTTGTTCGTGCGGCGGTTGGAGCGGGCGCCGCTGGCGGGCCGTCGGGCGGTGCGTGACTGGAGGCCTGGCGGCACTGTGCTGATCACGGGTGCCACCGGCGCGCTCGGCCGTCACGTCGCCCGGCGCCTGGCCGCCGACGGCGCCGAACACCTGCTGCTGCTGAGCCGGAGCGGTCGTGCCGCACCCGGCGCCGAGGCATTCGAAGCGGAGCTCACGGGGCTCGGCGCGAAGGTCACCGTGGCCGCGTGCGACGTGTCCGACCGGGATGCGGTCGCCGAGGTGCTGGCCGCGCTGCCGGCGGAGCACCCGCTCACCGCCGTGTTCCACACGGCCGCCCTGCTCGACGACGCGCTGATCGGTGACCTGACTACCAATCAGATGGAGCACGTGCTCCGGGTCAAGGTCGGCGGCGCCCGGGTGCTGCACGAGCTGACCGCGGGCCTGGACCTCTCCGCCTTCGTCCTGTTCTCCTCGATCGCCGGGACGTGCGGCCTGGCCGGTCACGCCAACTACGCACCGGGCAACGCCTATCTGGACGCGCTGGCGCACCAGTGGCGGGCGGACGGCCTGCCCGCCACCGCGATCGCCTGGGGCCACTGGGACGGCGGCGGCATCGCCGCGCCCGCCATCGAGGAGCAGATCCGGCGACGTGGTGTGCTGACCTTCCGGCCGGAGCTGGCGCTGGACGCGCTCGTGGGGATCCTCGACCACGACGAGACCGCGGTCGCCGTCTTCAGCACCCGCTGGGACGGTACCGGGCTCGGCGCGGGCGCCAGGCCGGTCCCGCTGCTGAGCGACCTGCTCGCCGCCGGTCGCCCGGTGGCCGGTCCGGAGCGGACGCCCGCGACCTCCGCCGAGGAGTCCCCGGACCTGGCCCGCCGCCTGGCCGGACGCTCCGCCGAGGAGCAGCGGAAGGCCCTGCTGGACACCGTCCGCCAGGTGGTCGCCTCCGTCCTGCGGCACTCCTCCGACGACACCGTCCTGCCGAGCCGCGCCTTCAAGGAGCTCGGCTTCGACTCGCTCACCGCCGTCGAACTGCGCAACCGCCTGCGGATCGCGACCGGCCTGCGGCTGACCTCCACCCTGATCTACGACCATCCGACGCCCGTCGCCCTGGCCGACCACCTCCACGCCGAACTCTTCGGGCACCAGCCGGCCTTCCCGGCCGCCCGTCCGGTGACGGCCGGATCCGACGAGCCCGTCGTGATCGTCGGGATGAGCTGCCGGTACCCCGGTGGCGTGCGCTCGCCGGAGGACCTGTGGCGGCTGCTCGACGCGGGGGCGGACGCGATCTCCGCGCTGCCCGCGGACCGCGGCTGGGACGTCGACGGCTTGTACGACGCCGACCCCGACGCGTCCGGGCGGTCCTACGTCCGGGCCGGTGGGTTCCTGGACGCGGTGGCCGAGTTCGACGCGGGGTTCTTCGGGATCTCGCCGCGGGAGGCGCTGGCGATGGACCCGCAGCAGCGGTTGCTGCTGGAGACCTCGTGGGAGGCCTTCGAACGGGCGGGGATCGACCCCGAATCGGCCCGGGGCAGCAGGACCGGCGTTTTCGCGGGCCTCAGCATGCAGGACTACACGACCCTGCTGCGCGAGGCGTCGACCGAGGTCGAGGGCTACGCGGTGACGGGTAGCGCGGGCAGCGTGCTCTCGGGCCGGGTTTCGTACGCGTTGGGGTTGGAGGGGCCGGCGGTGACGGTGGACACGGCGTGTTCGTCGTCGTTGGTGGCGTTGCACCTGGCGGTGCAGTCGTTGCG
>NZ_JBEXYD010000150.1:0-2424 GCF_040630735.1 Kitasatospora sp. NPDC005748
TCGAAGCCCGCCTGCGCGAACACCCCCACATCACCGACACCGTCGTCACCGTCCGCGAGAACACCAACGGCGAGAAGACCCTCGTCGCCTACCTCGTCACCGACACCGTGCTCGATGCTCCGGCACTGCGCGCCGAACTCGCCGACACACTCCCCGAGTACATGGTCCCGACCGCCTACCTGACGATCGACGCCATCCCCCTCACCGCCAACGGCAAGATCGACACCCGCGCCCTCCCGGCCCCCGACCTGGACGCGTTCGCCACCAGCGGCTACACCGCCCCCCGCACCCCCGTCGAGGAACGCCTCGCCGCCGTCTGGGCCGAGGTCCTCGGCCTGCCCCAGGTCGGTGTCGAGGACAGCTTCTTCGACCTCGGCGGCGACTCCATCCGCGCCGTCCGCCTCGTCGGCGCCCTCCGCGCCGCCGGCTACGACGTCACCATCCGCGACGTCTTCCAGCAGCGCACCATCACCGCCATGGCCGCAGCCCTCCCCGGCAACGGCACCGGCGAATCCCTCATCACCGCCGTCCAGCCCTTCGCCCAGATCTCGGACGACGACCGCGAAGCCCTCCCGGCCGACATCGTGGACGCCTACCCGCTCTCCCAGATCCAGACCGGCATGCTCGTCGAGATGCTCGCGGCCGAGTCCCGGGACGTCTACCAGAACATCAACTCCTTCCGCCTGCCGGACGCGAAGGCCTTCGACGCCGCAGCGTTCCGCCGCGCCGCCGACCTCGTGGTGGCCCGGCACGACATCCTGCGCACCTCCATGCACCTGGACGGCTACAGCCAGCCGCTTCAGCTCGTCCACGCCGACGCCGAGATCCCGGTCGCCATCCACGACGTCCGCAGCCTGACCGAGGCCGAGGTGACAGCCCTCACGCTCGCCTACGTCGAGCACGAGCACCGGAACGGCTTCGAGCTGACCGCCGCCCCGCTGCTGCGCATCTCGGTGCACGTCGAGTCCGACCAGGCCTGGCGGCTGACGTTCAGTCACATTCATGCCATCACCGAGGGGTGGAGCTACCACACCCTCCTGATGGAGCTGCTCGCCTGCTACCGCAGCCTGCGGGACGGCCTTGAGCCGGCGGCCTACGAGGTGCCGTCGGTCCGCTACGCGGACTTCATCGCCGCCGAGCAGACCGCGCTCTCCGACCCGCAGACCCAGGAGTTCTGGCAGCAGGTCGTCGACACCCACAGCCCGCTGGTCCTGCCGGACGGCTTCGCCGAGTCCGACCTGAACGGCGTCGCGGACCGCAACCACGTCCACATCCCGTTCGCGGACCTGGAGGACGGCCTGCGCAGGCTCGCGACCGAGGCGAAGTCCTCGCTCAAGAACGTGCTGCTCGCCGCGCACCTCAAGGTGCTCGGCAGCTTCACCGCCGAGGACGCCTTCCACACCGGCGTGGTCTACCACGGCCGGCTGGAGGCGCCGGGCGCGGACCGGGTGCTCGGCATGCACCTCAACACCCTGCCGTTCCCCACCACGCGCGGTGCCGCGAGCTGGCGCGAACTGGTCGAGCGGACCCATGCGACCGAGACCGCCATCTGGTCCCACCGCCGCTACCCGCTGCCCGCCATCCAGCGCGCCGCCGGCGGCAACCGGGAACTGCTGAACGCCCTCTTCGAGTACCTCGACTTCCACCTCGTCGACAAGTCCTCGGTCGACGTCGAGGGCACGATGGTCGACGGCACGACCGAGTTCGGCTTCAGCGTCATCACGGTCGGCGGCAAGCTCGACCTCGCGGGTGCGACCAATGTGATCAGCTTGGCTAACCTGCAGCGCCTGGGCGCCATGTACCGGCTGGTGCTGGAGGCGATGGCCGCCGACGCCGACGGTGATGCCCGCCGTGTCCTCCTGCCGGAGGCGGAGCGGACCCAGCTCACGACCTGGGCCGCGGGCGGCTCGGTCGACTGGCCGGAGGGTCTGACCGTCGACCTGATCGAAGCCCAGGCCGCCGCGACTCCGGACGCCGTCGCCGTCATCGCCGGCGAGACCCGGCTGACCTACGCCGAGTTGGACCAGCGCGCCAACCGCATCGCCCACCACCTGCTCACCCTCGGCGCCGGACCGGACGTCCTCGTCGGCGTCTGCCTGGAGCGCGGCCCCGACCTCGTCCCCACCCTCCTCGGCGTCTGGAAGGCCGGAGCCGCCTACCTTCCCCTCGACCCGTCCTGGCCCGCCGACCGCCTCGCCTACGTCCTCACCGACACCGCCACCCCGGTGATCGTCACCTCCGCCGCCCTGGCCGACACCGTCGACGCCCAGTACGACGGCACCCTCGTCGTCATCGAGCGCGAGCAGGCGACCATCGACCAGTACCCGGTGACCGCGCCCCAGCGCACCCTCGACGGCCAGAACCTCGCCTACGCCATCTACACCTCAGGCTCCACCGGCCGCCCCAAGGGCGTCCTCGTCCACC
>NZ_JBEXYD010000151.1:0-2397 GCF_040630735.1 Kitasatospora sp. NPDC005748
GCCGTCGCCTAATCCCGCCGGCCGGCCTCCGGGCAGGCCAGGGAGCCGGGGAACCATGTTCCTTGGGGTGAACCGGCCGGTCCCGCACCCGCCCCCCCTCACGGGCCGGTCAGACGATGACGTGCGGCAGGAAGCGGGCGCCCTGGTGGGTGATCGGGCTGTCGTCCGTCTCGCGGATGCCGAGGCCCGCCGCCTCGCCGTCGATCACCCAGGTGCCGAGCACCGGGCGGTTGCCGTCGAAGTCGGGCAGCGGGTGGTACTGCTGGTAGCAGTGGCCCTCGGCGCCGTAGCGGTCCGGGTCGCCGGCCCAGTCGGCGAGCCGGGTCTCGGCGCCGTCCGGTCCGACGATCCGGATGCCGGCGCCCTCCCGGCCGAGCAGCGGCTTGGCCGCGTACCCGGGGCCGCCCGGGTCGGCGAGTTCACGCGGGCCGTCCAGGTAGGCGGGCAGCAGGTTGGGGTGGCCCGGGTAGAGCTCCCAGAGCACCGCCAGCAGCGCCTTGTTGGAGAGCAGCATCTTCCAGGCCGGCTCGATCCAGAGGGTGGAGCCGGTGCCGCCGCCGTGGTCGATGACGTCCAGCAGCTGCTCGCCGAACTCGTCCTCGGCCAGCCACTCCCACGGGTAGAGCTTGAACGCCGAGCGGATGAAGCGGTGTTCGAGGTCGACGAACCGGCCGGAGAGGCCGTCCCAGCCGATGTCCTCCATCGCGATGCCGACCGTCTCGATGCCGGCCTGTTCGGCGCACTCCTGGAGGTAGAGGGTGGTCATCCAGTCCTCGCCCTCGGTGTCGCCGCGCGAGTGGGCGAAGTGCACCGGGCCGGACGGCAGCAGGTGCTTCTGCCGGGCCCAGGAGGCGACCAGCCGCTCGTGCAGCGAGTTCCACTGGTCGGCGGCGGGGAAGCGCTCCTCCATCCAGAACCACTGCGGGCCGGCCGCCTCGATCAGCGAGGTCGGGGTGTCGGCGTTGTACTCGAACAGCTTGGCCGGTCCGGTGCCGTCGTACGCGAGGTCGAAGCGCCCGTAGAGGGCCGGCTGTTCGGCGCGCCGCCGCCAGGACTCGGCGACGGTCATGGCGAGCCGGGGGTCGGTGATCCCGTAGTCCGCGAACCGGCCGGTGCGGACCACGTGGTCGGCGGCCGCCAGGCACATCACGTGCAGTTCCTCGACCACCTCCTCCAGCGCCTCCACCTCGGGCAGCGAGAACTCGTAGTACCCGCTCTCGTCCCAGTAGGCGTGCGGGCCGCCCTGGTTGCAGGGGTCGGAGCACATGGCGTAGATCAGGCCCTGGCCCTCGACGGTGGCCAGCCAGTCCGGGCGCGGGGCGATGGTTCTGCGGCGCACCGCGGTCAGCCCCCGCCCGAGCCGCTGGAGCCGGCGGGGCAGCCGAACCCGCCGCGCTTGGTGGCGGCCTTGTCGAAGGTGCCGCCGAGCGCGGTGGTGCCGCCGGAGCCGCAGTAGTACCAGCGGCCGGCGGCGGCGGTGGTGCCGCCCGCGCACGCGTGGCTGTCGAGCACCTTGAGCGTCGTCGGGTCGACGCAGCGGCTCGGCGGGGTGCCGCCGCCGGAGGAGCAGCCGGAGAGCGCCAGGGCGAGGGTGCCGACCATGCCGAGGGTGACGAAGCCCGAGCGGCGCCGGGCGTCCGGCCCCGGGCTGCCGGTGCCGGTGGCTGTGGTGGGGGACTGGGACGGCGTCATGGCGCCCGATGGTACGCGTGGGCCGGGATGGTACGGGAGGGGCCCCGGATTCCTGTTCCGGCCACGCCCGATGGGATATGTTTTGCCGATCCTTGACGGTCGGACCGGGCCGAGCCGGACCGGGCGGCCTCCAGTGAGCGGACACGGGGGACGAACACCCATGAACGACATCCTGCACGGCCTCGGTGCGGCGGCCGCCTTCGGCGCCGTCGGTGTGGTGCTGCTGCTCCTCGGCGTCGGCCTGGTCGACGTCCTGACGCCGGGCAAGCTGGGCCACCAGATCTGGGTGGAGCGCAACCGCAACGCTGCCGCGGTGCTGAGCTCCGCGCTGCTCGGCATCGGCGGCATCGTCTTCACGGCGATCATGTACACCTACGAGGACTTCGGCAAGGGCCTCGTCTCCACGGCCTGCTTCGGCCTGCTGGGCCTGGTGCTGATGGCCGTCGCGTTCTGGGCGGTCGACGTCCTGACGCCCGGCAAGCTCGGCGCGATCCTCGTCGACCCCGAGCCGCATCCGGCGGTCTGGGTCACCGCCAGCTGCAACATCGCGGTGGCGGCGATCGTGGCGGCCGCGATCGCCTGAGCCGCCGTCGGAGGCCCGGGCGCCCGCCCCCCCTGCGGGCCCGGGCCCGGGCCCGCGCCGGGCGCCCCGCCCGCCGCGCGGCCCGCGCCCCGGGCGCCCCGCGCCCCCTGCGGCCCCCGCCC
>NZ_JBEXYD010000152.1:0-2203 GCF_040630735.1 Kitasatospora sp. NPDC005748
AAGCTACCTCGCCGGCCTCCACCTCCGTGGCGCGATGATCTGGATCAAGGACCTCACTCGAACCCATTGATCACGACCGAATACGTGCCCTAGGCGGCGGCCGCCCCGGCGCCCGCGACTGGGCCGCCCGCACCCCTCACCTGCTCAACGTCGCCGCCAGCCGCGCCAAGCGCCGCCTGTACGTCATCGGGGAACGCAGCCTGTGGGCCCCGCTCCCCCATTTCGACGTCCTCGCCGCCCGGGCCGAGGAATTCGACCACGTCCGCGACCGCGACGCGTGGCGCCCGGACGGGGAGCAGCCGGCCGCCCGGGACGACCAGGCGCAGACATCCGCCGAGGCGGCCCTCGACCAGGGGCACGTACCGGCTGCGAATCGTCGACCGCGATGACTCGGGCGATGACACCGCCCGGCGGCCGGCCCCCACACCATGGCGATCACGACGTCGCCGGCCCCGGCACGGCCCTTCTCGGCGTACCACACCGCACCGCGGACCTGGGAGAAGGAGAACACCCGACCGACGACGGGGCGGATCTCCCCGGCGTCGACGAGCCACGCCAGTCCACGCAGCTGGTCGCCGCCGGCCCTCATGAACAGAAAGAAGCAGATCACGCCCGGCACCCGGCACGGCGCCGGGTCCTGAAACCCAGCACGTTCATCGCCCGCCGCAGCACCGGGTTCACGCCCAACTCGCAGGCGAAATCGGTGTCAGGCGGCCCGGCGACGCTGACGACCTTCCCACCACCCCGAGGACTCCCAACGCCTCCTCCAGGGCCTTGCCACCGCGGTCGTCGAAGACCACGTCAAAGCCGTCCAGCAATCCCTCGAAGTCCTGGGTGCGGTCGTCGACGACGACATCTGCGCCGACTTCCCCGACCCGAGCGGCGTTCGCCGCGCTCGCGGTGATCGCCACATGTGCGCCCACGCGCCTGGCCAGTTGGAGGGCGACGGTGCCGACTGCGCCACAGCCGCGACCGCCCACAACCACCGCCGGGCCCAGGAGGGCCGAGACCAAGGACTCGTCGAAAGGCCCGGCGGCAGCCCGGACTACCGGGAGCCCGCCACAGGGCGCGACGTGTAGAAGGACTCCTCCAGATAGGCGGTCTCGTGTGGCTGGTAGGGCTCCTCCAAGTAGGCGGCCTCGTCTTCGTCGAGTTCGACGTCCACCGCGGCGACCGCGTCGGCCAGCTGGGCCGACTTGGTGACCCCGACGACGGGCGAGGTCACCACCGGGCTACGCATGACCCAGGCCAGAGCGACCTGGGCCGGAGACAGACCCCGCCTGCCCGCGATCTCGTGGACGCGCTCGGCCACCGCCTGATCCCCGTCGCGGTAGAGGATCCCGCCGCCCTCGTCACTCTCCGCACGCGCCGTGACGGTGTCCCGGGCCCGCGTCAGCCTGCCCCGCGCCAGCGGACTCCACGGGATCACGCCGATGCCCTGGTCCGCGCAGAGCGGGAACATCTCCCGCTCCGCTTCCCGGTGGATGAGGTTGTAGTGGTCCTGCATCGACACGAACCGGGTCCAGCCGTTCAGGTCAGCCAGGTAGAGGGCCTTGGTGAACTGCCAGGCGTACATGGAAGAAGCTCCGATGTAGCGGACCTTCCCGGACTTGACCGCGTCGTGCAGCGCCTCGAGGGTTTCCTCGATCGGGGTGTCGTAGTCCCAGCGGTGGATCTGGTACAGGTCGATGTAGTCGGTCCCCAACCGCTTCAGGGAGGCGTCGAGCTCGGCGAAGATCGCCTTGCGGGACAGCCCGGCGCCGTTCGGGCCGGGACGCATCCGCATCCAGACCTTCGTGGCGAGAACGACCTCCTCGCGCCGGGTGAAGTCCTTGACCGCCTGACCGACGATCTCCTCGCTGCTTCCGGCGCTGTACCCATTCGCCGTGTCGAGGAAGTTGACGCCGCCCTCCAGGGCCTGCTTGATGATGTCCCGGCTGGCGTCCGCGCCCAGCGACCAGGGCTCGCCACCCCGGTCCGGCTCACCGAAGCTCATGCAGCCGAGAGTGATGGCGGAGACTTCCAGACCGGTCGCTCCGAGTTTGACGTATCGCATGGGTCGGACCCTAGGAGTTCGAGTGCGCTCCAACGCAAATTCGCAGGGCGTGAGAAGCCGTTGTCTTTCCGATAGTGACGGGTGCGTTTCCGCTGGTCAGGCATAGTGCCGGTGCCTCGGTGGCAGAGACGGGGTGTCGTGTCGTCT
>NZ_JBEXYD010000153.1:0-2189 GCF_040630735.1 Kitasatospora sp. NPDC005748
TAGGCGGCGCCGGACTTCAGGATGCCGAGGAGGGCGGGGATGAGGTCGGGTCCGCGTTCCAGGGAGAGGCCGACGATCCGCTCGGGGCCGGCGCCCAGGGCGGTGAGGTGGTGGGCGATGCGGTTGGCGCGCTCGTCCAGCTCGGCGTAGGTGAGGTGGGCCGAGCCGCTGGTCAGGGCGATGGCGTCGGGGGTGCGGGCGGCCTGGGCGGCGAACAGCTCGTGGACGCAGTCGTCCACCGGCTGCTCGACGGCGGTGTTCCAGGTGTCGAGCAGTCGGAAGAGTTCGTCGGCCGGCAGGTGGGCGGCGCGGGCGTCACCGTCGGCGTCGGCGGCCATCGCCTCCAGGACCGACCGGTACATCGCGCCCAGCCGCTCCAGGTTCGCCGCCGTGAAGAACTCCGAGGAGCCGCCCAGCTGAACGGCACCACCGCTGGCGATCGCGTTGAGGGCGAACTCCGTGGTGCCCTGGTTGAGTGAGGCCTCGACATCCACCGCGTCGGTGTCGACCTGGTGGAAGTCCTGGAACTCGAACATGACGTTGATCAGGTCGCTGTTCCCGGCGGCGCGCTGGACGGCGGGCAGCGGGTAGCGGCGGTGGGACCAGATGGCGGTCTCCGTCGCATGGGTCCGCTCGACCAGTTCGCGCCAGGTCTTCGCGCCCCGGGTGGTCGGGAACGGCAGGGTGTTGAGGTGCATGCCGAAGACCCGGTCGGCGCCCGGTGCCTCCAGGCGGCCGTGGTAGACGACGCCGGTGTGGAAGGCGTCCTCGGCGGTGAGGCTGCCGAGCACCTTGAGGTGCGCGGCCAGCATGACGCTCTTGAGCGAGGTCTTCGCCTCGGTCGCGAGCTTGCGCAGGCCGTCCTCCAGGTCCGCGAACGGCACCCGGGCCGTGACGGACTCGCCCGGCTCGCCGCCCCAGGTGGCGGGCAGGGCCAGCGGGCTGTGGGTGTCGACGACCTGCTGCCAGAACTCCTGGGTCTGCGGGTCGGAGAGCGCGTCCTGTTCGGCGGCGATGTAGTCGGCGTAGCGGACCGACGGCACCTCGTAGGCCGCCGGCTCAAGGCCGTCCCGCAGCGCCTGGTAGGTGCTGAGGAACTCCATCAGCAGCGAGTTGATGGTCCAGCCGTCGGTGATCACGTGCAGGTGACTGACCGTCAGGCGCCAGGCCTGGTCGGACTCGACGTGCGCCGCGAACCGCATCAGCGGGGCCGTGGCCAGCTCGAAGCCCGTGCGGTTCTCCTGCTCGACGTAGGCGCGGGCCCGCTCGGCGATCGCGGCCTGGCTCAGACCGCGCAGGTCGTGGATGGCGACCGGAATCTTGACGTCGGCGTGGACGAGCTGAAGCGGCTGGCTGTAGCCGTCCAGGTGCATGGAGGTGCGCAGGATGTCGTGCCGGGCTACCACGAGGTCGGCGGCGCGGCGGAAGGCCTCGGCATCGAAGGGGTGGGGGTCCGGGATGCGCGAGGAGTTGATGTTCCGGTAGACGTGCTCGTTCTCCGTGGACATCAGCTCGACGAGCATGCCGGTCTGGATCTGGGAGAGCGGGTAGGCGTCCACGATGTCGGCCGGGAGGGTCTTGCGGTCCTCGTCCGAGATCTGGGCGAAGGGCTGGACGGCGGTGATGAGGGATTCGCCGGTGCCGTCGCCGACCGCAGTGGCCATGGCGGTGATGGTGCGCTGCTGGAAGACGTCGCGGATGGTGACGTCGTAGCCGGCGGCGCGGAGGGCGCCGACGAGGCGGACGGCGCGGATGGAGTCGCCGCCGAGGTCGAAGAAGCTGTCCTCGACGCCGACCTGGGGCAGGCCGAGGACCTCGGCCCAGACGGCGGCCAGGTGTTCTTCGGCGGGGGTGCGGGGGGCGGTGTAGCCGGTGGTGGCGAACGCGTCGAGGTCGGGGGCGGGGAGGGCGCGGTGGTCGATCTTGCCGTTGGGGGTGAGGGGGATGGTGTCGATCGTCAGGTAGGCGGTCGGGACCATGTACTCGGGGAGCTTGTCGGCGAGTTCGGCGCGCAGTACCGCGGTGTCGATGGTGGTGCCGAGCACGGTGTCGGTGATGAGGTAGGCGACGAGGGTCTTCTCGCCGTTGGTGTTCTCGCGGACGGTGACGACGGTGTCGGTGATGTGGGGGTGTTCGCGCAGGCGGGCTTCGATTTCGCCGAGTTCGATGCGGTAGCCGCGGATCTTGAC
>NZ_JBEXYD010000154.1:0-2168 GCF_040630735.1 Kitasatospora sp. NPDC005748
GTGACCGCCGGCGTCGACCACCTCGATGTCCTCGATGTTCTGCTCGATGGCCTCGCCCGGCACCGGGAGCGGGCGTCAGCCGGTCCACCGCCGGTGCCGGGCGCGCCAGGCCAGCGACGGCCCCGCTCCGGTGTCCGCCGCCGTGATCAGCAGCCCGCCGCACATCGACAGGTTCTTCAGGAAGTGGATGCGCTGCTGGGCGCGCTCCTCCTCGTCCTTGACCTCCCAGAACCGGTGGCCGGCCAGGGTGACCGGGACGAGGGTCGCCGCCAGCGCGAGCGCGGCGGGCCGGGTGAAACGGCCGGACGCCAGCAGCGCGGCGGCCACCACCTGGACCCCGGCGTTGAGCCGGATCGCCGTTTCGGGCCGGCGCGGAACGGCCGGGACGTGCTCGGCGAGCGGGTCGACCACCGGTTCGGCGGCGGCCTCCAGCCGGGCGGGGTTCAGTAGGGCGTCGGCGCCTCCGTAGAGGAACATCGACGCCAGCATCGGTCGGGCACAGGCTCGCAAGATGGACATACCCCGCGTCTTTCCGGTCCCCCGGCGGCCAATCCCCGTCGCGGGGCGTTCCCGACGGGCGGCCCGGGGCTCGGCGGGGGCACCTCGGGCTCGTTCGGGTGGGGCGGCCCGTCCGGGCGACAACAAACCGGCGAGGGCCGGTTGACCCGTCGGCAATCGGGCAGACGCACGGCGCGGGGGAAGAGCTCACAGAGCCCAAGGAGCGCGGCATGATCGTCCTCGGAATCATCCTTCTCGTCATCGGTCTCCTCACCGGCCTCGGCATCCTGTGGACGATCGGAGCGGTCCTCGTCGTCGTGGGACTGATCCTGTGGATCCTGGGAGCGGTCGGGCACGCCGTTGGCGGACGCAAGCACTACTGGTGACGGAGCCCGTCGACCGACCGGGCACAGCGCCGTCCCGGGGCCGCCGGAGGTGCCGGCCGCCTCCCCGGCCCCAGGGCCCTCACGGGCGGGCAGCCGATCACCCTGCCCGCCCCGTCCTCGGCGCCGCCACCGGCACGGTCGCCCTGCGCAACGCGCTGCGCGGCCTGGCCGCCACCGGCGCCGGCCCCACCCAGCTCCTCGCCTGGCTGAACAGGGTGACGCACCACCTGACCGACAACGTGACCGCCACCGCCGTCTGCGCGCTCTACCAGCCGCGCCCCCACGTGCCGCGCTGGGCGAGGGCGGGCCACCTGCCGCCGCTCCTGCTGCGTGACGGCCAGGCCCGCAAACCGCCCGCGGTCGCCGGCATCCTGCTCGGCGCGATCGACCAGGCCGAGTACGAGGAGGGCGAGATCCAGCTGAAGACCGGCGACACCCTCATGCTGTACACCGACGGCCCGATCGAACGGCGGGACCGCTCGCTCCAGGACTCCATCAAGGTCCGCTGAGCGGCGGTCCGTGACGTGGGCGGACCGCGACATCGGCGGGCGGGCCCCGGCGGGCCCTCAGGCCGGGCCGCACAGCCGCCCGGCGGTGTCGCGCGGGTGCGGGTCCCGCTCGCCCGGCGGGTGGAAACAGGCGATCACCGTCTTCCCCTCCCGCTGGCGGCGGATCTCCCACTCGTCGGCGAGGGCGTCCACGATCGCCATCCCCCGCCCGTTGAGAGCGTCGGTGCCCGCGCTGCGCGGCTCCGGCACCGCGGTGCTCCCGTCGTGGACGGACACGTGCAGGCACCGGCCGTCCCACACCAGCACCAGCTCGGCGCTGCTGTGGGCATGGATGTGGGCGTTGGTCAGCAGCTCGGAGACGGTGAGCAGGACGGCGTCCACGGTCTCGGGCGCGTCCCGCGTCCACGCGAGCGAGCGCAGGTGGTTCCGGGTCCACCGCCGCCCCGCCCGGACACCGCCCGCTATGGGGAATGAGCGGGCCCATCCCGTGGCCCTCACCGACGCGTCGCCCATGGCCCGATCCTCCGTCCGTTTCCAGTCCGTATCCAGCGCCTGCCCCCAAAACCCGCCCCCACGCACCCGAGGGCGGAGACCCGATGCCGGGCGGTGATCCTGCCCGTCGTCGGTCGGCGCCGGCGCCCTCCTGCGCCGCGACGGGGCGCGGCGGGCGTCCGGCCGGACCGGCACGCCCGGCCGCCGACGGCGGACGCACGGCTTCCGGCCGCGGGCAAGTGCCAAGGTACGCGGCCCACAAGCGGGGGCGCCCCGTCCACAT
>NZ_JBEXYD010000155.1:0-1995 GCF_040630735.1 Kitasatospora sp. NPDC005748
CAGTTGCGCTCGCGTCACACACCACGGTCTACCGGATCAGGTCCCGCCGCGAAGGTGAATCGCCAAGATTGATCACGACCGAATACGTGCCCTAGGGGCTGTCTGACAAAGAGCGGGCTCGCGGAGCCAGAGGATCAGGCATGCCAGGACGACTCCGGCTCGGTAGCGGTCGGCGAGTTTGTCGAACCTGGTCGCGATCGCGCGGAACTGCTTGAGGGGCGAAGCATCGTTCGACTACGTTGCGGTCACGGTAGATGGCCCTGTCGAATGCGGGTGACCGGCCGCCGAGGGTCCCACGTCGTCGGCGGCCGGCCACCTGGTCGCGGCGCTCGGGGATCGTGGCGACGCCCCTCGGCGCCGCAGCAGATGGCGGATCGCCCTGCTGGAGTAGGCCTTGTCGCCCAGCACGCGTTCGGGTGTTGTGCGCGGGCGGCCTCCTGTGGCGCGCGGGACGCGGATCCCGGCGAGGACCTGGCCGAAGGCGGTGGCGTCGTTGACGTTGCCGGGCGTGAGCACGATCGACAGGGGAAGGCCCCGGCCGTCGACGGCGAGGTGCACTTTGGTGGTCAGTCCGCCTCGGGAGCGGCCAAGGGCCTGGCGCGCCTGCGAGCGGCCCGGGTCTTCAGTTCGTCCCGGTCTGTGTCTCTTTTGCGGGCGCCGGCGGCGTGCTGGTGGGCCCGGTTGATGGTGGAGTCGATCGAGACGGTCCATTCCACTCGGCCCATCGCGTCGTCGCGGACCTGGACATGTTCCAGTAGCTTCGCCCAGGTCCCGTCGGCCTCCCAGCGGGCGAACCGCTCGTAGATGGTCTGCCACGCCCCGTACCGGTCGGGGAGGTCACGCCACGGGGCCCCAGTCCGCAGCCGCCATAGAACCCCGTTGACCACCTGGCAGTGGTCGCGCCACGGACGGCCACGCCCGTCCACCTGCGGCAACAGCGGTTCTATCCGCTCCCACGCCGCATCCGTCCACTCACCTCGACCCGCCACAAGATCAATTATCGACCGACCTCAGTCGCCCATGAACCACAGGTAGCTGCCCGGCGTTGCCGCACACGCTTCCAGGAGCACACCCAGGTCAAGGAGGGCCGCCCGCTGCCCCTCGTCGGAGCAGTTGCGCACCAGGACAGCAACCTCCTGACGAGCGACTTCGGCCTCCTGCTCGTTGAACATGGTGTCCCCGTACGGGTCAACCCAGCCCAACTTGCCGGACCCATGGCGGTCGAGCGCACTCAGCGCACGCGCCAGCGCGTCGCCGTGTGCGTAGGACCCACGAAGCAACGTCGTCCGAGACGAACCCTTGCGAGGCCTCCCGGAGTGCAGTTCAAGCTCAATGCCCATCGACCCTCCAATGATCTCTGCCTCACAGCTTCGCAGAGATCATTTGTCAGACAGGCTCTAGGGCCGACGGGTGACCATGCCGGAGGTGAACCACTGCACCAGGGTGGTGGCCAGGTGCACAGCAGCGCGGGCCGCTTCCAAGGTCTCAGGAACAGTAGGGTGCTGCTTACCGTGACGCGAGGTCTGCCCATCCCATAGGGCGCTCATCATCGCCTCCACCGCCTCGATCGCTCTCGGGACGGGCAGAACGGCGGTGAACTTCTGCGTGGTGGAGCGCAGCTCGCCGAGCATGGTGCCCAGCGTTGCGCGGGCGTGGTTGGGCTGCACTATCTAGCCGTTGCTCTATCGATCTTGGTGATCGTGAGTTCGAGTCTGCCGACTCGGTCGGGTGATCTTCTGGTCGGCAGGGCATGAAAGTGGGGCCTTCCGCACAGCTCGTGGGTGTCGAATCCAGCCGAGCAGCAGGAGGCCCCTGGTGCCGCAGTCTTCCGTCTCCGTGACGTTTCCGTCCAACTCCGCACCCCTGTCGTGTGATTGCCTCGCTCACCGGTTCGGGAACGCCGGGGACCACCCGCACAGGCGTCCGAGGTACCCCTCGGACATGACCGACGCGGAGTGGGCAGTCGTGCGCGACGCGATGCCCGTGCCCGCTTGG
>NZ_JBEXYD010000157.1:0-1479 GCF_040630735.1 Kitasatospora sp. NPDC005748
CCGAAGCCGGCCGCCTCGCCGACGCCGCGGCCGCCGGAGACCACGATCGCGGCCTCGGTCAGCTCCGGGCGCCCGGAGGAGACCCGCGGGGTGCGCGAGGTGACCTTGGCGGCGTTGCCGGTGAACTCGACGGTGACGTTCTCCACCGCGCCCGCGGCCGGAGCGGCCTCGGGGGCCACCGCGTTCGGCTTCACCGTGATGACCGGGGCGCCGTGCGACACCTTGGACTTCACCTGGAAGGACGCGGCGAAGACGGCCTGGGTGGCGACCGGGCCGTCGGCACCGGCCTCCAGGTCGACGGCGTCGGTGATGATGCCGGAGCCGATCCGCAGCGCGACCCGCGCGGCGACCTCCTTGCCCTCACCGGAGGAGGTGACCAGCACCGCCGCGGCACCGGTCGCCTTGGCGATCTGGGCCAGCGCGTCCACCTTCGGGACGACCAGCTGGTCGGCGAACTCCGCGCCGTCCGCGACGTACACCTTCGCCGCACCGAACTCGCCGGCCTTGGCGGCGAGGTCGGCCGCGGCCGCACCGGCGCCCAGCATGACCGCCGACGGCTCGCCGATCCGGCGGGCCAGGGTCAGCAGTTCGAGGGCCGGCTTGCGGACCACACCGTCGGCGTGGTCCACGAGAACCAGGATCTCAGCCATGATTCGTTGCTCCTGATCGATCGTTGGAACGCAAACTGCGTGGATTAGATGAACTTCTGCTCGGCGAGGAACGCGGCGAGCTGCTTACCGCCCTCACCCTCGTCCTTGACGACCGTGCCGGCCGTCCGCGCCGGACGCGCCGTCACCGACTCCACCGCCGTCCACGCACCCGCCAGACCGACCTCACCGGCCTCGATGCCCAGATCGTCCAGATCGAACGACTGCACCGGCTTCTTCTTCGCCGCCATGATGCCCTTGAACGACGGGTACCGCGCCTCACCCGACTGGTCCGTCACCGACACCACCGCCGGCAGCGCCGCCTCCACCAGCTCCGTCGCCGCGTCACCGTCACGACGGCCCTTCACCACACCGCCCTCGACCGACACCTCCGACAGCAGCGTCAGCTGCGGCACACCCAGCCGCTCCGCCAGCAGCGCCGGCAGCACACCCATCGTGCCGTCCGTCGACGCCATACCACCGATCACCAGGTCGAACCCGGTCTTCTCCAGCGCCTTCGCCACCACCGCCGACGTCCCGATCACATCCGTACCGTGGATGTCGTCGTCGTTCACGTGCACGGCCTTGTCCGCACCCATCGACAGCGCCTTGCGCAGCGCGTCCTTGGCGTCGTCCGGCCCCACCGTCAGCACCGTCACCTCGGCATCGCCGTGCGCCTCGGAGATCCGCAGCGCCTGCTCCACGCCGTACTCGTCCAGCTCCGACAGAAGGCCGTCCACACCCTCCCGGTCGGTGGTGTGGTCGTCCCCGAAACGACGGTCACCCGTCGCGTCCGGCACGTACTTCACACAGACAACGATCCTCAAGCTCA
>NZ_JBEXYD010000158.1:0-1383 GCF_040630735.1 Kitasatospora sp. NPDC005748
CTGAGACCTGATGCCGAGCCGATTGTGGTGAAGTGGATGATCCTATGCTGTCGAGAAAAGCCTCTAGCGAGTTTCATGGCGGCCCGTACCCCAAACCGACTCAGGTGGTCAGGTAGAGAATACCGAGGCGTTCGGGTGAACTATGGTTAAGGAACTCGGCAAAATGCCCCCGTAACTTCGGGAGAAGGGGGGCCATTCCTGGTGATGAGTCTTGCACTCTGAGCTGGGGGTGGCCGCAGAGACCAGCGAGAAGCGACTGTTTACTAAAAACACAGGTCCGTGCGAAGCCGTAAGGCGATGTATACGGACTGACGCCTGCCCGGTGCTGGAACGTTAAGGGGACCGGTTAGCTTGGATTCGTCCAGGCGAAGCTGAGAACTTAAGCGCCAGTAAACGGCGGTGGTAACTATAACCATCCTAAGGTAGCGAAATTCCTTGTCGGGTAAGTTCCGACCTGCACGAATGGCGTAACGACTTCTCGACTGTCTCAACCATAGGCCCGGTGAAATTGCATTACGAGTAAAGATGCTCGTTTCGCGCAGCAGGACGGAAAGACCCCGGGACCTTTACTATAGCTTGATATTGGTGTTCGGTTCGGCTTGTGTAGGATAGGTGGGAGACTTTGAAGCAGCAACGCCAGTTGTTGTGGAGTCGTCGTTGAAATACCACTCTGGTCGTGCTGGATGTCTAACCTGGGTCCGTGATCCGGATCAGGGACAGTGTCTGGTGGGTAGTTTAACTGGGGCGGTTGCCTCCTAAAGAGTAACGGAGGCGCCCAAAGGTTCCCTCAGCCTGGTTGGCAATCAGGTGTTGAGTGTAAGTGCACAAGGGAGCTTGACTGTGAGACTGACGGGTCGAGCAGGGACGAAAGTCGGGACTAGTGATCCGGCGGTGGCTTGTGGAAGCGCCGTCGCTCAACGGATAAAAGGTACCCCGGGGATAACAGGCTGATCTTCCCCAAGAGTCCATATCGACGGGATGGTTTGGCACCTCGATGTCGGCTCGTCGCATCCTGGGGCTGGAGTAGGTCCCAAGGGTTGGGCTGTTCGCCCATTAAAGCGGTACGCGAGCTGGGTTTAGAACGTCGTGAGACAGTTCGGTCCCTATCCGCTGTGCGCGTAGGAGTGTTGAGAAGGGCTGTCCCTAGTACGAGAGGACCGGGACGGACGAACCTCTGGTGTGCCAGTTGTCCTGCCAAGGGCATGGCTGGTTGGCTACGTTCGGGAGGGATAACCGCTGAAAGCATCTAAGCGGGAAGCCTGCTTCGAGATGAGCACTCCCACCTCCTTGAGAGGGTAAGGCTCCCAGTAGACGACTGGGTTGATAGGCCGGATATGGAAGCCTCGTAAGGGGTGGAGTTGACCGGTACTAATAGGCCGAGGG
>NZ_JBEXYD010000159.1:0-1312 GCF_040630735.1 Kitasatospora sp. NPDC005748
GGCGGTTTCTAGGGGTCGTTGCAACACGTGGTCGGTTTGATCAGGCCGCGATGAGTTTATGCAGGCGCTCGGCTGGGGTTTCCCAGCCGAGCGTTTTGCGTGGTCGGCCGTTGAGTTCGGCGGCGACGGCCGCGAGCTGGTCGGGGCCGTGGGCGGACAGGTCGGTGCCCTTGGGGAAGTACTGTCGCAGCAGGCCGTTCGTGTTCTCGTTCGAGCCGCGCTGCCAGGGGCTGGCCGGGTCGCAGAAGTAGACCGGGACGCCGGTGGCGACGGTGAAGGAGCCGTGCGAGGCCATCTCGGATCCCTGGTCCCAGGTGAGCGAGCGCACCAGGTGGGCGGGCAGGGTCTGGACGGTTTCCACGAGAGCGTCGCGCACGTGTTCGGCGGTGCGGCCGTTCGGCAGGTGCAGCAGCATCACGTAGCGGGTGTGTCGCTCGACCAGGGTGCCGATCGCGGAGGCACCGTCCTTGCCAAGGATCAGGTCGCCCTCCCAGTGGCCGGGAACGGCCCGGTCCGCCACCTCGGCGGGGCGCTCGCTGATCATCACCATGGGGTCGACGAAGCGCGGCCTGCGCGCGGCGGCCTGGCGGTGGGGGACGCGTCGTGCCCGGCCACTGCGCAGGGCGCCGGCCAGCTCGCGCCGCAACTCGCCCCGGCCCTGGATGTAGAGGGCCTGGTAGACGGTCTCGTGGGCCACGTGCATCTCCGGCCGGTCGGGGAAGGTGTCCCGTAGAGCCTGGCAGATCTGCTCGGGACTCCATTTCTTGTCCAGGTGGTGCTGGATGACCTCCCGCAGCTCGGCGTTGCGGGCGATCTTGCCGGGCTTGGGCCGGGGCCGGCGGGCGTCGGCGCGGGCCTGGGCCGCGTGCGGGCGGTAACTTCCGCTGTCCGGGTGGCGGTTGCGGCGTATCTCCCGGCTGACCGTGGAGGGGCTGCGGCCCAGCTCGGACGCGATCGCGCGGACGGTCGCCTTCTCGCGCAGCCGGTCGGCGATATGGATGCGCTCGTCCTCGCGCAGGTACCGGGACGGCCCGGGCGGCGAGGAGACGGCCGCCCGCGCCGGTTGCGCGGGCGGCCTCGGCCTTTTCACGCGGCCCTCGGGCCGGCCGTGGCGCCACTCACGGCCGGTCCGCTCGTGGACCCCCACGAGCCGGGACGCCTCTTTGTTGCTGTAGCCCTGCTGCACGAGTCGGCAGTATTCCTCCCGCTCGACACGGAGCTTCCTGGGCCCCTGCGGCTTCCGGTCCCCACGAATCTCGAAGTCCATCGCAACCCCTCAGCTGGGGTGTTGCAACGACCCTTAAAACCCAAG
>NZ_JBEXYD010000160.1:0-1308 GCF_040630735.1 Kitasatospora sp. NPDC005748
GCAAGGTCGGGTTGGGTGATTCGTGAGGTTGGAGTGCTGGTCAGTGCGCGGTAGACCTCGCGGGCGACGAAGCGCTTGAGGCAGCGCGTGATGTCCTTCTTCGACAGTCCTTCCTTGGTGCGGCGGGCGACGTAGGCGCGGGTGCGTTCGTCGTAGCGCATGCGGACCAGCACGATTGTGTGGAGGGCGTTGTTCGCGGCCCGGTCACCGCCTCGGTTGAGGCGGTGGCGGTGGGTGCGGCCCGAGGAGGCGGGGATCGGTGCGACGCCGGCGAGGTGCGCGAAGGCTCCCTCGGAGCGCATCCGTTCGGGGTTGTCCCCGGCCGATGCGAGAAGCTGGCCGGCGGTCTCGGGGCCGACGCCGAACAGCGCGAGAAGGTCGGGCGCGGCTTCCCGGACCAGCGGGCCGATCTCGGCGTCAAGCTCGGTGATCTCCTCGTCCAGCGCCTGGTGGCGGCGGGCCAGGCACCGCAGGGCCGCCTTGGTCGCGGCGAGAGGCGTCGACAGGTCCGTACCGGGCCGCAGCCGGGCGAGCGTGCGTATCAGGGCGCCCCGTTCCAGCCCCGCGAGCTGTTCGCGCAGGACCGCCGGAGCGGACACGAGCAGGCCGCGGATCTGGTTCATCGCCTGGGTGCGGGCCTTCACCGCGCTGCGGCGGCCTACCCGCAGCACGCGCGCGGCCTCGACCACACCGTCGCGGCTCTTCGGGACGCCGGTGGCCCGTCCCGAAGCCACCGCCGTGGCAGCCGCGTAGGCGTCGATCGGGTCGGACTTGCCCTTCAGCCGCCGGGTCTTTCGGTCCGGCCGGTCAACGTCGACGACCGTGACCCCCGCGGCGGCCAGCACCCGGGCGAGTTCGGCACCGTAGGCGCCGGTGCCCTCCACGCCGACCGCGGTCAGGACGCCGTGCGAGCGTATCCAGTCCAGCAGGTCCCGGTAGCCGACGATGGTGGCTGGGAACTCCCGGTCGGCGAGGTGTCGGCCAAGCGAGTCGATCACCGCCGCGTGGTGGGTCAGGCCGTGGGTGTCGACTCCGCCGGTGATCTCCGGGCCGTCGTGCGTCATGCTGGTCATGTCCGTCCTTGTCGCTTGTCCGAGCCGAGGGCGGCACGCGCCGGTCGGGCGGGTGGACAAGACAGTGACGGGGCCTCTGGCCAGGCTCCTATGAAGTCACAACGCCCGTCCGGCCGCGTGCGTGGTGACGCCGCCGACGGGCCGACAAATCCCAAACAAGACAGCCGAAGCGTCAGTCAGCCGAAGGGTCAGACCCGCCAGCAACATCACCACGAACATCATCACTGTCAGCCGA
>NZ_JBEXYD010000161.1:0-1196 GCF_040630735.1 Kitasatospora sp. NPDC005748
GCGGCCGTCGGTGCCTCGCGCGCCGCCGTCGACGCCGGCTGGTACCCGCACAGCAACCAGGTCGGCCAGACCGGCAAGCAGGTCTCCCCGCAGCTGTACGTGGCCAACGGCATCTCGGGTGCCATCCAGCACCGGGCCGGCATGCAGACCTCGAAGACCATCGTGGCCGTCAACAAGGACCCGGAGGCCCCGATCTTCGAGCTGGCGGACTACGGCGTGGTCGGCGACCTCTTCGCCGTGCTGCCGCAGCTCACCGGCGAGGTCCAGGCCCGCAAGGGCTGACCGCACGACCGAGCACGACGCGCCGGAGGGCGTGGCACCGAGTACCCGGTGCCACGCCCTCCGGCGTATCCGCTGCTGCCCCGCGCGGCGTGCGTCCCGCAGGTGGTCCAGGCCTGCTCCGCGACGCCCGCGGCACGTGTGCGGACTACTCGGCGCAGGCCGCCAGGTGCTGGGTGAAGCCGCCCTGGTTCGGCGGCAGCGGGCGCGGCTCGACGGGCTGCACCCGCTCGGGCTCCTCCTGCGGCAGCAGCGTGAGCTCCGGCTGGTCGGAGTCGGGGGCCGGGGTCAGCCGGACCCGGGTGCCCACCGGGACGGTGCTGCGCAGACCGCTGACGATGCACCAGACGTCGAAGCCCTCGGCCATCCGGATCAGCGACTTCTGCCGGGCCAGGGGCGTCCTGGCCTGCTCGACGGCGCACCGGCGCACCACGCCGGTGCCCTGGCTGCGCTCCAGGCGCAGGTCGGTGGAGCCGCAGGTGGGGCAGAGCAGCCGCTGGAAGGTCGGGTTGCTGCACCACGTACAGCGCTGGAAGTACAGCGGGGTGCTGTCGATGTCGGCGTCGATGGCTGAGTGGACCACGGTGTCATCTCCCTGCACTCGGACTGGGCTGCCGGCTCGCTGTGCGCCGCCGGCGTACGGCCGGCGGGCAGCCGGGGTGTGTCCTCGGCGTACGTCCGCGATACGGCCTCCGTACGCCAGCAAAAGGATAGGGAACTCAGTACCGCCCTGGGAAGGCACTGAGTTCCCTTTTTGCTACGCGCATGCATAATGAAGGGTACTGAGTACCGTCGCGAAACAGGAGTGCCGATCATGAGCCAGGACTTCGATCTCTTCCGGATCTCCGAGGAGCACGAGATGCTGCGTGAGGCGGTGCGTTCGCTGGCCGAGGCGAAGATCGCTCCGTTCGCGGCGG
>NZ_JBEXYD010000162.1:0-1177 GCF_040630735.1 Kitasatospora sp. NPDC005748
ATGACGGCTTCGGTGCGCAGGGGGTTGATCTCGGAGACGGCGCCGACGAGCGTGGTCTTGCCGACACCGAAGCCGCCGGCGACGACGATCTTCGCGGAGGTGGTGGCGCGGGTGGGGGCGGCCGCGTTAGAGCTTGCGAAGTCCACTGAGGACCCTTTCGAGCAGCGTGACGTCGGGCTGGTTTCCGGATTCGCCGCCGGAAGCGGGCTGGTGGATGGCGACCAGGCCGGCTTCGGCCAGGTCGGCCACGAGGATGCGGGCCACCCCCAGAGGGAGGGAGAGCAGCGCCGACACCTCGGCGACGGACTTGACCTCGGTGCACAAGGTGCAGATCCGCTGGTGCTCGGGGAGCAGGGTGGCCAGGCGCTGCGGGTCGACGTCGGCCGAGACGAGCGCCTCCAGCGCCAGCTCGTAGCGCGGTCTGGTCCGCCCGCCGGTCATCGCGAACGGCCGGATCAGCGGGCCCGAGTCGTAGTCGTCCTCGAACTCCTCGACGTACCCCGGCTCCTGGGCCGGCTCCTGGCCGGGACCGGAGTGGTGCCGGCCGGGCTGCGGGGCGGGGGCGGAGTGTCGGCCGGGGAGGTGGCCGTCCGTCCTGCCCGGGGCCGGCCAGCCGGCCGGGGGCGCGTCGTACGACGGCTGCTGCCGGCCGTACTGGTCGTACTGCTCCTGCGGGTACGGCTGGCCGTACTGCTGCTGGCCGTACTGGCCGTACTGGCCGTGCTGCTGACCGTGGCCGGCGACGCCGGGTGCTCCGAAGGCGTCATGGCCCGTGCCAGGGTACGGAACGCCGTACTGGCCGCTGCGGTCGTCGGGCGGTGTCACGGTTCCTCTCCTCACAAGGTGCGGCGGTGCGGTGCGAGCTCCGGACGGGTCCGGAGCCGGTGGTGCGAAGGCCGTACAACGTCCGAACCCGAGCCCGCCGAAGCGGGCCCGGGACGGGCGTGGAGGTGCTTCGAATACCAGGACGGTATCCGACGAACCGTCAGTGCAGGAGACTGCCCTGGAGTTCTGCGCGGAGCGCGGGGGTGAGGACGGCGCCGGCGCGGTCGACGAGCAGTGCCATCTCGTAGCCGACGAGGCCGATGTCGGAGTCCGGGGAGGCGAGGACGGCGAGGGCGGAGCCGTCGCTGACGGCCATCAGGAAGAGGAAACCGCGCTCCATCTCGACAACGGT
>NZ_JBEXYD010000163.1:0-1070 GCF_040630735.1 Kitasatospora sp. NPDC005748
CTAGGTGTACTGACCACGGAGGTTGGTGACGGGGCTCACGGCGTGGTGATCTTGAAATGAGTGAGGGCCTTCTGGCTCGGTGTGGATTGCGACATCTGCACCGGCTCCCAGAAAGGCCCTCATGCCACACCGTAACGCACCGCTGACCGAGACCGGACGCCTGCGCCTGGCCCGCTGCGTCGTCGAGGACGGCTGGCCACTGCGGCGGGCGGCCGAGCGCTTCCAGGTCTCGCCGACCACCGCGAAGCGCTGGGCCGACCGTTACCGAGCGCTCGGTGAGGCCGGCATGACCGACCGCTCCAGCCGCCCGCACCGCAGCCCCCGCCGGACCCCGACCCGCACCGAACGGCGGATCGTCAAGGTCCGCGTCCTGCGCCGCTGGGGACCGGCCCGCATCGCCTACCTGCTGCGGCTCAACCCGGCCACCGTGCACCGGGTCCTGACCCGCTACCGGCTCGCCCGACTCGCGCACCTCGACCGCGCCACCGCCCGCCCGGTGCGGCGCTACGAACGCGCCGCACCGGGCGAGCTGGTCCACGTCGACATCAAGAAGCTCGGCAACATCCCCGACGGCGGCGGCCACAGGTCCCTGGGCCGCCAGGCCGGCCGCAGGACCCGCTCCGGGGCCGGATACAGCTACCTGCACAACGCCGTCGACGACCACTCCCGCCTCGCCTACAGCGAGATCCTCCCCGACGAACGCAAGGAGACCGCCGCCGCATTCTGGGCCCGGGCGAACGAATTCTTCGCCCGGGCCGGGATCACCGTCCAGCGGGTGCTGACCGACAACGGCGCCTGCTACAAGTCACACGCCTGGCGTGATGCCCTCGCCGCCGAGGGCATCACGCACAAACGCACCCGGCCCTACCGGCCGCAGACCAACGGCAAGGTCGAACGCTTCAACCGCACCCTGCTCGACGAATGGGCCTACGCCCGGCCCTACCGCACCGAACAGGAACGCCGCGACGCCTACCCCGACTGGCTCCACACCTACAATCACCACCGCGGACACACCGCACTCGCAGGCAAGCCACCCGCCAGCCGCATCCCCAACCTCACGGGACAGAACA
>NZ_JBEXYD010000164.1:0-1055 GCF_040630735.1 Kitasatospora sp. NPDC005748
TTGGTGGAGCGGCTTTCGGACGCGGTGCGCAACGGGCATCCGGTGCTGGCGGTGGTGCGGGGCAGTGCGGTGAACCAGGACGGTGCGTCGAACGGCCTGACGGCGCCGAACGGCCCTTCGCAGCAGCGGGTGATCCGGCAGGCGCTGGCGAACGCCGGACTGTCCGCGCGGGATGTGGACGTGGTGGAGGCCCATGGCACGGGGACCCGCCTCGGCGACCCGATCGAGGCCCACGCGCTGCTCGCCACCTACGGCCAGGACCGCCCGGCGGAGCGGCCGTTGTACCTCGGGTCGGTCAAGTCCAACATCGGGCATCCGCAGGCGGCGGCGGGTGTGGCGGGTGTGATCAAGATGGTGTCGGCGATGCGGGCGGGTGTGCTGCCGAGGACGCTGCACGCCGACCAGCCCTCGCCGGAAGTGGACTGGGACGCGGGGTCGGTGGAGTTGCTGTCGGAGGCCCGGGAGTGGGGTTCTTCGGTGGAGCGGCCGCGTCGGGCGGCTGTCTCCTCCTTCGGGATCAGCGGGACCAACGCGCATGTGGTGCTGGAGCAGGCGCCGGTGGAGGAGCCGTCGGCCGCGTCGTCGGGGCCGGGGGTGGTGCCGCTGGTCGTCTCCGCGCGGGGTGGGCCGGCGTTGCGCGCGCAGGGCGCGCGGTTGGCCGACTGGTGGGAGGCGCGGGACGACCTGGGTGTGTCGGATGTGGCCTGTTCGCTGGCCTCGGGGCGTGCGCGGCTGGAGCGCCGGGCCGTCGTCGTCGCGGGGGACCGGGCCCAGGCGCTGGCGGGCGTCCGTGCGCTGGCTTCGGGCGAGCCGTCGCCCGCGCTGGTGGAGGGTACGGCCGATCCGCTGGACGCCTCCGGCGTGGTGTTCGTGTTCCCGGGTCAGGGTTCGCAGTGGGTCGGGATGGGTGTGGAGCTGTTGGCGGAGTCGCCGGTGTTCGCGGGGCGGTTGGCTGAGTGCGCGGAGGCGTTGGGGCCGTTCGTCGACTGGGATCTGCTCGATGTGGTGCGTGGTGTGCCCGGTGCTCCGTCGTTGGAGCGGGTGGATGTGGTGCA
>NZ_JBEXYD010000165.1:0-1046 GCF_040630735.1 Kitasatospora sp. NPDC005748
CCTGATCCGGTAGACCGTGGTGTGTGACGCGAGCGCAACTGACAGATGCGGAGTGGGTGTTGATCGAGCCGTACTTGCCGATCGGCGAGTACGGCCCGTACCCGGAGCGGCTGCGACAGCAGTTTGAGGGCGTGATCTGGCGATTCCGGACGGGCGGGCAATGGCGGGAGATGCCGACGGAGTTCGGGGCGTGGTCGACCGTCTCCAACCGGTTCCGGCAGTGGAGGGATGCCGGCGTCTTCGAAGCCCTGATGGAGGGCCTGATCACGGAAGCCGCGAAACGCGGCGATGTGGACTTGTCCCTGGTCAGCGTGGACTCCACCACCGTGCGGGCCCACCACGACGCCGCCGGGATGCACCTCGACTCCGACACCATGGCCGCCCTGGAGAAGGCCGCCGAGGAGGCGGAGAAGGCTCGACAAAAGGGGGAGGCCCGAAGGAACAAGACGGGCGGGACGCCCCATGCGACGCGAAACGGGAAGAACGTCGACGCATCCGGCGTCGGCGCGGGCTCCGGCTGAAGGCCGCCCTGCTCGGACGCTCCAGGGGTGGGCAGACCAGCAAGGTCCATTGCGCTGGCGACCGAAAGTGCCGCCCGCTGGCTCTCATCCTGACCGAGGGCCAGGCCGCGGACAGCCCGCAGTTCATCCCCGTGCTGAAGAAGGTCCGGGTCCGCGGGCCCGTCGGCCGTCCCCGCACCCGGCCGGACGCGGTAGCCGGAGACAAGGCCTATTCGTCACGCGGCAACCGCGCCCACCTGCGCAAGCGCCATATCAAGGCGGTCATCCCGGAGAAGAAGGACCAGAGCGCCAACCGGAAGAAGAAGGGCCGCCAGGGCGGCCGTCCCGTCAGCCACGACGCCGAGCTCTACAAGGAGCGCAACACCGTCGAGCGCCTGATCAACAAGCTGAAGGCCTGGCGAGGCATCGCCACCCGGTATGACAAGACCCCGGAAAGCTACCTCGCCGGCCTCCACCTCCGTGGCGCGATGATCTGGATCAAGGACCTCACTCGAACCCATTGATCACGACCGAATACGTGCCCTA
>NZ_JBEXYD010000166.1:0-1012 GCF_040630735.1 Kitasatospora sp. NPDC005748
TGGCCGGCGTCTGGGGCAATCCGGGGCAGGCGAACTACGCGGCGGGGAACACGTTCCTGGACGCGCTGGCCGCTCACCGGCGGCACGAGGGCCTGGCCGCGGTGTCGCTGGCCTGGGGCCCGTGGGAGGACGGCATGGCCGGCGGTCTCACCGACGCCGACTGGCGCCGGCTGTCCCGCCAGGGGCTGAGGCCGCTGCCCGCGGCCGACGGGCTCGGCATGCTCGACGCGGCCGCCCGCGCCGCCGCGCCGCTCGTGGTGACGGCCAGGCTGGACCTGGCCGCCCTGCGGAACTCCGGCGAGGTGCCGCCGCTGCTGACCGGTCTGGTCCGCGCCGGGCACCAGGGCTCCCGCACCCGCCGCTCGGCGGGCCGGGCCGCCGTCGGCGCCCAGAACGCCCTGGCCGCGCGGCTGGCCGGGCTGGGGCCGGACGAGCAGCGAGAGGTGGTGCGGGAGCTGGTGCTGTCGCAGGCCGCTCTGGTGCTGGGGATGGCCGGACCGGCCGGCCTGGACGCCGAACGTTCCTTCCGGGACGTCGGGTTCGACTCGCTCACCGCCGTCGAACTGCGCAGCCGACTGGGCAATGTGACGGGCCTGCGGCTCTCGGCGACGATCGTGTTCGACTACCCGACACCGGCGGCCCTGGTCGGCCACCTGGTGGGCGAGCTGGTCGGTGGGGCCGATCCCGTGTCGGCGGGCTCCGCACGGTCCGTGGTCCGACGCGCGTCGGCCGAGGACGACCGCGTGGTGATCGTCGGGATGGCGTGCCGGTTCCCGGGCGGGGTGTCGTCCCCTACCGAGTTCTGGGAGCTGCTGGAGGCGCGCGGGGACGCGATCGGCCTCTTCCCGACGGACCGCGGCTGGCCCGGCGACGTGGTCGATCCGGATCCGGACGCGGTGGGCAAGAGCGTGTCCGGTGAGGGCGGGTTCCTCTACGACGCGGGGGAGTTCGACGCGGAGTTCTTCGGGATCAGTCCGCGTGAGGCGGTGGCGACGGATCCGCAGCAGCGGTT